>CAVGWF010000021.1:3937-5574 GCA_963632825.1 Escherichia coli | reverse complement strand
CTCCCCGTATCCGCCGCGGCCAGAAAGGCCCTGCACCGTGCAGTTTCCATAGCCGTTCCTCCTTTAAGTGATACTTAAAGCCGTCATAATAATCAACAGCTTTACTTTTCTTGCGATTTATTTTACAATACAGACAGTAAGAAATCAAGAACTATTCAGGGCCCGAATATAATTGAAATCTTCTGAAGAAATTTAATGTTCTATAATCGGAGGAATAGTTATGAAAAAGACTACACTTTTTGCACTGGCCGTTATCGTCTGCCTCGTCGGAGCCGCCGTATCGAGCTACTGCATGGCGACCTTCTCCTCAAGCGTTGCCGTATTCGGTGTTCTGGCAGTCCTGTTTGCCGTCGGCTTCACCGTGTTTATCAACAAGCTTACGAGTGCCGTCGAATGAGAGACTGCAATTTAACGATCTCCGGCCCTGCCTGAACGGACAGGGTCGGTTTTTTACAGCTTATGCATTACACCCAATTGATAAAATGCCACCGCGCTTGCTGCCGCCACATTGAGAGAGTCAACGCCGTGCGACATGGGAATGCGCAGGGTGTAATTACAGCCCGCTACCGTTTCGGATGCAAGTCCGTCGCCCTCGGTGCCGAGAACGATGGCAAGCTTTGCCTCCTTTGCAGGAGCCGGATCGTATATCGGCAGCGATTTGCCCGTAAGCGCCATTGCCGCCGTCTTGAAGCCCAGCTCGGCAAGCTCCCGCATCCAGTCCTCGCCGAGGTAGGTCCACGGTACCTGAAACACCGTTCCCATGCTCACGCGCACCGATCTGCGGTAAAGCGGATCGCTGCCCTGCGAGGTGAGCAGCACCGCGTCTATCCCGAGTGCCGCCGCCGAACGGAATATTGCACCGATGTTGGTTGGATTCATGACATTTTCGAGCACTGCTATACGGCTTGCGCCCTCGCACACCTCGGCAACCTCCGGCAGTCTTGGCCTGAGCATTGCGCACAGCATGCCGCGCGTCAGATGAAAGCCCGTAAGCTCCGTGAGAACCTCAAGCGGCGCTGTGTATACATTGATATTATCCGGACAACGCGCGAGCAGCTCCTTTGCCTTGCCGCCGGCGTGCTTTGTCTCCATGAGAAACGACAGGGGAGTACACCCGGCGTCAAGCGCCCGTTCGATAACGAGCGGACTTTCGGCTATGAACATGGCGTTTTCCGGGTGCATCCTGCATAAAAGCTGGTTTTCCGTAAGCCTTGCATAGACATCCAGCTCCGGCGCGGAAAAATCGTTTATCTCAATAAAATTTGCCATAATAACTCCTGAAAAAACGGCAGCCGCTTAAACGACTGCCGCAACCTGATTAAAAATCGTTTTACTTTGAGGGATTCTCCGACCTTGTCTCACCGCCGAGCATGGCGCTTGCAAGCGGGATATCGTTGAAGATTATAACGATCTCCTGCCTGTATTCCTCGCCGCAGACCTGCGCAAGCTTGTCTGTCATAGCGGCCATGATAGGCTTTTTGGCCTCATCGGTGCGATCTGGCATCATCGTCCAGTCTATAAGCACGGTCGGTGCGAGCTTCCGTACATTTTCTTTTTCCATCTCATGTATGTAAACATAAATGTTTTTTGAAAGTGTAGAGGTGTTGGCGCATATCTGCTCTGCAAAGTATTCCATG
>CAVGWF010000021.1:0-3927 GCA_963632825.1 Escherichia coli | reverse complement strand
GGTTACATGAATGATAGGCATAACATTGCTCCTTTGTCAAGTTTTTTTGCAAAATCTATGCAGCGGCGATATAATAGCACTTATTATATAAGCTTGTCAATTATATTATAATAAAATTTGCTGATGATACACAGATTCGGATTTTGTGTTCAATAATGATAAAATTATTGTAATATGTTCAGTACGGTGATAAAATCATTCAGACTACGAAATAACTATGAATTTTAAGGAGGACAGGCATGATAACCGTACTTAAAAACGGACTTGTTTATGACGGAACCGGCGCAAAGCCCTTCACGGGAGATGTCGTCATAGACGGCGACAGGATCGCATATGTAGGTCCGAAGGCCGAGGTACAGGCGGATAAGCTCATTGACTGCACCGGCAAGTGCATAGCTCCGGGCTTTATCGACGCTCATTCCCACAATGATTTCTTCTGCGATTACGATAACGCCGAGGTATATTTCGCACCATTCCTGCGTCAGGGAATAACCACGCAGGTCACCGGCAACTGCGGCTTTTCATGCTTCGGCATAGAGCGCGGCTCGCAGTATAAGCAGAATGTCGGCGCGGGACTTTTCGAGGCTAAAAACCCCGGAAGCTTCAGACAGTTTGTCGATGAAACTAAGGGAAAGCTGTTTGTAAACATCGTGCCGTTGATCGGACACGGAACGACGCGTATAGCCGTCAGCGGCTTAAAGCCCGGCAAAATGGATGCGCAGGGGCGCGAAAAAATGCTTGAGCATGTGCGCGAAGCCATGGAAAACGGCGCGTTCGGAGGAAGCTTCGGCTTCATGTACGAGCCGGGCATGTATTCGGATATGGAGGAGCTCGTAGCCTTTGCCTCGACCGTTGCCGAGTATGACGGCATAGTGACGGTGCATCCCCGCGCAAACTCCAAGATCGCACTGGGCTATCCGCTCATTTCAAAACCGCATATCGAGATCGCTCTCGACGAGGTCATAGAGATCATGAAACGCTCAAAGTGCCGTATGGAGTACTCGCACCTTATCTTTGTCGGAACCTCCTCATGGAAGAGCATCGACCCGATGCTCAAGAAATTCTACGATTACCGCGCTCAGGGCTACGATATTGCCTACGATAACTATTCGATGACCTACGGTGCATCCACCATAAATGTCATCTGCCCGCCGTGGTATATGGCACTTAGCGAGCAGGAAAAGAAGAAGCCCGTAAATCGCCTGAAGCTGCGCGCGGTTATAGATGTCACCCGCCTGCTGCTGGGCATCGACTTCAAGGACATAACGATCGCTTATATTAACGATGAGCCGAAGTACAAGGCCTATGAGGGACGCAAGGTCAGTGAGGTCGCAAAGAGCGAAAGACGCGACTGCCTTGATCTCTATCTTGAGCTTATCGACGCGTCGAACGGCACCGGCAAGGTGTATCTTGATAAGTATTACAACGAGGAGCTCATATGCCGCCTGATGAAGGATGAGCTGAGTGTGTTTATGACCGACGCGTGGGTAGAGCCGCGCGGAGTGCAGAACGGCGCTGCCTTCCAGGGCTACCCGAACTTCCTGATAAAGGCGCGTGAAAACTCCATTCCGTGGGAGAGCGTCATAAATAAGATGAGCTGGAAGATAGCGGAGCGCTTCGGCTTTACCGAGCGCGGCCGCCTTGCCGAGGGCATGTTCGCCGATGTGACCGTCTTTGACCCCGACGGACTCAGAGTATTTCCCGATGAACTCGGCAGAAGCGCTGAGGGGATAAGCATCGTGTTTGTAAACGGCGAGGAGGCCGTTTCAAACGGTGAGCTCACCGGCGCACGCAGCGGCAGCATGGTGCTGAAAAAATAAATAATGATAAGATATAGTTGTTAGGTAAGTCACAGGCAGAACGGAAACTGAAAAAAGCAGCCAAAAGGCTGCTTTTTTCACGAAGTATCCGGCTGATTCTGGTGCGGGTAACAGGGGTCGAACCTGCACGCCATAAGCACGAGAACCTAAATCTCGCATGTCTGCCAATTCCATCATACCCGCATAACTCTAGATATAATAGCACAACACATAAATTTTTGTCAATCGAATTAAATATGTGTGTTGACTATAGAAGTGCAAGTAATTAAAATAGAGCCATTGTGTTTATGTAAAGAGGTTTAGCCATGATAGCTGCAATAGTCAATGCTTTGGGTATCGCATTCGGCGGTGCCGCAGGAACCATGCTCAGGACGAAAATAAATGAAAAACTCGTTAACTGCCTGATGACCGCTATGGGACTTGTTGTTGTATCCGTCGGTATTCAGGGGATAGTAGGCTCAAGTGATACGATGTGTCTTGTTTTGAGCCTTGCCATAGGTGCGCTCGTTGGGCAGCTGCTGCATATAGACGAGTTTATCGACGGAATAGGCGACAGGATAACTCGCCTGTTTGCCGGAAAAAAGTTTGCCGAGGGCAAATTTGCCGACGGCGTTATAAGTGCCTCCGTCATGTTCACCGTAGGAGCAATGGCAATCATGGGTTCGCTCGATGCCGGACTGCGCGGCGAACACAGCGTACTGTTTACAAAAACCGTTATCGACACCGTTGCGGCAGCGGCCATGTCGGCTGCAATGGGTATAGGAGTTGCACTGTCCCTCGTGCCGGTGCTTATCTGGGAAGGGCTGCTGATCCTGCTTGCGGGCGTGCTCGCTCCGGTGCTCAGCACAGATGTCGTAACTCAAATGTCGGCGGTAGGAGGAGCCATTTTCATAGGAATGGGCTTTAACATGATGGGCATAACGGATAAAAAGGTCAATGTTCCCAACCTTTTGCCGGCTATAGTACTTCCGGTCGCATATGTTCCGCTGGCTGCATGGATAGGGGGGATTGCCGGATGAAAAACAGGTATATCGTCTCCGTCATTGCGGCGGGTACACTCTGGGGCTTCATGGGATTTTTCCGCAGAACACTTGACTCCATGGGCATCTCCGCCATCGGCTGCATAGCGGTAAGATGTATCTTTGCGGCAGTGCTGTTCGCCGTTGTCGTTGCAATAAAAGAGCCCTCGGCGTTTAAAATAAAGCTGCGCGATCTGTGGATATTCTTCGGGAGCGGTATAGTATCGCTGCTGGTGTTCGGCTTATGCTATTTTAAAGCAATGGATCACATGAGTCTGTCGGCTGCGGCGATACTGCTTTACACGGCGCCGTGCTTTGTGATAATGTTTTCGGCACTGCTGTTCAGGGAAAGACTCACCGGACAGAAGTTGTCCGCGATGGCAATGGCGTTCCTGGGCTGCTGCCTTGTTTCGGGTATAGGAAGCGGAGAGACCCGTATAACGCCCATCGGCATAGGACTCGGGCTTGCCGCCGGAGTCTGTTATGCGCTCTACAGTATTTTCAGCCGCTTTGCGCTCAACCGCGGCTATTCGAGCCTGACTATAAACTTCTATTCCTGCCTGCTGGCAGCCTTGGGTGCTACGGTGCTCGGCGGAACGGAATACCTCACGGTTATAACATCAAGCGGCGGCAGCTTTGCGTTTGCGCTTGCAACCGGGCTTGTGACCTGCTTTTTGCCGTATCTGCTGTACACCCACGGACTTGAGGGCCTTGAAAACGGTAAGGCATCAATCATGGCGTCCGTCGAGCCGGTAGTTGCGACTATAGTAGGTGTAGTCATATATGATGAGGCTCTCACCATTATGAGCGCAGCCGGAATAGTGCTCGTTCTCTCGGCGATAGTGCTCTTAAACATAAGGATAAAGAAAAATCACGCAGTCGGCTGACTGCGTGATTTTAATATACAATGTGCTGTGCTGTCAATCACCGCCTGCGGCGATCATCTGCAAGGCGTGCTCCAGAACTCCGATTATCGACTCAAGATTCTGCCGTGCACCGGACTCATTGCCGGGGAGGTTTATGATAAGACTTTTGCCGCGTATGCCGGCAACTCCGCGGGACAGCATCGCACGCGGAGTGATCTCAAG
>CAVGWF010000020.1:12204-29069 GCA_963632825.1 Escherichia coli | reverse complement strand
GTATGCAGACGATACTCAAAGGCGTATGTGAGACACTTGTTCAAAGCAAACGAGATGCTTGCCATGCGTTTTGCGGTAATGCATAATCTGTATTTCTACAATAAACTCATGGAACGGATAAGAGATAGCCTTGATTCGGGAGAGTTTGAACAGTTCAGACAAAAATATTCGGCATTGTTGGACACGCGCATATAAAATACTTGAAATCAACATTACATTTATGTATAATAGGTTAAAATGTTGTGAAACAATAAATTCATTAATGATAAGGAGCACACCATGTTTTTAGCAGAAGCAACAACAACAACTGGAGGCGGCAGTTCTACCTCTATGATCATTCTTCTTCTCGTATTTTTTGTCCTGATGTGGTTCTTCATGATAAGACCGGAGAAGAAAAAGCAGAAGAAAATTGAGGCCATGCGTAATGCGCTCAGTGTTGGCGATGAAATAGTTACCATAGGCGGTATTATGGGCACAATTGTCCATGTCACTGAGGATGATATCACTATTGAGACCAGTGAGGACAGGGTTCGCGTTCAGATCAAAAAGTGGGCAATTGGCACCAATGTGAGAGCAGAGGCTGCTGAAGCAAAGGAAAAAGAGAAAAAATAATTTATCTGCATTAAAATATCCCCCGACTAATAGGATGTACAAACATCATTAGTCGGGGGTATTATTATGTCTTCAAACAAAAGCAGCGGAAAGGGAAGGGCAACTACTGGGATAATAGCGGCCCTTGTGATGTCGGCAATACTGTGCGGAACATATGCACTGCTCGTAAAAAACGGAAAGTGCTCGCAGGAAAATGCCGACATCATAATAAGTGCGGCAATTGCGATAAGCTCAGCATTAGGCGGAGCGCTGGCTAACATAGGAAGAGTGCAAAAGCGCCTCATTCTCGGTGCAGCTACCGGAGCGGGATATGCAGTGATACTGGCTGCGGTTCCGCTCGCAGCCTATCCGACCGAGGTCGATTGGATAAAAATAATTGAAATAATTATCATTTCAATTGCTTGCGGTGCGATAGGCAGCACAATCAATTTATGCAAAGGTAACAAAAAGTTTCGTAAAGGCGGCAAAATCAGAAGATGAAATTACTCATTGTATATACAAGATAGAGTTGACATAATACGGAGTGATAACCTATATATAGTGAATATTGCGATGGTCAATGACAAAATGTTGCGTATGAAGCACGGAAAGACAGCATCTACACCTAAGGTCGGTGCTGTGGTTTACATAACGCTGTTGACATAATATATTGACATAATCAACAAAATTGATGTAATTTTTCAAAAAGCCTTGATTACATTTAAAAATTGTATTATATTGTCCTTACGCAGAAATTATGTAAATCCGTGAGTTATTCTCCATCCTGCAGCGACGATTTAGGAGGCTTATGGATAAACAAAAATCTAATAATAATTTTGTAAAACGAGGGGCTTTTGATGCACGGTTAGTACTCGTATGTGCTTGCTTTGCTTTTGGAGCTCTGCTTTGTACCCTCGTTTTTAGCACGATCAATTCTAATGTTGGCTTTATTGCCGGCATGCTTGGAGCCAACGGTCGTTCACTTGCATTTTTTACCTGCGTATTTCTGCTTGCAGCCGAAGCGGCAGCTGCCATAATGGTGTATGCGCCCGTGACTGTTGCGGTGCTCAGCATCTTCGGCGGTACTGCGGTGTGCTTTATGTCGCACCTTTATGCGCAGACTGTTCTGTTATCGGCAGAATTTTTTAAATTTGCCGTGTTTAGCTTTGTATGCGTTTTGGCGTTCGTGTATGTGCCGTATAGTGCACTTGCAATCTCCTCCCGCCTTAAAATTCTGATGAGAAACGACCGGAGCGCCAGAAATGCTGTGCTGTTTTTTTTCGCAGCCGTTGTTCTGCTTGTAGCTGCCGTTGCCGCAGCGGGATTCTTTTGCATGTAGATATTTTGCAGACCTTTTAGAAAGGAGGGTATTGAATGAAAAATTCGGAATGTCTCGAGATGTTTAATAAGTATCTTGTAGATGTCAAGAAGTGTTCACAGAATACCCTCAGCTCATATATGCGTGATGTCCGTCAGCTCGGGGACTATCTGGATGTTCATACCGAGACTTCCATCGACAGTGCCGCGGAGAATGAGCTCCACGAATATATCGAATGGCTCAAGGGTAACGGCAAATCGGTTGCAACGGTATCCAGAGCTATAGCATCAATAAAGTGCCTTTACGGTGTGCTTGCTGATAACGGAGTTGTGGCCGAAAACCCGACCGGCAAGCTCACGCCGGATAAAACAACGCATAAGCTTCCGCAGATACTCACGAGCAAGGAAGTGGAATTGCTCTTGGAGCAGCCCTCATGCACGGATGCAAAGGGCTATAGAGACCGGGCAATGCTTGAGCTTTTGTATGCGACCGGTATTAGGGTGAGCGAGCTTATAGCGCTCAATCTCAACGATGTCAATACATCTGCGGGTGTTGTAAGGTGCATCAGTAAAGATAAGGAGCGTCTTATACCGCTGTATTCGACTGCTATTAAGGCACTTACGGAATACATAGAATTTGTGCGTCCGCAAATGATAGCGCTGCCCGGTGAACCGGCACTGTTTGTCAATGTGAGCGGCGAAAGAATGTCGCGTCAGGGCTTTTGGAAGATAATCAAGTCATATCAGAAGAAGGCTCATATCGAAAAAACCATAACGCCGCATACGCTGCGCCACTCGTTTGCCGCGCATCTGCTTGAAAACGGCGCCGATCTGCGTTCAATACAGGAGATGCTCGGTCACGCAGACATATCTTCGACACAGATATATTCTCAGCTTGTAAAAAAACAGCTCAAGGATGTTTATAATAAAGCGCATCCCAGAGCCCATAATGCCTAAGGTAAAAACTGCTGCATCGCTTGATGCAGCGGTTTTGTTATATTTTGTATTTTATGTTTTATATTTTATCCCGTTTGCTATAGCGTAGCATTCTGCTGCGCTTCCTTTTTTGCAGTGTATAACAACATTGGGCGACTCAAGAAACGCATCAGGCTCAATAATGCGGACGGACTCCGGTATCGTTATGTTCCGAAGTGCCTTGCATGTGCGGAAGGCGTATGTGCATATTTTTTCACAGCCATCCGGCAGAATGAGACTTTCAAGTGCCGTGCAGCGGTTGAATGCAGAGCGCGATATAGTCTTCACGGGGAGCTTGAACTCAATGCGCTTCATATTCCTGCAATGATAAAAGGCAAGATAACCGATCTCATCAAGCCGGGCATCTACAATAAGCTCGGTCAGCTTTGCACTGTCTTTGAATGCACTGCCCGCGATCGCTCGAACGGGTATTCCTTCTATAGATTCCGGTATGACAAGCCGAGAAACGCTTTTGCTGCCGCATGAGAGAGTTACCGAGCCGTGTGCAATGGAATAGTTAAAGTCGAGTACGGCACTTCTCAGGGCATAATTTTTAAACGCGTCGGAAATTATGCGATCTCTGTATTTGCCGTAAAGCGGACCGTTATTATACTGGTGTATGTCTATGCCCGCTCCGCCGACATTGTATTCAATGAGCACAGGCTCACCGTCCTCGTCTATCGCAATATCCCATGAGGCGACTCCAAACATCGGGACGCGCATATGGCAGCGCTTGACTGCCTCAAGAGCCTTATCAAAGTTGGGCACAAAGCCCTCGCTGAAAATAAAACCATTCGGGTGAACATCATATTTCTCACCCTTCTGAGTGTAACCGCAGCTATTGAGATGTCCGTCCGGTCTGACACCGCAGCCGACACCGCCGCTGCTGAAATTGTCAACACGGCTGCCGCTGTTTCCTATCCTTACGACTGCGGACAGTGGAATGGACTCCCCATCGAGCATTATGCATATTATGCGGATCGTGTTGACGGACGAGGCGTTCATCTTTGCCATCTCAGGGTGCTGCTTCATAACGAGCTGCACCGCAATATCCGAATCTGCATCGAGAGACTGAGAAATATCATCCCTTGAGCTGCCGGCGCCGAGAAATCTGACACCCTTTCCTCCGCTGCTTGCGCGGCTTATTTTTACAACAATTCCCAGATAAAGGTTATCATACAGCTTATCAACCGCCTCCTGCTTCGTCATAGGAGAAAAGTCATCGTTAAGATACAGACCGTGCACCTTGCGGATCAGAGTGACAGGATGCTTTACGCACGGCAGGAGTACATCCATATAGTTCTTATCCAAGAAAGCGCGCAGATAATCGTAGTCTATTTTGCTCCACTCGACATTGTAGTAGTGTATATCGCTGCCTACATATTCGGGACTGTAGATTCCGGTTTTGCCGCTGTACACCTGCACCCAAAGCGGATCGACAAGACCGGTATCCCATATATCGCCCCATGCGGCTCTTACATCATCAAGCTGCTGCGGCGTGAGCGCTGCCGTTTTTCCTGTCATTTCCTTGAACCATTTTTTCAGAGCAGCAGTCTTTATGCCTCTTTCTTCTCCTTGCTGCATGGCACTGACTGCGCGGCAGAGGTCATCGCGCCTATATCTGCACAGCGTATTGAACATATAGTTGAATACTTTATCCTTGATTGAGCTTTTCATGGTATCCTCCGATAAAATGTTACATCAGCAGTATAGTATAAGTGCCTAAATATAGCAACGATATTAATGAAATTTTACAAATTCAGCTTGACAAGCGTAAAAGCCGAGAGCCGAGTTTTTCTGTTGTAATAGAGGCGGTCTTATGGTAGAATACAATGATAGGATGTGATTGAATTGCGTATTCTGGGCATCGACCCCGGACTTGCTACGGTTGGCTTCTCGGTCGTTGATACCGATAAGACTAAAATGCGGCTTGTGACCTGCGGTGTGATCTCCACGCCGGCCCACACCTCGCTTTCGAGCCGCCTTGACAGAATATTCTGTGACATGAACGAGCTTTTTTCCACATTTTCTCCGGATGTGATGTCGGTTGAAGAGCTGTTTTTCAACACAAATATTACAACCGGAATTTCGGTTGCCCATGCCAGAGGTGTGATCCTGCTTGCGGCATACCGTGCCGGAGTTGCGGTTTTTGAGTATACGCCGCTTCAGGTGAAGCAGGCTGTGGTCGGATATGGACGAGCCGAAAAGAAGCAGGTCATTGACATGGTGCGCAGAATACTTAATTTGCCGTCAGCACCGAAGCCGGACGACGCAGCCGACGCAGTGGCTCTTGCAATATGTCATGCGAGGAGCTCAAGCTCACTGCTCAGTCGAAAGGAGAATGAGGGAATATGCTCTACCATTTAAACGGAACAGTTACAGACATCGACATAAACCTTGCGGTGATCGACTGCGGGGGAGTGGGGTATGCCGTCAATACCACTGCCGGCACGCTCTCGAACCTCAGAATAAATGAGAAAGCCAAGCTTTACATATCCGAATATATAAAAGAGGACTGTTTTGAGCTGTTCGGATTTTCAACGATGAGCGAGAAGCGCTGCTTTGAGATGCTTCTGACCGTATCCGGGATAGGACCTAAGGCCGCTCAGGCAATTTTATGCGCAATAACGCCGGAAGGTCTCGCACTGGCGATAATGAACGGCGATGATAAGGCGATATCAGCGGCACAGGGAGTCGGCAAAAAGATAGCTCAGCGCGTAATACTTGAGCTAAAGGACAAGGTTTCCAAGGAAATGGGCAGAGCCTCGGTTGAGTTGCCTGCCGCCGCGGTGCTGTCTTCCGAAGCCGGCACAAATAAAAGCGATGCCATTGCGGCGCTCATGGTGCTCGGCTATGGCACTGCCGAGATAAATGCCGCTATAATAAAGCTTGACATTGCAGGCATGAGCACGGAGCAAATTGTCAAGACGGCTCTGAAAAATCTTGCATGACGGAGGTAGGAGATGAGCATTAATTTTTCCGACGGTCTGGAAGATATACCGGTAGTTACGAGCTCATCGGTATTGCCGGAGGATGCGGGAGAGGGAAGCCTGCGGCCGAAAACTCTTATCGAATATATAGGTCAGGAAAAAGCAAAAGATAATCTAAGTGTTTTTATTGACGCTGCAAGGTTTCGGAACGAGCCGCTTGACCATGTTCTGCTGCATGGACCTCCGGGACTCGGTAAAACCACCCTCGCCGCAGTTATCGCGAATGAGATGGGCGTGAATATGCGCATTACCTCCGGTCCTGCCATAGAGCGGCCGGGTGATCTTGTAGCAATGCTGACAAATCTCAATGAGGGCGATATTCTGTTTGTTGATGAGATACACAGGCTGAATCGTGCCTATGAGGAGATACTATATCCGGCAATGGAGGATTATGCTATTGATATAATCCTCGGCAAAGGTCCGTCTGCAAATTCGCTGCATCTTGAGCTCCCGAAGTTTACTCTTATCGGGGCCACCACCCGCTCCGGTCAGCTCACGGCGCCGCTGCGTGATAGATTCGGTGTCACGCTCAGACTTGAGCTGTATACGGTCGACGAGCTGCGAAGGATAGTTGAGCGCTCGGCCGACATCCTTGGTATTGAAATTGACCGTGACGGTGCAGTTGAGATTGCCTCAAGGTCAAGAGGAACACCCAGAATAGCCAACAGAATGCTGCGACGGGTACGCGACTTCGCGCAGGTGAGGGCGGATGGAGTTATCACAAAAGCAGTTGCAGATATGGCACTTTCTCGGCTGGAGGTAGATAAAAGCGGACTTGATGCGCTTGACAGGCGTATGCTGAGGAGCATAGTCGAATTTTATAACGGAGGACCCGTGGGGCTTGAAACACTTGCGGCAACCATAAATGAGGATTCGGTGACGCTTGAAGATGTTTACGAGCCGTATCTTCTGCAGCAGGGCTTTTTGACCAGAACGCCGCGCGGCCGCTGCGTGACGAGAAAAACATATGAGTATTTGAGCATAGAACGGCTCGGACAGCAGGAAATAGACTGCTAAAGGCTCATATTCGTATGAAAATCAAGAGATTTTCTGCCATATATCTATTGACTTTCAACAAAAATGAGATATACTATGATAGTATAGTTGGAAGTAACAGTGATTTTATATGAGTAGATACGCTGATTTGGAAGATACTGAACTGCAGAGGCTCTCTCTCCAAGGTGACAGATGCGCCGAGGAAGAACTCGTCTCGCGGTACATGCGTTTGGTTAGGATCTGCGCGCGGCCTCTGTTTCTTGCAGGCGGAGAAAGTGAAGATCTTATTCAGGAGGGTATGTTCGGTCTGCTGTCTGCGATCAGACAGTATGAGCCGGTGCATAATGCGTCGTTTCGGACATTTGCCGAATGGTGCATCAGAAACAGACTTAGATCAGCGGTAAAATCAGCTTCCAGCCTAAAGCATGATCCGCTTAACAATGGCGTACCTTTAGAGTCAATACTCTCGGATGAATCCCAGACCCCGGCATCGGTATATGCTGACTATTTTCAGAAATCTCCTGAAGAGCAGGTTCTGGCAAGAGAGAACAAAAAGTACACAGAACAGTTATATTTGTCCTTGGTTGACGCGCTTTCAAAATTTGAGAAGGCGGTGTTGGCGCTGTATCTTGACGGTTTGAGCTATAAAGAGATAGCTAAGTCGATCGGTAAAAGCGACAAAGCGGTAGATAACGCGATACAAAGGATAAGGCGCAAAACGGCGCAGATGCTTAATCAGGCGAAATCAGCAAATAGCTGACGCATATAAAAGCCGACAGGCGAGTTTTCAAAAGAGAGGATTTACAATGTACGAAGACAAGACCTTAGTTTGCAAAGAGTGTGGTCAGGAGTTCGTGTTCTCCGCCGGTGAGCAGGAGTTCTATGCAGAGCGCGGCTTCCAGAATGAGCCCCAGCGCTGCAAGGCGTGCCGTGATGCGCGTAAAAATGCCGCTCGTGGTCCCCGTGAGTTCTTCACTGCGGTTTGCGCAGCTTGCGGCGGCGAGGCAAAGGTTCCCTTTGAGCCCAAGTCTGACCGTCCTGTATATTGCAGCGAGTGCTTTGCAAAGATGAAGGAAGAAGCCTGAGGAAATTAACCGCAGGAATAGAGTGGGGCGTCCTCAAGGCGTCCCGTTCTTTTTTGCAGATATTACGATTGGAGATATGAACAATGGAAATGCTGAAAATTATGGACATTGGCAGAGAAAGCATTATTTCTGAGATCCTTGAAAGCTTTCCTGAAGCAATGCCAAAGTTTCAGGACCTCGGAATGCATTGCCTCGGCTGCGCTCTTGCAACCTCCGAGAGCCTTGAACAGGCTTGTGCCGCACACGGTGTAGACCCGGACGAGTTCATAGTCGAACTCAAGGCATACCTGCTGGCACTGTAAAAGATGCAGATGGAACGAAAAGCCGGTTTGTCCGGCTTTTCGTCGTATATGGAGAGTTTTTATGAGCAGCAGGCTAAAATTAATTGCATCACTTGCAGAACACGGAGCAGGGGTCGCGGATATAGGCACGGACCATGGTATACTTCCTATATTGCTTCGGCAGCGCGGTTATACTGGGCGCATAGTGGCCGGTGATGTTAATTCTGCGCCTCTTGAAAAGGCACGGCGCGGACTGGAGCAGACCGATACCGAGAGAGTTGAGCTCTGCCTCTGCGATGGACTTGACGGTATTGACGGTTCAGGCATAGATACTATAGTTGTTGCCGGTATGGGCGGTGATACAATAGCCGGCATACTCGACAGGGGACTGTATGATCTGCCGCAGTGGAACGGCAGAAACGATTATGGGCTTATTCTGCATCCGGTCACGAAGCCGGAAATACTCAGGTATTGGCTTATAAATAACGGTTTTGCGATAACGGATGATATTCTCATCGAGGATAACGGAGTGCTGTGTCAGATCATATGCGCTCATCCCGGTGAAAGCGTTCAATATAGAGACTCGGAGCTCTATATCGGAAAATATGAGCACATAAGCTCATCAAAATACTTTTTGACGCTTGCAGATAAACATATAAAACGCTTTGAATCAGCGGCCAAGGGGATAATCGGCTCAGGAGATGATTCACTTACGGCATGGCGGGATATGCTGCTGGGCATGACATGCGAGCTTAGAGAAATGGAGGATCGGTATTGTGACGAGCGTAAAACAGATATATGATAAGCTTAACGAGCTTGCTCCGGTATCACTGAAAATGGATTTTGACAATGTCGGACTTCTTGTCGGCGATGGACGCACGGCTGTTGGTACATGCCTTGCAGCGCTTGATATTACCGGCGAGGTGATACATGAAGCAATAGACCGCAAGGCACAGCTGATAGTATCGCACCATCCAATAATATTCGGCAGTATAAACAGCGTTACCACCGATGATCTCGCTGGCCGAAAGATAATAGCTCTCATAAAAAATGACATCTCTGCGATATGTATGCATACAAATCTCGATATTGCCGAGGGCGGCGTTAACGATGCGCTTATAACTGCACTGTCCGCAAGCTCCGAGGGCTATCTTGAGCCGTGCGGTACGGATGCCGATGGAAAGCCCGTCGGATGCGGGCGCATCGGTGAGTTTAAGACAGAGATGGACTTTGAATCATTTCTCGGTCTGTGCAAGTCTGCGCTTGGAGCAAACGGATTGCGCTATCATTATGCGGGCAGACCGGTAAAGCGGCTTGCCGTTATGGGCGGCTCCGGAGGCGGAAGCCTTATGGATGCCGTCAAAGCCGGCTGCGACACATATGTTACATCGGATATTAAGTACAATTGCTTTTTGGACGCCAAGGAGCTTGGCGTAAATCTTATAGATGCCGACCATTTCTGTACCGAGAATGTAGTCATACCGGTCCTTGCCGAGAAGCTTAGGGCGAGCTTTCCGGATGTCAGCTTCGTTATATCGACTATTCACAGGCAAACGGCGCAATTCTTTTAAAGCGTAATATTTGTCCTCCGCGGCACATAGACTCGTACAAACGAGATGGCTGCGGAGGTTTTTTTATATGACAAATTCGGATATTTACAGGGATATTTCTGCAAGAACCAACGGCGCAATAATGATAGGCGTTGTAGGACCGGTAAGAACCGGCAAGTCGACATTTATAAAACGCTTTATGGAAGCTCTTGTTATTCCTAACATCGAGGATGAATATGCCCGAGAAAGGGCGCGTGACGAGCTGCCGCAAAGCGGCTCAGGCCGCACAATAATGACGGCTGAGCCAAAATTTGTGCCGGAGGATGCCGTAGAGATAGCACTTGGCGACGATACCACCTGTATGGTAAGGCTTGTCGACTGCGTGGGATATATGGTGCCGGGTGCGTCCGGCAGATTTGAGGACGGCAGTGAAAGACTTGTTACGACTCCTTGGTTTGATCATGAGGTTACTATGACGCAGGCAGCAGAATCGGGTACGCGCAAGGTAATATGCGATCATTCTACCATTGGGCTTGTCATAACCACCGACGGCAGCATATGTGACATTGAGCGTGAGGCATATGTTGAGCCTGAGGAGAGGGTCATAACCGAGCTCAAGGCGATAGGAAAACCGTTTGTCATACTTCTCAACAGCGCTGCACCAGACTCTGAGCACGCAAAAGAGCTTGAATCTCAGCTTGCCGAGGAGTATTCGGCACCGTGCATCAGCGTTAACTGCCAAGCTCTTGATGAAAAGGATATAACGGAGATAATGCGCAAGGTTCTGGGCCAGTTTCCGCTGTGCCAGCTATCCATAGCCCTGCCGGAGTGGTTCGGAGCGATAGATTGCGAAAACGAAATGAAGAAGCGCCTGTTTGAGCACCTTGCCGGTTCTGCCTATGGAATAGAATGCGTTAACGATATTGGCAGAATGCTGAGCAATATTACGCAGCTTGACATAGTAGATGCAGCGTATATCGAAAGCAGTGATATGGGCAGCGGTGTCATAAATATTGCGATCGACCTCCCGCGGCTTTTGTATTACAGGCTTATAAGCGATGAATCCGGAATACAGGTACAGGATGACGGTGATCTTGTGCGCATACTGCGCGAATTAAGTGAAATAAAGCTTGAATATGATAAGGTTAAGGATGCGCTGGCATCCGTCCGGCAGACGGGGTACGGAGTTGTAGTTCCACAGCAGGAAGATCTGCAGATAGATGAGCCGCAGCTTGTAAAGCAGGGAGGAAGGTACGCCGTAAAGCTCAAAGCAAGGGCTCCGGCAATCCATATGCTCAAAACCGGCGTTGAGGCTGTCGTAACTCCGTCAATAGGTGGTGACAATGCTTCAAACGATATAATAAGCTTTCTTTTACAGGGGTTTGACGGAGATATGAGCAAACTTTGGGAGTCAAACATCTTCGGGCAGCCGCTGTACGATATTGCACAAAACGCCATTTCCGAGAGGCTGGACGGTCTGCCCGGCAATACAAAAGCAAAGCTTCAGGAAACATTGCAGCGCATTGTAAATGAGGGCAGAGGAACACTGATCTGCATATTGCTGTGATTATAAGCTGAAATAAACAACGGGTGCAGGCTGGCTGCACCCGTTGTTCTGCGATGCAAATGCTCATAATCCGGTCAAAAGTAATAAGCTATTTATATATTTTAATTCTTGAAAAAGCATTTATGAGCAGTTATAATATTTTCATCATATACGGAGGTGGCAGATATGAAACCAGTATCTAAAATTGCGGAGGCAGTCCGGGCATCAACTACACTTGCGGTTGACAGCCTTGCAAAGCAGATGAAGGCTGACGGACTTGATGTTGTGGGCTTTGGTACAGGAGAACCGGATTTCAATACTCCTGACAATATAAACATGGCAGGCATCAGAGCTATTTGCGACGGGAAGACTAAGTATACACCTGCAGCAGGCATAATCCCCCTCAGAAAAACTATAGCACAGAGACTCAAAGAGGATTGCGGCGTTGAGTATGACTACACGCAGATCGTTGTTGCAAGCGGTGCAAAGCACAGCGTGTACATTGCACTTGCGGCGATAACCAACCCCGGTGATGAGATAATAATTCCTGCACCGTTCTGGGTAAGCTATTATGAGATGGTCCGCATGGTCGGCGGAACTCCCGTTATTGTTGAAGCGGGTGAAGATCAGGATTTTAAAATTACCGCAGAGCAGCTTGAAGCGGCAATAACCGATAAGACCAAGTGTCTGATGCTCAATAACCCATCCAACCCCACCGGAATGATCTATGCCGCCGATGAGCTGCGCGCCATTGCGGATGTCTGTGTTAAGCATGACCTGTATATACTGGCAGATGAGATATACTATCAGCTTATATACGATGGAATAAAGTTTACCAGCATTGCAAGCCTCGGCGAGGATGTCAAGGAGCGTACCCTGCTTATAAATGGCGTTTCTAAGTCCTATGCAATGACCGGCTGGCGCGTTGGATATTGCGCTGCGAATAAAACTCTTGCTAAGATAATGTCTAATTTCCTTAGCCATTCGACAGGAGCTCCGTCAACTATCAGTCAGTGGGCGTCAGTAGAGGCTCTCAGCGGTCCTCAGGAGGGCATTGAAGCAATGCGCAGAGCTTTCCTTGAGCGCCGCAATTACATCGTTAAGCGCATAAATAACATACCCGGTGTTAGCTGCATAACCCCCAACGGTGCTTTCTATGTAATGATGAACATTGAGAAGCTGGTTGGCAGGACTCTGGGCGGGAAGCTCATTGAGAACGACGATGATTTTGCCGTTGCACTCCTTGAAAAGGCTCTTGTTGCGGTCGTGCCTTGCTCCGGCTTCGGAATGAAAAACTTCGTGCGCTGGTCTTATGCCGCATCTATGGAAAACATAGAGAAGGGACTTGACCGCCTTGAAAAATTCATCGCGGAATGATATAATATCTCAGGCGGGAGTTATATCTTATTAATTAATGATATAAAGATCACCCCATGAACATAGCTTGTTAATGGGGTGATTTTGTGTTTATTACTATAAAGCTCAAGGATATTATAAAACCTGCTGCGGTAATTGTACTGACAGCGGCGCTTGTTTTTTCGGCATCATTTGTGCTTCCGAAAATGAGCGTTGATGCCGTCAGCACCTACAGGACCTGCACGCTCGTTATTGATGCCGGACATGGCGGTGTCGACGGCGGAGCCGTATCCGCTTCCGGTAATAAGGAAAGCGATATAAATCTCGGTATAGCTTTGAAAATGGCTTCGCTGTGCAGCTTTCTTGGAATAAATCATGTGCTTACCCGCGAAAGCGATGTTCCTACTTCGACGGAAAACTACAGCGAGCGTGATAACCTTATCGCACGGGCTGAAATTGTAAATTCCATTGAAAATGCAGTGCTTATAAGCGTTCATCAGAACAAATTTCCAAGTGATAAGGTGAGGGGAGCCGAGGTCATGTATTCTGGCTCCGAGCAGGGCAAAGCACTCGGGCTTGCCGCGCAGCGGAATCTTGTCAGCGCCGTTGATCCGGAAAACCGCCGTGTTGCAAGGCCCGCTCCGACCGACCTGCTGCTCATGGCAACGGTAAAATGTCCTGCTATACTTGCTGAATGCGGTTTTTTGTCGAACGCCGAGGAAGCTCAGCTTCTCTCGACGGAAGCATATCAAATAAAAATTGCGGCTGCGCTTGTCAGTGCGTATATCACTTATTCAAATGATCAGTCTGTTGCGTAGGAGATAACAGTTTATGAAACAAAAGACGGTGTTTTGCTGCTCGGAATGCGGCAACGAGACCATGAAATGGAGTGGAAAATGCCTCGCATGCGGTGCATGGGACAGTCTTGTTGAGGTCAAGGCAGATATTAAAGGCAAAACCGGCGGCAGAAGCTCAGCAAGAGCGGTCAATGCAAAAAAGCCCAAGCTCATTTCCGAGCTTGATACCGAGGCGGAGCTCAGATTTTCAACCGGGATAGGCGAGTTTGACAGAGTGCTTGGCGGCGGAGCGGTGAGAGGCTCACTGGTACTGGTCGGCGGTGCACCCGGAATCGGCAAGTCTACGCTTCTTCTGCAGCTCTGTGGTTTGACCGATGCAGGACAAAAGATACTGTATGTCACCGGTGAGGAAAGCGAGAGACAGCTTAAAATGCGCGCACAGCGTCTCGGCGTTGACAAGGGCGAGATATATGTTCTTGCCGAGACCGGTCTTTCTGAGGTGATGGAGAATATTGGGACGCTGTCACCGGATATTGTGATAATAGACTCAATACAAACTATGTTCGATGCCGATATAAGCTCGGCTCCGGGCAGTATAAGTCAGGTGCGCGAGTGTACAATGTCGATAATGCGCCTTACAAAGGACAATGGATTTACGACATTTGTGATCGGGCACATCAACAAAGAGGGAAGCATTGCAGGACCAAAGGTGCTTGAGCACATGGTGGATTGCGTGCTTTACTTTGAGGGTGAGCGCAGTACTTCATTCAGAATACTTCGTGCGGGCAAAAACAGGTTTGGCTCCACAAATGAGATCGGCGTTTTTGAAATGAATGACAAAGGACTCAAGGAGCTTAAAAATCCGTCCGAGATTCTGCTCTCCGGCCGCCCGCAGAACGCTCCCGGAACCTGCGTCACCTGCGTTATTGAGGGCTCAAGGCCTATACTCGCCGAGATCCAGGCGTTGATAGCGCCGGCAGCATACAATTCCGGTCGCCGCAGCTCTAACGGCATTGACTACAACAGAGCAACACTGCTGCTTGCCGTTCTTGAAAAACGCGGCGGCATGTCGGTATCAGGCTGTGATGCATATATAAATGTAATCGGCGGATTGGAGCTTGAAGAGCCGGCAGCTGACCTTGCAACACTTCTTGCAATAGCCAGCAGCTTCAGGGATCTGCCGCTTGGCAGGGACATCGCGGCGGTCGGGGAGGTAGGACTGTCAGGAGAGATAAGGAGCGTCAGCAATATAAATTCCAGACTTTCGGAAATAGCCAGGCTTGGCTTTAAGCGCTGTGTGATACCTGCTCATGTTAAGGATGATGTAAGACCTCCCGAAAGCCTTGAGCTTATATCGGTCAGGGATATACGCGAGGCAATAAAGGCAACACTTGGGTGAGTTATGGAGCGATTTGTTGAATCTCCGAACCTTCCGCAGGGAAGAGTAAGGAAGCTTATTCTCGGAGAAAAATATAAAAATGTTCTGAATTTTCCGCTGATCGCGCAAAATATCGAACCAATTTGGTTAAAATGTAATGAAAGTGTAGATGAGCGCTTATCCGGGCATTGTGACTTAATGGTAATGCACCTCGGAGGCAACATATTGGCGGTTCAGGACGATAAAAAAAGTGATTGCGAATTAATTAACAATATAGAGATGCTATCTGTTGAAAAGCCAAAATTGAGCAAATATCCTTATGACGCACAATTGAATATGTGCATTGTCGGGGATCATCTGATATATAACCCTAAATCGTCTGATTGTACGGTTGCAGGGCATATAAACAAAACAAAGCTCACCTGCAGGCAAGGATATACAAAGTGCTCAATAGCCGTGGTTGACGAAAGGTCCATAATCACCGCCGATAAAAAAATAGCAGCTTCAGCTTGTGGTGCCGGACTTGCGGTTTTGCTCGTGCGCGAAAATCTCACGGCTCTGGATGGATTTGAACACGGCTTTATAGGCGGAGCATCATTTAAAATAAACAGAAACAAAATGGCGTTCACGGGAATTATTGAAGACGAAGCTGAGCGCCGTTCAATTGAACGCTTTTTGAATGAACGCGGCATAGCGGCACTGTATCTCACAGAACACCGAATATTCGATATAGGCAGCGCAATACCGATCACCGAAGAAATCAGCTGAAAGCATCTAATTTCCGTTATTACGGTTTCTTAGGTGCTTTTGCTTTTTTCGCCTCCCCTAAATTAAACAAAATCTTTATTTTGCTTAATTTTTAGTCAATTTGACAATAGACATATCTTGTGCTTCCCTGATATAATCGTAAATGATATTATATCAATATTAATACCGGAGTGTGCATATGGACTACAGAACCGAAGCGCCCGAAATTCTAAAAGGCTTCCTGATATACCACGAGACAATCAAGGGACATTCACCGAAAACCGTTGAAGAATACTACCTCGATCTGAGGACATTTTTTAGATACATGAAAATATCGCGTGGACTCGTTCCCCGTAATACAGAGTTTGAGGACATAAGCATCAGGGATATTGACATTGACTTTGTAAAATCAATAACCGTTTCGGATGCTTATGAGTACCTTGCGTTTCTCTCGCGCGATCGTGTCAAGAATCAGCGGAGCCGCAACACAGAGTATGGTACTGCAGCATCTACGCGTGCGCGCAAGGTTTCAACACTGCGCAGCTTTTATAAGTATCTTACCGTCAAGGCAAAGCTCATTGATGTAAATCCTCTTCAGGATCTTGATGTTCCCAAAATTCCGAATAAGCTCCCCCGCTATTTGACTTTGCCGGAAGCAGAGACCCTCCTCTCCTCTGTTGACGGAAAAAACAAAGAGCGTGACTATTGTATACTCTGCATTTTCCTTAACTGCGGTCTGCGTATATCCGAAATTGTCGGACTTAATCTTAATGATATTCGAGAGGATCATATCAGGGTTTTCGGAAAAGGCAGCAAGGAAAGAATCGTTTATATAAATGATGCGTGTGCCGATGCTATAAACAGATACTTAAATGTGAGGCGCTCTATTGCGGCAATTGATCGAAATGCACTGTTCTTGTCCAATCGTCGCACAAGAATGAGCCGTGAGGCAGTTCACAGTATGGTAAAATGCTCGCTCAGGAGAGCCGGACTTGATGCCGAAAAGTATTCCTCCCATAAGCTAAGGCATACTGCGGCAACGCTTATGCTTCAAAACGGTGTCGATGTGCGTACATTACAGGAGTTGCTTGGTCATGAAAACCTCAATACAACGCAGATATATACACACATTGATAACACGGAGCTGCGCATTGCGGCAGATGCAAATCCTCTCGCTCATTTCGAGCCCGATAATAATGACTGACAGCTTTGAGGCTCTTCTCGTATTTTTTTCATAAAATTACACCCCCCTATGC
>CAVGWF010000020.1:6221-12194 GCA_963632825.1 Escherichia coli | reverse complement strand
ATGCAGAGCTTTTATTCTCTTGCATAGGGGGGCTTTCGGTTAGTATCCGTTTTTAACTGTTAGCTATAGCTGCCGTTTAGCTTTCAAGGCTCTTATTTTATCTGCTCCTCATGCTGATCCGTCGGCAATCTTACTATGTTCAAAACTCCTGCCATGGATGCTGCATAGTCGATGAGAACTATAAACCAAAGTGTCGCGCTGCCGGTAAGTGCAAGAATTATGAGCACAAGCTTTATAAATGCGGTGAATATCAGGTTTTCAATCGAAAGCTGCCTGACTCGCCGGGCTGCAGTTAATGCTACCGGCAGACCGAACAGACCGACATTGCTCATTACTATGTCGGCATTGCCGAACGATGTACCGACTTTGGCATCAATATCAGCTGCTGTATGATATTCAAGATTATCAGCGCTTATATACATCAGTGTTTTGCCCTGATCAAGCTGATCCTTGTATTTTTGAATGATAGAGGCCTTCTCACTGAAATCACATTCACAGTGAAGCTCGTCAATATTCAGGCTTTTTGCAAGCTTTTCACTTACATCCCTGCCATCCTCCGTCAAAAGGACACTTTTGATATCTCCGAGCGAATGCATGTCGGAAACTGTGCTTTCGGCATATGGATTTATATTCTCCTTAAGCAGCATGCTGCCGACATATATACCTGAAATTGAAAGATACAAAACATAGCCGTCGCGCCGCTCAGCCTCTGGAATTTCTATATTGCGTGCTTCAAACAGCTCCTGCGTTCCAAGCAATACTGCCCTTCCGCTCAGCGATATTTCCATCCCGCAGCCCGGAATATCCTTAAAATCGGTTATGTATGACTGCATGATGTCTCCGCTGTAGGCGCTCACGATAGGAGCGGCAAAGCGCTGCTGCGACCTGTACGCGGTATATGCGGCAAGCTTCAGGAAGTCCTCGCTGTCAAGCACCGGAGAGTTGAGCGATACGAGCTTGGGAGTGCCGTCCGTAAACACATCGGTTTTGTCAAATATAACGACTGCAAGATTCCGTGTGTCCTCAAGCACCTCAGAGCGCTTCATAAAAACGCCGTATTCTGCGCAGCGGCTGAGTCCCGCAAGTGAACAGATCGGCAGAGATGTCAATGCAACGGTAGGCACGGATGCGGCTATAAGCATGCTTACCCGCCTTATACTCATTACATAAGTCATATCTGTCAGCATAGGCACGAAAACAGCAAACAGAATACCGACTATGAACGCCGCTTTTGAGAACAGGTCAAAATACGGCAAAAAGATTGACATTATCGGGTTTTCGGCAGCCGCAGGGCTATTCAATATGCTGCGCAGCTTCAGATAACCGTCGGCATCATCCGAGCACACGGCATTTAAAAAATCGAGGCGAGTCCGCTTAACGGCATAATTTAAAGCAGCGCTGCACACCTGATAAACGGCGAGCATAACAACCGTTTCCGTATAGCATCCAATGCACAGACACGCGATAACACAAATAAGAATGAGACACTGAGCATTGAGATATTCCCGCTTTCTTATTACCTGGTCTGCTGCCGAAAGAGCAATGTCGAATCCGCTTACAACTATTGCCGCAGAAACGAGCAGTACCAGTACGAGCTGCGATGAGCTTACCGAGAGAGCCAAAATGAGCAGCAGGACAGACGCCGCAGCCCTGACCAAGGTGACAATATCAGGCAGTACCTTGCTGTTGGCCCTGCCTTTTGCAGATGAACTTGCTTTTGCCATTGCGGCACCTCCCTGCCGAATTTTGTGGTGGTGCTGAGTTATGCCTTGCCGTCGCAGCCGAGAACGTCGGTAATCTTATGCGCGACCATATTTTTTATTGCCGCTCTTGCGGGCTTTAGATACTGACGCGGGTCAAAGTGATCGGGATGCTCGTTAAAGTACTTGCGAATAGTAGCCGTCATTGCAAGGCGGAGATCAGAGTCGATATTTATCTTGCAAACTGCCATAGAGGCAGCCTTGCGGAGCTGATCCTCGGGGACTCCGATCGCGCCGGGCATATTGCCGCCGTTTTCGTTTATTATGCGCACAAACTCCTGAGGTACGGAGGACGAACCGTGCAGCACAATCGGAAAACCGGGCAGACGGCGCTCAACATCCTCGAGTATATCAAAGCGAAGCTGTGGCTTTGTACCGGGCTTGAATTTATATGCACCATGACTTGTGCCGATCGCAATTGCGAGCGAATCACAGCCTGTGCGCTCAACAAACTCCTGAACATCCTCGGGACGGGTGTAGGATGAATCCTCGGCCTTTACCTTGACCTCGTCCTCTATACCGGCGAGAGTGCCGAGCTCGGCTTCGACGACTACACCGTGATCGTGCGCATATTCAACTACCTGGCGGGTAAGAGAAATGTTGTCCTCAAAGGCTTTGGACGATGCATCTATCATAACGGAGGTAAAGCCGCCGTCAATGCAGGACTTGCACAGCTCAAAGCTGTCGCCATGATCAAGGTGCAATGCTATGGGGAGACCGGTCTCCTCTATTGCGGCTTCAACAAGCTTTATAAGATAGGTGTGATTGGCGTATGCGCGTGCGCCCTTGGATACCTGAAGAATAAGAGGAGCATTCAGGTCGGCCGCTGCCTCGGTTATACCCTGCACTATCTCCATATTGTTGACATTAAAAGCACCGATGGCGTATCCGCCCTTATAGGCTTTGTCGAACATTTCTGTCGTTGTTACGAGTGGCATAATAGATCCTCCTGTAAGAAAAATAGTTAAATTGCACAATTTTTTTTAAAATCGTATTTATTATAAACCTAAAACATGTTATAATCAATAATCATTATGTAAATGGAGGCGTAGTTTTGGATAATTTTTTTGACTCACCTTTGATCGGTGCCTGTATTTTCGGTCAGTCCGGAGGACCGACTGCGGTTATCAACGCAAGTGCCTACGGCGTTATCAGGAGTGCTCTCGACAGCGAGGTCATAACGAATGTCTATGGTGCAGCCTACGGCATTCAGGGTGTACTTAAAGATGAGCTCTATGATATGGGCGAAGAGGAGGATTATGAGCTGAAGCTTCTGCTTAACACTCCGTCCTCCGAGCTTGGCTCGTGCAGATATAAAATGGCAGACCCTGATGTTGACGATACCGACTATAAGAGAGTTCTTGAAATATTCAAAAAATACGATGTAAGGTACTTTTTCTATAACGGCGGGAACGACTCAATGGACACATGCAACAAGATCAGCAGGTACATGGAAAAGGTCGGCTATGACTGCCGGGTTATCGGAGTTCCCAAAACCATAGACAACGACCTGTTCGGAACCGACCATTGTCCAGGCTTTGGCAGTGCCGCCAAGTTTATTGCCACCTCCTGCATGGAGATTGGTAAGGATACCGATGTATATAACACCGATATGGTCACTGTGGTCGAGATAATGGGGCGCCATGCCGGCTGGCTCACTGCGAGCGCCGCACTTGCAACGGAATACGGCAACGGCTGCGGACCGGATCTCATTTACCTCCCCGAGCGAGACTTTGATCTTGACCGCTTTACCGATGATGTTAAGAAAATAATGAAGCAGAAGCGCAATGTTCTCGTTGCCGTTTCCGAGGGACTGCATTATGCCGACGGCTCCTTTGTTTCAGAGGCGAAAACATCAGGCACCGATGGCTTCGGTCATGCGCAGCTCGGCGGACTTGCGGTGAAACTCGCAAATTATCTTAAAGAACGGCTTAGTCTTAAAAAGGTACGCGGCATTGAGCTGAGTCTTCTTCAGCGCAGCGCGGCGCATATCGCTTCCGCAATTGATGTTGAGGAGGCGTATTCGGTCGGAAAATTTGCCGTTGAATCGGCTATTGACGGCGCAAGCGGTCAGATGGTTGCTCTTGAGCGGGATGACAGTGAGGGGCTGTATTCCTGCAAGCCTGTATTGCTTTCGCTCAACAGTGTTGCAAACTTTGAGAAAAAGGTTCCTCTCGAGTGGATAACCGCAGACGGAAACTATGTCACAAACGAATTTATAAACTATGTTCTCCCACTTATTCAGGGTGAGCCCAAGATTCCGCGCAGCAATTCCCTTCCCCGCTATGCGCGCCTGAAAAAGGTCAGAGCAAAATCCAAAGAGAAAGCTATGGCCGAGCAAAGCAATTAAAGCAACGCCCCAAAAGCCGCTATTTATGCAAATTGGCTAAAATAGCGGCTGTTTTTTTAACAAATATAAGCAGAAATTGTGCAACATGGCGTAAAGACTTTGTTAAGGTTTATTATTACCTATAGTCAAGCGGCATATAGTGTGATAATATATTTTCATTATTTTTTTGGAGGAATTACAATGCAGAAAAAAAGTAAAATCAACTTAGCCGGTTGGATAATCATCGCAATGTTCGCCGGCATATTGGTCGGCTTCGTGTTTCTTCTGGCCGCCCCTGAAAGCACCTTTACGACAGACTACCTCAAGCCCTTCGGAACGATATACATAAACCTGCTCAAGTTCATGGTCGTTCCCGTAGTTCTGTTCTCGATCTGTGACGGCGTCGTTTCGCTCAACGACCTCAAGCGCGTCGGCAGCATCGGTGCAAGGACCTTTGTCTACTACATGTGCACGACCGCGATAGCCGTTGTCATCGGTCTCGTCGTCGTCAATCTGTTCAAGGGCTACTTTCCTGTTCTTGATTCAAGCGTAACATCCTCGCTTGAGTACACAGCAAATGAGACTCCCAAGGTTATGGATGTTATAGTCGGCATTTTCCCGGATAACCTGCTCAAACCTATGGTAGAGATGGACATGCTGCCCGTTATCGTCATTGCAATATTCTTCGGCGCCGGCATACTTGCCGCCGGCGAAAAGGGTAAGAAGATCGGCGACCTCGTAAACTGCATGAACGAAGTCACCATGAAGATCCTCATGATGATCATCAACCTCACCCCGATCGGCGTGTTCTGCCTCATGGCTGACGTTGTCGCCGTAAACGGCGCAAAGGTCGTCGGCTCGCTGGCTCTTGTCATAGGCGTTGCCTACATCGGCTACATCCTGCATGTGCTTATCGTATACGGCATCAGCATCAAGTTCCTGTCCCGCATGAGCCCCCTCGCCTTCTTCAAGGGGCTTGCTCCCGCAATGCTCACTGCATTCACCACCACATCTTCGAATGCAACTCTCCCTGTTAACATTGAATGCTGCAACAACATGGGTGCGGAGCCCGAGATAAGCTCCTTCGTTCTGCCTCTGGGCGCAACGATCAACATGGACGGTACCGCTATCTATCAGGCAGTCTGCGCCGTGTTCATCGCCTGCTGCTACGGCGTTGACCTCACCCTCGGCCAGATGGCAATGATCGTTCTCACTGCGACTCTCGCATCCGTGGGTACTGCAGGTATCTCCGGTGCAGGTATGATAATGCTTTCGATGGTTCTTCTGTCCGTCGGTCTGCCTGTTGAGGGTATTGCGATAGTTGCAGGTGTCGATAAGCTCTTCGACATGGGTCGTACCACGCTTAACATCACCGGCGACGCTACCGCGGCAATGTGGATCTCCCGAGTTGAGCGCGAGAAAAAGGTCAAGGCAGCAAAATAAAAAAAGAAAAGGTCAGTATAAACATGTTCCCCCATCTTTCGATGGGGGAACTTTTTCAGTCAAAGGCTGGATTTACGGCGTAAAGGTTCTTGGAGTCGAGCTTCTCAACCGTGTTTCTGAGACCTTCGCCGAAGCGCTGATAGTGAACCACCTCACGCTCACGCAGGAATTTTATAACGTCGTTAACATCAGGATCATCGGAAAGTCTGAGAATATTGTCGTAGGTTGTGCGTGCCTTCTGCTCTGCTGCCATATCCTCGCTCAGATCGCTTATAACATCGCCGGTTACCTGCATTGTAGCTGCCGTCCACGGTGTTCCTGAAGCAAACTGTGGATAAACGCCGGCCGTGTGGTCTACAAAATATGACTCAAAGCCGCCTTTTTTGATTTCCTCCGGAGTCATCCTCCGTGTCAGCTGATGCACGATCGCTGCGACCATTT
>CAVGWF010000020.1:0-6186 GCA_963632825.1 Escherichia coli | reverse complement strand
CTGTAGCGTTGACTTAAATACCTAAGAGATGCACCTAATTCTCCATCCGGACCGCCGTACTGCGTTATAATAAACTTGGCAAGTGCGGGATTGGGATTTGTTATCTTCACGGGATATTGCAGCTTTTTCTGATATACAAACATATTCAGCCCTCCGTTTTACCGCAATAATCCCATGGCCACGGGTTTTTGAGCCATGTGTAGCTCTGCGCCTGACCAAGGTCTGCGTGAGTCAATGGACCGTACAGCTTGACATACTTTTCTTTTGCGGTTGTGGATAGATTGAGAATATTCTTATATAACGCAAACGCTTCATCATCATCGCCGTGAGTATCAAGATATAGTGAAAGCTCGTGAGCAACAAAATCAAGTGCCATTATCTCTCCTAATGGCGTACCGGTCAGATCACCGGTGTTAATCATACTCATAAACGGCAGGTCAAGTCCCGGGAAAAGCGTCCCGCGGCTGAGTGCCTGAGCCGTGTTATATACCGGCTCAACCGATTGCTGCATAGGGACATATGCCATTGCAAGTGATGCACATTCAGGCAATGATCCGTTTTTATATCCGCAGCCGTTGTTGTCATCCATTCGTGCAGTCCTCCTTTGCAATTCATTCTATGGAGGATGTGCCGAATATGTTAATAAAGGTAAAAATTCCCGAGCAATAAGCGAATCATTGCTCGGGATAACTGTTACTGTATCATTTCATTAAACTGTTCTTCCGATATTATAGCAATCCCCAGTTCGCTTGCTTTTTTAAGCTTGCTCCCGGCATTTTCACCGGCAAGGACATACGAGGTTTTTCTGGACACCGAGGACGACGCCTTGCCGCCGAAGCCTTCAATTATCCGGGCGGCTTCATCGCGTTTATATCCGTTCAGCTCGCCGGTCAGGACGAAGATCTTTCCGGCAAATCGAGTATCCTTCACGATTTCCGTGCTCTTAAATGACACTCCTGCCTCGCGCAGCAGACGGATCTGATGCTGCGACTGAGGTAGTGAAAACCACTCGGTAATAAATCCCGCCGTTACTCCTCCGATATCCGAAATGCTTGTTAGCTCCTGCTCGGTTGCGGCCATAAGCTTATCAAGCGTTCCAAAGTGCGCCGACAGAGTCTTTGCGGCTTTTTGACCAACCTGCCTTATTCCGAATGCACATATCAGCCGCGACAGACCGGCGCTCTTGCTCTTTTCGATGGCATTTATAAGGTTTTCGGCAGATCTCTTACCCATGCGTTCAAGCTGTTCAACATCCTGAGCATTTAGCGAATACAGATCTGCAGGGCTGCTCACAAGCCCGCTGCTTATGAGCAGCTGGCAAACGGATATACCGAGTCCCTCTATATCCATTGCCTCACGGGACGCAAAGTGCGCAAGGTTCCGCAGCCTCTGTGCCGGGCACTCCGGACTAGTACATCGCAAAGCTGCTCCGTCCGGATCTCTTACGACCGGTGCTCCGCACTCCGGACAAATGTCGGGCATTTTAAACGGCACCGTACCCTCTGGACGCTTGGATTTATTGACGGAGAGAACCTCCGGTATTATCTCGCCGGCCTTTTGAACGAGAACGGTGTCCCCTATCCGTATATCGAGCTTTTCAATGTTATCCTGATTGTGCAAGGTGGCGTTGCTGACCGTAGTACCGGCAAGTCTGACAGGCTCGATCACCGCCTTTGGAGTAAGAACTCCGGTGCGTCCTACCTGAACGACTATATTGGTAACGCGGCTCTCCTTCCTCTCCGGAGGATATTTATATGCAACTGCCCATCTCGGAAATTTAGCTGTGCTGCCGAGCACGGAGCGCTGATGAAGAGAGTTTATTTTAATGACTGCACCGTCAATGTCATACCCAAAGCTGCCTCTGGACTGCCCTATCCGGTCAATGCACCCGCAGCATTCGTCTATGCTGCCGCACAGCTTATACGGAATGACAGGAAAGCCAATATGCTTCATTGCATCGAGCGTTTCCGAATGAGTCTCATACGGTGCTCCGTCGGAAAACTGCATATTAAAACAAACGATATCCAGCTTTCGTGATGCGGCGACCTTGGGGTCGAGCTGGCGTATAGAGCCGGCTGCGGCGTTGCGTGGATTTGCGAGCAGTGCCTCGCCGTTTATCTCGCGCACGGCATTGAGCTCGTTGAAAACGCTTTTTGACATATACACCTCACCGCGTACGATGAGGTGCGCCGGAGCGTCAATAAGGTGCATCGGGAGGCTTCTGACGGTACGCAGATTTTCCGTTACATCTTCGCCTACAAGACCGTCGCCGCGAGTTGCGCCGCGAACGAAATATCCGTTTTCATATTCAAGCGACATCGAAAGTCCGTCCACCTTGGGCTCTACGCAGAAAACGCGGTCATTGCCAAGCGCCTGATCCATCCGCATGCCGAAATCGGCAAGTTCATCAAAGGAAAAAACATCACTTAAGCTTTCCAGCGGTACCTGATGCCGCACCTGCATAAACTGTGACAGAGCCTTGCCGCCTACGCGCTGAGTTGGCGATGTGGGTGTAATGAGCTCAGGATGCTCCTCCTCAAGCTTCATGAGTCTAACCATAAGCATGTCATAGTCATAATCTGAAATCACCGGAGCATCATCAACATAATAAAGCTTGTTATGATATTCGATCTCGGTTCTAAGCTTTTCTATTTCGGTTTTAGCATCCATGCTCAATTCTCCATAGTAAAATATGTATTTGGTACTCTGCCGACAACGACCGTATCGGCAACTATAACCTCGGTGACTGTAGTTGCGCTCTCTGTTCCCCACGGCACCAGAATATCAATATCTATCGTCACCTCAAGCACTAACTGGTATTTTGCCTGATTTATGCCGCAGGATATGACCTCGTTGCGGAAATCTACGCGCGATGAGGTGAGCATTATAATATCGACTCTGACATCGGGTCCTTTATTCAGAAGAAGATTTATCCCGCTTAGGTTTCCAATGGGTATTTCAATACTGAGCACGCCGTTGTCTGTGGATTTGATAACACTGTTGAGTATGTCGGTGGATAACTTGTTGATGTGAGCCATGTTGCTCGTTATCGCCGTAACATTGCCGCTTTCGTCCTTATCGACATTGATAAAGTAATCAAAGCCGTATATTCCCTGACCGATAACACCGTTTATCGAGTCGTTCACGGTTTTTGTTACGATATCGGTGGCATCTGATACTGCCATCTGTGTTGACAGTTCGCTCAGAAAAAAGCTTATCACAGTTAGGAGACCAATAAAAACCGGTATAAACAGCCCTGCGGCAATGCGCCTTTTATGACTTCCACCGTCCTCGCTGTGGACATAACGCGGCTTGCGCCTATGACGATACATGAGACCACCCCATGTATTATATGCACTATTCAGCTGAGCATTTCGTTTACGGCCATCAATATTCCGAGTTTTCCGGATTCATATGTGATGCCGCCCTGAACATACAGGGTGTACGGCTCACGCATGGGACCGTCGGCAGACAGCTCGATGGATGAGCCTTGTATGAATGCGCCTGCCGCCATTATGACCGGCACACTGTAGCCCGGCATCTGCCACGGTTCGGGAGTAACATAAGAATCGACCGGTGCTCCCGCTTGAATACCACGACAGAATTTTTTCATGTTTTCAGAGTCATTTAGGGTCACCATTTGAATTATGTCGTTTCGCTCATCCTCGGGAGAAGGAGACGATCCAAAGCCTATAGCTTTCATCATCGCCGAGCAGAAAACCGCAGTTTTTACAGCCTGAGCGACGATGTGCGGCGCCATAAAGAGTCCTTGAAACAGAAGGCGGTTATTGCCCATAGTAGCGCCGCATTCACCGCCAATTCCCGGCGTTGTAAGACGCATGGCCGCATTGTCGACAAGCTCCTTTTTGCCGACTATGTAGCCGCCGGTGGGAGCAAGACCGCCGCCGGGGTTTTTGATAAGTGAACCTGCCATAAGGTCAACGCCGTATTCCGTAGGCTCATGCTCGCCGGTAAATTCGCCGTAGCAGTTATCGACCATGATCCGTACCTGCGGAGATACGGACCTTATAACCGTGCATATCTCTCCTATTTCCTCGGCCGAGAGCGCTTTTCTGTTTTCATATCCGCGTGAACGCTGTATCAAAACGGCAGCGACCGAATTGTCTGAAACAGCCGCTTTTATAGAGTCGAGGTCAGGCGCACCGTTTTTAAGATCGACCTGCTTATAGTTTATACCGTAGAATTTCAGTGAACCGTGGCAATCGCCCTCAATACCGATGGCATTTCTGAGCGTATCATAAGGCAGTCCGGTAACGGACAGCAGTGTATCCCCCGGCTTGAGCATTGCAAAAAGCGCCGCGGACAGAGCGTGGGTACCGTTTACAAAGCCGATGCGGACAAGCGCCGCTTCGGTGCGGAAAACCTGTGCATATACTTTGTCGAGCACTTCCCTGCCCAAATCATCATAGCCATAGCCGGTGGTTCCGGCAAAGCACGCGTCAGACACCCTGTTGTCCTGAAACGCAGCCATTACCTTCTGCGTATTTTCAGCGGCGACCTTGTCGATTTGTCTGAATTTATCAGCAAGCTGTGCTTCAACCTGCTCGGCAAGGGCAAAAACTTCCGGTTTTATATCATTTACATTCATCTGGCAGCTCCATAACTATTTGCTTAAAGTATTTTCCGCGTTCCATAAAGTTTTTAAATTTATCAAATGCCGCACATGCGGGTGACAGCAGAACTATATCGCCCGAGTGAGCAGAGCCCGCAGCCGCAAGCACAGCTTCTTTGAAACCGTCAATTTTAACTATGGGTATCTGACCGGTATAGTATTTTGAATTTACGACCGCATCGTATATCTTATCGGATGTGTTTCCGGTCAGATATAAGGCCTTTGCATATTTGCAGATCTCGTCGCCGAGCCCGTCGAAGGGAATATGCTTATCATACCCTCCGGCGATGAGGATCGGCTTTGTCTTCAGAGCGTGAAGTCCTGCCGCAGTGCGGGTCGGACTCGTTCCGATGGAGTCGTTTATAAATGCTACGCCGTTTAAAATGCGCACCAGCTCAAGGCGATGCTCAACTCCCGCAAAGCTTTTCGCGATACCTACGCAGGTATCATCACTGACAAAGCCTTCGGTCGCGGCGAAGGCGGCCATATAGTTTTCAAGATTGTGCGTTCCCGGGAGCCTTATATCGTCCGCGTTCATTATCGGTAACGAAACACCGCTTTTGACGCGGTATATTATGCCGTCAGCGAAATACACACCGTTTTCAGGCTTTGATTTGCGGCTGAAATACGCTATGGATGATCTTGCTTTCTTCGCATAGTAGGGGGAATATTCATTCTCACTGTTTAAAACAAGCTTATCCCCTGCCTGCTGATTCGCGAAAATCGCGCTTTTGGCATCTATGTAATCCTGATAATCCTTGTGCTTATCGAGATGGTTTGGCGAAATGTTGGTTATCACGGCAACATCTGGTCTGCACACCATACTGTGCAGCTGGAAGGAACTCAGCTCAAGAACGGCAACATCATCCGATGTCATATCGTCAACATCACACAGAAGCGGTCTGCCGATATTTCCGCCAAGATGCACGGTGTATCCCTGTGCTTTCAAAAGCTCGGAAATTATAGTTGTTGTGGTCGTCTTGCCGTCGCTGCCGGTCACAGCAAATATTTTGCACGGGCAGAGGCGCATGAAAAGCTCCATCTCCGAGGTGAGCTGAGCCCCGTTCTCAACGGCGGCCTGAAGATGCTTATCAAACGGCATGAGCCCCGGTGTACGGAAGATTATTTCAAAATCAAGGTCATCGAGATAGCTCTCGCCGAGACTGAATCGGGCGCCGAGCGCCGATAGAGTGTCGTATTCCTCACCGAGCTCATGCCGGCTGCGCTTATCGCAAGCCGTAACATGACATCCGGCCTTGAGCAGCTTTTTTATAAGCGGAGTATTGCTGACGCCAATGCCGATAACGCCGATCCTTTTATCCTTAACAGAGTCGATATATTCATTTAAAGTCATAAGTTTTCCTCCATATCCAATATATTATACGGCTTTCATGGAGCATTGACAAGAAATTTTTCTATTGACTTAACTCTTATAAATGTTTAAAATACACAGATGAGTGAGCCGAACGACCGCGGGCACATTCCGAAAGGAAGTGAATGAGGAAAGTCCGGGCTCCATAGGGCAAGGATAGCGGGTAACGCCCGCCAGGGGT
>CAVGWF010000019.1:0-8533 GCA_963632825.1 Escherichia coli | reverse complement strand
CCGGTAATACATACAAGGTTCTGCCCAACACCGAGATTCCCAAGAACCCGTTCATCACCATCACCGGAAAGACCGATGCTCCCGCATACCTCTATGTCGAGGTCATTGACAGATTCAAAGATACCAGTCTTTCTTACACAATGAATGACTGCTGGACCGAGGTTACCGGCGTTACCGGTCCGAACACCGGCAAGATTTATGTTTATACCGTTGATGGTAAGCCTGCAGTTCTCTCTGACAAGACTGATGAAGAAACTCTTGCAAAGATAGAGATTCTCAAAAACAACAAGGTTAGTGTTGCTGATGGTGAAACCGGTATAGGAAATGAAGATCTTGTTGGTCTCGCATTTGTCGCCTATCTGGGTCAGGCTTCCGTCGGCACGCCCGCTCAGGCATTTGAAGCTGCCAACTTTGCGGCTGTCAGCAACTTTAATGCTCTTATGCCTAAAGAGTGGAATCTGGGCTGATAACCCCATGTTCGCAAAAGCCTTTACATATCAATAATTTAAGGAGTTTATGAAATGAAAAGAAAAGCTCTTATCACCGCGGTCGTTGTCTGCCTTGCAGCCATCCTCGCCTTCGGCACTCTGGCTGTTTTCACGCACAGCGACAATGTGACCAACAAGTTCATGATCGCAACCTATGACGAGAAGGAAGACAAGGACATCACCCCCGACGAGCTGTTCTCCATTGATGTCTACGAGACCACAGACGATGGCAAAAAGACCGATACCGGTAAATCCTACGAAGGCATCAAGCCGGGCGATGTGCTCGATAAGGATCCTACCATCAAGAACACCGGCAGATATGACCAGTACGCCCGCGTTCATGTTACCGTTACCAATGCTGCAAACTGGCAGAGGGTCTGCGAAAAGTACGGCATCACCGACCTGAGCACCATCTTCGGCGGCTATGATGAAGCGAAGTGGACCCGCGTCGATGCTCCCGTTGCGGACACCGAGAAGGACACCCTGACCTACACCTTCTACTACAACGGCGTTCTGAAGCCCGGCGAGACCGCGACCCTGTTTGAGACCGTAAAGATCCCCATGAACCTTGACAGTACCGATATGGTCGCTCTCAAGTACTTCGAGATCAGCATCGCTGCTGACGCTATCCAGTCGGCAAACACCGGCGACAACGCAGTAAGCGCATTCGCAAGCTACTGGGGCAAGTAATTTACCCTCTTTGGAAAAATGCTCAGGGAGATTTATCTCCCTGAGCGAACCCCCATATATATTTTTTGACGGAAACGGCTCCGTCGACCCGCCCGAGGCTTATCGGGAAACCGCATATGCGGGGATTATTATGTAAACCAAATGCAGTATTTACTGAATTCATATATATAACTCTGGTTTAAGGAGGTGCTTGAATGACATGAAGAGAAGGCTCGCAATCATATTCGGAGTTATTGCTGTTCTTGCCATTCTCTCAATCGGGACATATGCCTACTATACAAGCGAGCAGACCGCTCACAACGTTATAACGGCGGGCAATGTCAGGCTTGAGATACACGAGAAAACCGCCGCCGGCGAGGACTTTCCCAGCGAGGGGATAGTCGTCATGCCCGGCGACACGGTCAGCAAGATCGTAACGGTGGAGAACACGGGTGATCATCCGCTTTACCTCAGGATAAAGCTAACCGAGGGCGTGAGCGACGAAGCGCTCACGGCGGACGACTGCCTTGAGATCGACATCAACCGCTCCTGCTGGCTCGAAAAGGACGGGTACTACTATTACTACCGCGCCCTGCAAAGCGGCGAAACCACGGAGCAGCTTTTCTCCGAGGTCTATTTCGACATAAACAATGTCGACAATAAGTATCTCGGGAAATACTTTACGCTGAATGTTTCGGCATCCGCGGTGCAGAGCGAAAATAACGGCGCCGACGTGCTGAGTGCGGCAGGCTGGCCCGAGGATAAGGAGGCTTCATCATGAACAGGAAAATCATAATAGCTATCCTTTCGCTGTGCCTTATAATCGGCATCGGCGCTGCGGGCACTGTCATGATGACCGGCGGCAGCGACGCCGTCGGCTGCGAGGTGGAGTTTTCCGCGGATCAGATAACGCTGTACCGCGCCGTTGACGGCGAGAGCAGCATGGAGCTCGACACTGCCTCCCTCCCCTCACCCGTGACGGTGAGCGAGGAGATCTCCGGCAGCGACGGCAGCATATGGTACGGGCTTACCGGCGAGGGCTGGCACGATATCGCCGCCGACTACATCTATGTAAAGGCCGCCGACTGTACGCTCATTGAGAAAACCGGGCAGGCGCCCATCGAAGCCGTTGAGCTCAACGACGGCGACATTGTCATAAATTCCGAGGACACCCAGCTTTCCGCCGAGGTCGTTGAGGACAGCAAGGTAGCCGAGATTGAGAACGGACTTGCCATCCCCGCCGCGGATGAGAATGTCTCGCGCGAGACCTACTGCTTTGACATACACGCCGACAAGGACGAGACCACAACGGTCTCCGTCAGCGGCATTGCAAAGCCGGGCAGCACGGTAAAGGTATATCACCTGTACAACGAGGACGATTATTCGCAGTACGAGGTGCTCGACTGCACCGTCAAGGACGACGGCACCGTCACCTTTGAGACCGACAGCTTCTCGGAGTTCTACTTCACCGTCGATTTCCACAACGGCGACAAGACCTACAGCATCGGGGGCATGAGCTCGGTGCTGCTGTCCGAGGTTTTTGCACAGCTCGAGATAAACGAAAATGCACTCGACGCAGTGAGCGTTGTTTTCTCCGACCCCTCCCTGCTCTCCGCCGAGAGGCAGGAAAACGGCGACTGGCTGCTCACCTCCCTTGCCGCGTTCAACACCGAGGAGACCCTCACCGTAACCTTCTCCGACGGTCACCAGTATGCGATGACCGTTACGGATGAAATGAAAGGTCCCGTACAGCAAAACCAAGACAGTGAAACATATTTAGATGAAGACACTCTATATAAAAGATATCAGCTTTTTGGCACATACTATAACAAGGGAGTTGCTGTAATATACAACAGTCAGAAAGCATTGTACCCCCAGAAAGATATTACACTGTATTTATGCGATAAGAACGGAAAGCAATTATGTTCGGCAGTTGCTACAAAGTCATATAAATTTGAACAGTGGTTTCGCTTTACAACTACCTATAATACCTATTGGTTCTATGCATATGGAGCAAGTAGTTGCAGTATGGGCTACGATGTGGACGACGGTCACCAGCAAAACATCAAAATAACTAGGAAAGCATCCCAAGGTAACGCATCATTTAAGATAAACCTGTATCCTATGCTGATTGACTCAAGCAACGGCTACTGTACAATAAGGCTGAACAGCAGCCTGAGCAAACCCTCAACGGGAATAGCCACGAGAAATGTAGAACTGCAGCTCTACAATGTCGATACAGGCAAGTATGATACAATAAAAACATACACTCATCAGTTTCCTACTCGCAACGGAACAAGCAACAACGCCAGTATGAACACAAGCGATATTTCCGTCAGCGGTTATAACTCCTCGCAGTTCGATACGCCGACAGTTAAAATCATAAATGGCGTTTATGTCATACAACTCAATCCCAAAACCGCCAACATAACCGCGCAGGCAGTAACATCCGGCTACGGCGTTAACAAGGGCGCGGGCATCACCGGCATCAATATAAAGGGCGGCTTTTATAAGAGCAGTGTGGACGGGAAATCGCAGGCAAACGCAAGGTTCCTTGTCAACAGCACCGCCACCGTAACGGCAACGGTCGATAAGGACTACACCTTCGTCGGCTGGTACACCGATGCCGCCTGCACAAAGCTTGCAAGCACAAACAAGAGCTTCACCTACAATGTTAAATCGCAGACCGATGTAACGCTGTACGCCAAAGCCGTCAAGACCTCTCCGCTGTACATTGACTGCTACTATTATGCCGGCAACGGTCTGTACAAGGGTCTTGCCTACGGCATTAACGGCGACCCTGACAGCGCTCGCATTGATCTCACCGGCGCGGAGGTAACGAAAACCTACGAAAACAACAAAAACTGGTACATCGTTAAGGGTCATAGTCTGATAAATAACGGGACGGCTGCGGAAACGGTCTCGCTGCCCGGCTCAGCCAACAAGACTTATTATGACAATAATGCAATGGTCGTGGGTACAAACAACCCAAACGATACTTACTATGGAACCGTTGGAAAGTACTACTACGGATATTGCGAGTCGCTGGATGCGGACTTCCTCAAGGCCGGTGTAGGACTTAACCTTGCAAGTCTTTCGTATGTGCGGTATAACGCGGATAAATTGCAGTGGGAGTATGCCTACCAGTGGTCGTACCCGACATGGACATGGGACTTCCGCAACAGGACTTGGGTGACGCATCCAAACACCGTCTCCTTCCCCGCTAATCCACTGAACGGTATACCCATCCCGCTCGACACCGGACGCGTGAACTTTGTGTACCGGCAGAGACCGGAGCCCGGCACAAACAACTTCTACCTCAAGTACTATGCAAACGGTCTCGGCGTTGAGAATGTGCCTGATATGCAGTCGGAAAAAGAGCTTGTATACGACAGCTACTGGATGACCGTTGAGGGTCTTGTACCGACAGAGGGTCAGCCGACCAGAAGCTTTGCGGGAAAAAACTACACCTTCGTCGGCTGGTCAACAAACAGGTTCCACAATCCGAGCGACACAACAAGCGACGACATCTGGACAGCCGATAAGTATAACAGCGCAGATCTGAATGATCCCGTTTCTTATCAGAAAAACCGTCAGATAGAGGTTCCGGCAAATACTATTATTACTCCCAAGCGCCTGTACGCTATCTGGGATATGGAAGGCAATGAAATAACCGTCACCTACCACTGGAACGACGGCAGAGACGGCGACGACACCTACGAAACTCAGACCTTTGACAAGGGGCACTACCTCAACCTCACAAACAAGCCCACCGATCCCCAGCGCGACGGCTACACCTTCGCCGGCTGGTACTACGACGAGGACTGCAACGAGGACAGCGCCGTAAAGTGGGTCGATGTGACCGACAACAAGCTCTACGGCGACACCGAGGTCTACGCACGCTGGACCGTTAAGGTGACCGGTCAGTCCATGGCTTCCCTCGGCGACAAATACGGCGCTTACGCCGACGAAAGAGGCGGCATTTCGGAAATCAAGATAACCGACGGCAATGTAAACGGCACAGACCGCTATGCAACCGGCAAGAAGATAACCGGCACCTACGACTCCTACGAGGTGTTCCGCATGGAGGCGGTCGTGAAGGACGGCTACCGCTTCATCGGCTGGTATGACAGCGATGCAACCGACAGTCAGGGCAGACCCACCGGCAACCTCATAAGCACCGACACGGTGCTCTCCGGCAAGGCGGAAAAGAACACGACATACTATGCCCGTGCGGTGGAGGAATCGCTGCTGGCGGTGGACTACTATGTCCGTCTGTCGAACGGCCGCTTCGTGTACGCCTCCGATTGGCAGGAAAACCGCATGATATACGGCGTTGAGGTCTCAAAGGACTACTCCAGCGACCACAACTGGTATCTCATCGCAAAGTACGGGCTCATAGGAAACGGTACCGTTGAAGGAACCGTTGAGCGCAAGTACAAGGACGATACCCACGCGACGCTCATAGGCACCGGAAACGCGGAGGATACCTTCTACAGCGGATATACCGGCTTCAAGACCTCCTATTTCCAGGACAAGACTAAGGGGCATTACGATTTCAGCTACTATGACTATAAGGAGAGCGACGGCAGCATAACCAAGGTGCCGTTCAAGAAGGCCGGCGTTGGTCTTGACTTCGTTTCGCTCAACAATGTCTACTACGATGCGAGCATGACCTCCTCCGGAAGCAGCCTCGGCGGTCAGACTTGGAAGTACGGCTATCAGTGGACGACCTCCTACTGGACCTACACCATCAAGGGCGGCTGGCAGGAGCACTCGCTGAAGTGGGAGCTTGAGGATATCCCCGTGTACGAGGACGAGGGACGCATAAACTTTGTCTACGAAAAGGAGACAAAGGCAGGCGACAACAGCTTCTATCTGTACTACCACTCCAATCTCGGCAGTGATTTCAGGGTGAAGAACATCCCCTACACCCAGTCCAAGCTCAAGATAGACGAGCAAAGCTACTGGTTCGGCATTCAGGGTCTTGTTCCCGAGCGCACTCAGCCCTATGCCACAGCTAAGCTTGCCGCGCTCGGAAAGACCGCGACCTTCGTCGGCTGGTCTATCGACCCGCAGCACGATCCGGATGATCCCAACGGACTGTACACCGCGGATAAGTACTATGATGATCTTGACAATCAGCAGATCGAGGTCAAGCTCAACAACGGCAATAAGGGCACTCTCCATCTGTACGCGATCTGGAAGATAACCAATATAGGCGGCGGGGATGTCAATCCCACCATGACCTTCGACCTGAACTACCTTGACAGCGATGAGGCCGGTACTCCCGATGAGGATAATCCGTACGATCCCGATGTCAGCAATGTCTGGAAGCAGGTCACCGTTACCAAGGGCGAATGCGTTAACCTCAACGGTGAGCAGCCCACGCGCGACGGCTATGTCTTCGCCGGCTGGTACTACACGCGTACCTGCGACCTCGGTACGGAGTATGATGTTGAGAATACTCCGATATACTCCGACGGCGTTGTATACGCAAAGTGGCTTCCCAGGTACACCGTGCATTACTACTATGAGGGTACGACCGATAAGGCCGCCGAGGATAAAATAGGCGAAGCTCAGGAGGTCGGAACGGTCGTTACCGAGAGCGCCATTAATATTCAGTTTGCCGAGCTTGTCGGCGAGGGCACCAAAACGCTCACGATAACAAACAGCTTTGCGGACAATGTGATAATCTTCTACTACAGCCGTCAGGCTACCTACACGGTGAACTACTATAAGGGCTCCGTGAGCGTGGACAATCTCCTTGGCAGCGCGACGGTAGCCGGTACGGTCGGCGATACAATAACCGTTCCCGCCGGCAGTGAGTCCGGTCAGCTCGACTTCAAGCGTCCGCAGGGCTATAAGTCAGGCGTTCAGGTAAATACGGATGTGACGGTAAAGAGCGATAACTCCGCAGTCGTAAATGTAGTTTACACGCCCGATATTGCAAACTACACCGTTGAGTGCTACATCATGAACACCGACGGCAGCTACAGCAGCACTCCCAACCACACCGAAACCGGCAGCGAAACGGTCGGCTCCACGGTTACGGCAGACACCAGTCCGGCGCACTGGATAACCGACGGCGACGACGACGATGCGTTCGCCTTCGACAGCGGTAACGGCGGCAATGTTGTGAGTGCGGCGGTAAACGGCGACGGTTCCACCGTTCTGAGGGTTTACCTCAGCCGTAACCAGTACACGCTCACCTGGGTCGTGACTAAGGACGATGACAGCAGCTACAGTGAGAGCGGCTCGGTCAGGTACTACTATAATCAGGCGGTAACGAAAGCCGATGCCGCTGTCCCTGATTACTACGACTTCGATAATTGGGCTAAGGGCGGCGTTGCGTGGCCTGACAGGATGCCCAAGAGTGATGTAGATATCGCAGGTGAGCTCATTCGCCAGCGCACCGACCTCGTTATCTCAAAATCCGGCATGAAGGACGGCGAGACGGCGATATTCACCGTGACCGGTAAGGGTCTCGGCAGCGGTCTGACCGTTATGGTGCAGAACGGCGAGTCTGTCACCGTAAAGGATCTTGCCGTCGGCGAGCAGTACACGGTGACCGAGGGAAGCTGGTCGTGGAAGTACGAGGCTAAGGATCCCGTATCGTGCACGCTGGTGAAGGGTACCAGCGGACAGGTCTCATTTAACAATATCCCGAAGGAAATCAGTTGGCTGACCGACGAGTTCTACAAGGATAATAAATTTGGCGCAGCATGACGGAGGTGAGCGGAAATGAATAAAAGTGTTTATCGCGGTTCACGCAGAAAGCTCCTACTGACTGTCATTGCCGTTATTCTCATGGCTGCGGTGGCGGCAGGCGTTACGCTGGCTATCATGTCGATGAGGTCAGAAAGCGTAAATAACTCCTTCACTCCCGGCAAGATAGATGTGACAGTTGAGGAGGATTTCACCCCCGGCGGTCAGGTCAAGAAAGATGTTTTCGTCAAAAATGACAGCAATACCGGTGCGTATATCCGCGCAGCCATCGCCGTTACATGGCAGGATGCAAGCGGCAATGTGTACGGCGAAGCTCCCGTTTTGGGTAGGGACTATACCCTCACCCAGCGCGCGGGCGGCTGGATAAGCGGCAGCGACGGTTACTACTACTGGGTCTCCGTGGTTGCCGCCGGCGGAAGCACCGGAAATCTTATTGACGAGTGCAAGGTCATCGGCGAAGCTCCCGCAGACGGCTACACTCTCCATGTTGAGATAGCCGCGCAGGGCATTCAGGCAACGCCCAAGGATGCCGTTATCGAGGCATGGGGCGTTAAGGTCGATGCCGACGGCAGAATAAGCAAGTGAGGTGAGCGACATGAAAAAGAAAGTTCTTGCTTTTATCATGGTGCTGGCGCTGTGCGTAGGGC
>CAVGWF010000018.1:0-46157 GCA_963632825.1 Escherichia coli | reverse complement strand
TCTTCCGGAAACGCTTTTCCGAGGGGCTGTCCATCCGCAAAACGGCAGACGCCATGCAACAGAACCGAGGCGTGATCGAGCGGCGACAAGCCGCTCTCTATCGGGCGTTTGCCCAACTTTTGCAGCAGCGGGACGAAGCAGACGGTGTCTGTCGGTTGATGCAGGAGACAGAATACGATCCAAAAGAAATAGAGAATTTGCTAGAATAATTGGTGCAAATCCAAGCGCTTGTCTCTACGACAAGCGCTTCTTTTTCGCCTTCGTTATGACAAAAGCGTGACGCTCAGCATCATTGTGTCCGTTGTAAAGTGAAAGGGGGTTTTAGAGCAAATGATTTGTTTGCCGCAGGAGCATTGCAGCGCACAAAATTCTCCGAACTTTTTTGAAAGTTTGGGACAAAACCGGAGACTGATTCACTTAGTTAGATAGAGAGGCTATCAATGAAAGCAAAAAAATTTGAAAAAAGGTGCCAAGTTTTCGGTGAAAATTGTCCGTTGAAAAGTGAGAGGGAAACGTCTGCGAGACAAAACCGTGACGCTCCGATTTATTTTGCCCGTTGGTTATATAGAAGGGGAAAATATTTTTCTCTCGACCCCTGTTTTTCTCTTGAAAATTGTCCGTTGTAAAGTGAAAGGCAAACAGCTTCGATTCCAAAACGTCCTTCAAACAAATTTTTTCAAAACCGAAAGGAGAACCACCATGATCACCTACCACAACCGTACCCGCATGACCGCCGTCCCCACAGAACTGCTGCAAGACACGCACCTCTCCGTTGAGGCAAAAGGCTTCGCCGCAATCCTCTACGCCTTTGATGAAGGCTTTGAGCTGTCGGAGTTGGCCTGTCAGCTCAACATGCCGGAGGAAAGAATTTTCGATGTCCTCAAGGAACTGGCCGATACGGATTACCTGCAAATCCAGAAGGAAGACAACGATGAGTTCTGTCTGGAACTGAGGGGGAAGTAACAAATGCCGGACCGCACACGCCCCATCCGTAAGGAAATCTGCCTGAACGAGCAGGAGTTAAACCTTATCCAGCACAAGATGCGCCAGTTGGGAACGCACAACTTCGGCGCTTATGCCCGCAAAATGCTCATCGACGGCTACATCATCAAGGTCGATTACACTGAGCAGAAGAAGCCGGCTGCCACTGTCAGCCGTGCCGCCTCAAATATCAACCAGATTTGCCGCCGCATCAACAGCACCGGTCACGTTTATGAGGATGATGTTGCCGAGCTGAAAACACGGCAAGCGGAAATCTGGGAGCTGCTGAAAGAGAGGCAGAAGGAGGAACTGTGACCACAGCTGGATTTTCCGTTACTGGTTTTTCAGACAGTGGACAAACCACCGCTCCAGAGTGTTCCGTAAACGGAATTCAGGACGCCGGTTCCTGTGACGTTCATCGGGGCTGAAAATCATCCCCTAATCAATAAGAAAGAAATCAACTCTCAAAAGAATTAATCTATCAATCCAATCAATACACCTGATGGGATGGATGGGACAGGAGGTCAGATGAAAACATTCTGTAAGTTTACCACCGGCAGTCCGGCAGCATCCTACGTGCCTCTTCCGAGGTTTCTTCTGCAAGACGAAACTCTGTGTGACATCAGCAATGACGCCAAGGTGCTCTATGCGCTTCTGCTGGACAGAGCCAGCATCTCCCGGCAGAACGGCTATGTCGAGCCGGACGGCACCATCCGGCTGTACTTCACGTTAGAGCAGGCGCAGGTCAAGCTCCACCGCAGCCGTCAGAGTGCCACGCGGATCTTCCGAGAGCTGGAATACAGCGGTCTGATTATCCGCCGCAAGCAGGGACTGGGCAAGCCCGCCCTCATCACGCTGAATTACCCGGCGGATGCCAAACTGATCGTCAAGGAAGAGCCCGATGCGCAGAATTGAGACCATGCGTATCGTGCAAAAGCGTCTACATATGCATTGGAAATCACGCATAGATTGAAACAGCAAACATTCTGGAAAGGAGGGCAGCGATGGAAGTATTTCTGATTTTCCCAAAGTCCCAGCAGGCAAAGCAGGAGCTGGCAAAGGAGCTGGCAAAGTTCCAGTCTGAGCAGGTGCTGAAAAATGTCCAGAATCTGCCCTGTTCCACGGAGCAGAAGCTGGAACTGGTAGACGCGGCGGCGAAGCATCTGAAGGCGCAGAAGTAATACATACACAAACGGGCAGACCGGCATTGTGCGCCGGTCTGCCCGTTTTTTCATATGCTACTCGCAGATTGTTATTGTTTTTCTTCTTTCAGAAGTCTCTTGAACAGCGTGGGATAATTGCTTGCGCCGTGGGCGATATGATAGACATAGACCGTTTCAGCGATCAGCCGATACACGCAGATATACTTTCCCGCGATCACATAGCGGTATCCGCCGTTTCGCAGCTCCTTGTCCCGCGGGATATGGCCGGACAGCGGAAACATTTCCAGACGGGAAAGCGTATCCAAAATCAGATCGGTGATATTCCTTGCTGAGTTTGGCCCCACAAGGTTCATGTGGAGCTGCGCGATTTCTTCCAACTCCCGCTGGGCGGGTTCCAGAATCACAAGATTAGCCACGCTGATAGATCGCCTCCAGCCGTTTTCTGGATTCCTCCAGCGTATAAGTCGGTGCGCCGGAAAGCCGGGCTGCTTCTGCAACCTCCAGCTTTGCGCGCAGCTTCAAGGCTTCTTCGCGCTGTTCAAAGGCTTCGATGCTCATAACGACAAGGTCGCCCTCGCCATTCTTGGTGATATAAATGGGTTCCGCTTCATCATGCGCCAGATCAGAGATCATGCCGTAGTCATTGCGAAGCGCGGTCGAAGATTTGATAATCACGGGTCAACACCTCCTGAATTATTCTACGATAATTCTACCAGAATTATTCGTAGTTTTCAAGCCCCTGTTTGAAATACTTCTCCCATGTGGATTTGAAAATCTGCTTGCGGTTTTGTTCCCACTGCTTGAGACTGCCAAGGCTGACGCCCAGCTTGTCCGCATATTCTCTCTGCGTCAGCCCCAGTTCCGTTCGAATTGCCTTGAGCTGTTTGCCCTGACCATTTCTCAGAAATAGATTGTAGTCATCCAGAAGGCTATCAACCGGAACCTCAAATAGCTGAGCAATTCGTTCCATGTGCTCCAGCGGGTAGAGGTCTTTGCCGTATTCTTCGTAGTGGACATAGGTGCTCCGGTCTATACCGGCGTAGTCGGCTACGTCTCTCTGCCGCAGGCCATTCTGGTATCGAAGCCAGCGGAGCTTGTCCGCTGTTTCGGTGATTTCTGAGAAGTCCGAGAACTGCAGATTGAACTTTTCTGAGTCCTGAAACTTGTGCGGCAGTATCACCGGAAATTGAAGAATCTGGAGTGGGGCTACTTTTACTGCACCCGATACATTGGAAAGCAAAATATAGCAGCGGACTCCCACTCTCGCCAGCAGGCGCCATTTTGCCTCAAAAGGCGTCCGTTCCGCCACCTCAACCGCTGATTCTTCCGTTACGTTAGTATAGCATTCTCACAGCAGCGGCTGGCATAGGTTGCAAGACGCACGCCCTTATCCTGCTTGTAGGTATTGATACCTTTAATAAGACCTATCGTTCCAATGGAGATCAGATCCTCGGCGTCGCTTGCTTGAGTGTAATACTTTTTGATAATATGGGCAACGAGCCGCAGGTTATGTTCTACCAGTACATTCCTCGCTTCAATATCACCGTTTTGCCACATCGTCAGGTATTTTTTCTCCTCCTCAGCCGAAAGCGGTCTCGGGAACGACCCTCCCGGCGATATTCTGAGCATCAGCAGTACTCCACCGAGGAGCATTGCCAGCGAAGCTCCAAGCATACTATCACCTCGGATAGAGTATATTTAAATATTGCCTGTACAAATTATATAATTTTTTATACACGGCAGCGCCAAAATGTTGACAATTTTGCGAAAGATGATATTCTATACTCAAGAGTGTTTATACATATGGAGTAACTTAGTAAAAGGAAGGAGAATAACTATGGCATTCAGACCCAAAATACTTGCACTGGCAAACAAAATCACCTTTGAGGCGCACACCGGCATCCCTAATGTGCCATCCGATCCGGAGTACAGGATCCTCGCCGAGGTTGTCACCGACGAGCAGGCGGAGGTTGCACTCGCCTGCAAGGTGCGGCACAGTCTGACGCTCGATGAGATCTCGAAAAAATGCGGCAAATCAGCGGAGGAAACCAAAAAGCTGCTTTGGGAGCTTGGTAATGAGGGCGTTGTCGTAATATACACAGACCCCAAGACCGGTATCGAATACTACACCATGCCCTGCTGGGTACCGGGCATAATGGAAATGATGGTCGGCAATAAGGAGCAGGTCGAAGCGCATCCTGAGATCGCCCGCTGCTTTGACGAGTATACGCTCAAGAACATGAAGCTCATGACGCCGAATCTGCCGCGCGGCATGGGCGTAATGCGTGTAATACCTGTCGAAAAATCAATTGACCTCAACCGCCATGCCGTGACCTCCGATCAGCTGAGCAAATATATAGAGGGTGCGTGGAAGCTCGCCGTCACGGACTGCTCATGCCGCCGTACGCGCCGTATTATGGGTGAGGGCTGCGGGCACCTTGAGGAGGATATGTGCATTATGCTCAACAAGGCTGCCGATTTCCATGTCAAGACGGGACACGGGCGCGAGATAACAAAGGCAGAGGCATATGAGATTTTAAAGCGCGCCGAGGACAACGGGCTTATTCACGAGCTGTCGAATACCGACGGCACGGGCGAGGTCGGCGGCATATGCAACTGCTGCGAGTGCTCCTGCCTGTCCCTGCGCGGCGGCAGACTTTTTAACGACGCGACCATAATGAAATCAAATTACCGTGCGCAGGTAGACAAGGAAAAATGCGTTGCCTGCGGTCAGTGTGTTGAAAACTGCCAGATGAATGCTCTGCGGCTCGGGCAGAAGCTGTGCTCTACCGAGCCTCTTAAGATAAGGGTCTCTGAAACTCCGGACGACAAGATATGGACAAGGGAGCATTGGAACGAGAACTGGCGTGAAAACCGCGAGAATGTCGTCGAGACCGGTACTGCGCCATGTAAGACAAGCTGCCCTGCTCACATTGCCGTTCAGGGCTATATAAAGCTTGCCGCTCTCGGCAGATATCAGGATGCGCTGGAGCTCATAAAGAAGGAAAATCCCTTCCCCGCCATCTGCGGCCGCGTATGTCCCAAGTTCTGCGAGGATGCGTGCACGCGCGGCGATATTGACGATCCCATAGCCATTGACGATATCAAGAAGTTCATTGCCGAGCAGGACATGAAGGCCGAGCACCGTTTTGTGCCTTCAATGCTAAACCAGACAGGCAAAATGTACCCGCAGAAAATAGCCGTTATCGGCGCAGGTCCCGCAGGTCTAAGCTGTGCGTACTACCTTGCGGTCAAGGGCTATCCGGTGACCGTTTTTGAAAAAGAGAATACTCTTGGTGGAATGATGACCATGGGCATCCCCACCTTCAGGCTTGAAAAGGATGTCGTGCTTTCCGAGATCGAGGTTCTGCGCGAACTCGGAGTTGAATTCAAGACAGGTATTGAGGTCGGCAGGGATATAAGCCTCAATGATCTGAGAGTTCAGGGATACAAGGCATTTTACATGGCGATCGGTGCTCAGAAGAGCGCACCCATCGGTATCGCCGGCGAGGATCTCGACGGCGTTTACGGCGGTGTAGACTTTCTGCGCGCAGTGCTCACCGGCAAGGCACCCAAGCTTGGCAAGTCCGTGGCGGTTATCGGCGGCGGCAATGTATCGGTCGATGTTGCCAGAAGTGCCGTCAGGCTCGGCGCCGAGAATGTTATGCTTGTCTACCGCCGCGGCCGCGATGAGCTTAAAGCGGCTTCCGATGAGATAGAGGATGCACTTAACGAAGGCGTTAAGCTTACGCTCCTGCGCGCGCCGGCAGAGATAATCGGAGAAAACGGTGCCGTCAAGGGCTTAAAGGTTGAAAAAATGGAGCTCGGGGCTCCCGATGCATCCGGCAGACGCGCACCCGTGGGCACCGGCGAGTATGAGATACTTGATGTTGATAATGTCATCGGCGCTATCGGGCAGCGCATTGATTGGGGCGGCATTGACATCGGAGCAATGAAGCTCGACAGGAAGGGCTGCGTGATGGTTAACGAGCTTTCGTATCAGACCGGTGAACCGGATATATTTGCCGGCGGCGATGTCGTGACGGGTCCGTCTTTCGTTATACATGCGATAGCCGCGGGCAAGGAGGGGGCAATCTCCATTCACAGATATGTGCATCCCGGTCAAACGCAGAATCTCGGCCGCGACAGACGCGTTTTCACTTCGCTCGACAAGAGCCGCGCCGCTGTTGCACTCGGCGGGTACGACGCTATACCGAGGCAGAAGGCTGCGAATGCCGGAGCCGATAAGGCAAAGGAGACAATGAACGATCTGCGCGGAACATTTACCGAGGAGCAGTTAAAGCACGAGACCGAACGCTGCCTCGGCTGCGGTGCGGTCGTTCTTGACGAATATCGCTGCGTGGGCTGCGGCATATGCACGACGAAGTGCAAGTTTGACGCGATAAAGCTCGTGTGGGTTGATGAGTTTGTTTCGCCAAGGGTCGAGAAGATAGCTCCTCACCTTATTGCCGGCATGGCAAAGCGCGGCGGCAGGATCGCAATAAAGGCGCTCAAGGAAACCGCAGAGAAGATAAGCAAATAGTGCATAAGTTTTATCCCTTCGAGCCGTAAGCGGTTCGAGGGGATTGCTTTTTCAGCTCTTTTAAAGTATTATGTAGTCATAATGAATTATTCGGAGGCTGCACTATGCACAGACCAGACGACGGCTTTTACCATGACCATGGTGACGGTATCATACACTGTCACGAGAAAGCACCGTGCCCGGATATAGCCGAGCACGCAGAGCACGAGCACCCGCATCACAATCACTCCCACACCCATACGCAGAGCAAGGCGGTCATAAACAGGCTTGCCCGTGCCATAGGGCACCTTGAATCCGTCAAGCGTATGGTTGAGGAGGAGCGCGACTGCACCGATGTTCTGATACAGCTGGCGGCTGTCAGATCGGCTTTGAGCAGCACCGCCCGTGTTATTCTCAAGGATCATCTTGAGCACTGCATAACCGATGCCGTAGAGACCGGCGACGATAAGTTTATCGAGGAGCTGAACACGGCTATTGATAAATATATCAATTGAAACACAGCAAAAACGAGGAGCCATCGAGCTCCTCGTTTTTTACATTTCACTTAGTCAATTGTTTGCATTGAAGATCTTGAAAATGCTGTCGAACGGGTCTTCTTCACCGGAGGACTTTGCAGGCTCCTCGCCTTTCTTTTCGGCAGCCTTTTCCGATGCCGCCGTGAACATACCGGTCTGCTTTTCAAAGGCAGGCTCCGCTTTTGCCGCAGACTGAGCGGGCTGCTTTGCGGTGGGTGCCTCCTCAAAGCCGGTAGCGATAACCGTCACGCGGATCTCATCCTGCATGGACTCATCGAATGTTGCACCGAAGATGATATTTGCATCGGGATGTGCCGCCTCCTGAACGAGGTTCGCAGCCGCTTCAACATCCTCAAGACCCATATCCTCTGAGCCGGTGATGTTAATGAGCACACCGTGCGCGCCGTTTATGGAGGTCTCCATCAGCGGGCTTGCGACCGCCATGCGGGCGGCATCCTCCGCCTTTCCCTTGCCCGCAGCGCGGCCGACGCCCATGTGAGCGAAGCCGGCATTCTTCATGATGCAGGTGACATCGGCAAAGTCGAGATTAATAAATCCGGTGTTCTTTATAAGATCGGATATGCTGGTGACAGCCTGGCGAAGAACATCGTCGGCAATTTCAAAAGCGTTTGCAAGAGTGACCTTCTGGTCGGTGGCGTACTTCAGGCGATCGTTGGGGATTATCAGCAGCGAATCCACCTTTCCGAGCATTTCTTTAATGCCCTCGTTTGCCTGATCCATGCGCCGCTTACCCTCAAACTTAAAGGGCTTGGTGACAACGCCGACCGTCAGTATACCGGCTTCACGGGCAATATCGGCAACCGTAGGAGCTGCACCGGTGCCGGTGCCGCCGCCCATACCGGCAGTGATGAATACCATATCGGCATCCTCGACAGCCTTGGCGATGTTATTGCGGCTTTCCTCGGCACTTTTTTTGCCTACCTCGGGATCGGAGCCTGCGCCCTGACCATGGGTCAGCTTCTCGCCGATCTGGATCTTCTGATCTGCGTTGGAAACGGCAAGCGCCTGCTTATCGGTGTTGACGGCTATGAATTCAACGCCCTGAGTTCCGGACTTGACCATTCTGTTAACGACATTATTACCGGCACCGCCGATACCAACTACCTTTATAGTCACGACATTTTCAGGGCCAACCTCGGCTTTGAAATCCATTTTATTTCCTCCAGTACAGTTATTTAGAAAGACCCGGCGTCAGCCAAAGTCACTTTTCGCATCTTGTAACATTTTATAACTTTTTTGACGATTGGTCAATAGATTTTTATACTACTATGTAAACAAAGTATTAATTCGGGTTGAAAACCACCTTATCTCCGGTCGAAACATCCATCGTGCCGGCATCATCTGCTGAAAGCTGGGAAGCCGCTGAGAGCATCTTTCCGAATTTGTATTCTGTATTGTCCATGGCGCCGAGCTTTACGAGAAACCGGCCGTCATAGACAAATGTCGGATTTGCGGCATCGCTGAGGTCGATTGCCGTCACCTTACCGACGAGTCCCCTCGCCTGTATCTGATATAAAATATCTATCAGATAGCTAAGCTTAGGGTTTTCTCCCTCGCCCGCGCTTATGCGCTCGCCAACCTCTGCCTCGGTAACGGTTATACCGCTTATCATTGCAATGTTCTCGCTGTCAGCCTGAGATATGCTGCTCAGGAACTTTCCGCTGCTGCTTACCGACCAGAGCTCATCACCCACCTTGACACAGCCTACGGCGCTGCTTTCGACGACCTCAATTACGACAAGGTTCGGCAGTCCCCTGTTTATCTGGACCGTTTCCACATACGGAAGCTTCACTGCAACGCGGCTGCCGGCAGCGATCCCGTTTATGAAAAACAGGTTATCTCCTTCTTCGATACCGGAAGCCGTTATTATCTCCTCGGCGGTGTATCTGGAGTTGCCTCTGACCTCAATGCGTGAGACCTTGAAGAACAGACTCATTATGAATATTATTGCAACAATGACCAGAAAAAATGTAAGCGGTCTGTTCACATTGCGATTCAGCTTGGGTTTATAGGGATCCTCGCGTTTTCTGTAATAATCATTTGTATTGGACATATTACAACTCCATGAATATATCGGCACCGAGAGCTCGGAGCCTGTGATCTAAAAACTCATAGCCGCGCCGGATGTGCCCGCCGTCAACTATGATGCTGCCGCCCTCCGCCGACAATGCCGCAATGACCATTGCCGCACCGCCGCGAAGGTCGGATGCACTGACAACGCTTCCGGAAAGGCTTTTTACTCCCCAGACGGACGCCCTGCGCTTCTCCACGGAAATATCCGCACCGAAGCGCATGAGCTCCTTCGTATGTGCAAACCGTGAATCAAATACATTCTCTATAAAATCGGTCCTGCCGGAGGCTTTCAACAGTGCCGCCATCAGAAGCGGCTGCATATCGGTAGGAAACTCAGGATACGGTCCGGTCGAGACCCTGCCGACTGCCGACAGCCTCCCGTCCGAAACAAGTCTTAGGCTGCGTTTCGAGGATATTATATCACAGCCGCTTTGTTTTAGGAAGTGCTGCAAGCGGTAAAATTGTCTGAAATCTACCCCGCGCAGCTCAACATCGCCGCCGGTCGCTGCCGCTGCACAGAGGATCGTTGCGGCAGCTATTCTGTCCGGAATCACGCGATGACCTATATGCCGTTCAGGCGAAAATCCGGATACGGTTATCACGGAGGTTCTGGCACCGGTCATGTATGCCCCCGCCTTTCGCAGATACTCCTGAAGATCCTCTATCTCCGGCTCCTTTGCGGCGCCGGATATTACGGTCTCGCCCTGTGCGGCGCAGGCGGCTATCATTGCATTTTCCGTTGCACCCACGCTCGGATAAGACAGGCTTATACGGTTGCCGACGAGCTTATCCGCTTTGCATATTATCTCACAGCCGCATTCCTCCACGCTTGCTCCGAGAGCTCTCATCGCGGCAATATGCATATCTATGGGGCGTGCGCCGAGCCTGCAGCCTCCCGGCGCCGTCATGCGTACCTCACCGCACCTTGCAAGCAGTGCACCCATGAACAGCACCGATGAACGCATACGCTCCATCATGCTTTTAGGTATCTCATTTGATGTTATCAAGCGCGAATCTATGTATACGTCATTATCCTGCTGCTGGGCGGTACAGCCGAGCTGCCGCAGGATTGCAAGCGATGCCTCAACATCGCTCAGCTGCGGCACATTCATAAGGTCCGTTTCTGCCGGACACACTATTGAGGCTGCCAAAATCGGCAGGACTGCATTTTTGGAGCCCTGTACAAAGCACGCGCCTTCAAGACGCTTTCCTCCGTTTATATGCCATATTGCCATAAAAAAACCTCGCAGAAAGAACTTAAATCATGCCATTCTATGCCGCAAGGTTCGGATCTGTTATTTACTTTCGCAAAGGGAGAAAATTCTGTCGCATATCATGTCTGTGGCTTCGGGCATTGCAAGCTTTTCCATAGCCGCCGACATTTTGCTCAGCTCATCCGGCGATGAAAGTATTCTTTTCACCGCATCCAGCAGCTCTTTAGGCTCAAACCAGCCCTCCTCAAATATCAGCGCTCCGCCGGCATCCTCAACAACCTTGGCGTTTTTATACTGATGGTTATTTGTGACAAAAGGTGACGGCACGAATATCGTCGGCTTATGCATGTATGTCAGCTCCGAGATAGTTGACGCGCCCGCACGGCATAGGACAAGGTCAGCCGCCGCCATGACTCTCGGCATATCGTAGATATATTCACGCACATCCATTCCGTTTTTCTCGTAATCCGGAGCTGTCTCCTGAAGCGTTGTCACCATTTCGGCATAACCCTCGCTTCCGGCAGAGTGGATGAGCGCAAAACCCGCATTGCTGCCGGCAAGCTTTATAAGCCGGCAGATTGCCGCATTCATGTTGGCCGCACCCAGCGAGCCCCACACCGACACGACAAGCGGTTTATCTGCCGGTACGCCGAGTTCTGCCTTTGCCGCCTTTTTTGAGTACTTTGAAAATTCACCGCGCACCGGAGTGCCGGTAACTACGGTTTTTTCGGGATTTTTATAGTACCTTCGGCTTTCTTCAAAGCCGAGCATTATCATGTCTACTATCCTTGACAGCATACGGGTCGTGAGCCCGGGGACGGCATTGCTCTCATGAACCGCAGTGGGAATACCGAGCATGGACGCCGCTTTCAGTACCGGATAGCAGACATATCCTCCCGTACCGACAACGACATCCGGCTTAAACCTTTTAATTATTTTCTTTACTATTATCGTCGAACGGACAAGGTGCCATGCCGCACTTATGTTATGGAAAAGTCCGCCGAGCGTTTTATCGCGGCTGAGAGCGCGCACGCGCACGGTCTCGATCTTATATCCTGCCCGCGGCACAAGATCGGTCTCCATCTGGCCCTTTGCGCCGATAAATAAAAATTCACTGTCGGGCATGAGCTCTTTTATTCTGCCGGCAACGGCAATGGCCGGATTTATGTGTCCCGCAGTGCCGCCGCAGGCAAATACTATTTTCATATCTCATCCTCCCCTGCATGGGATGCCTCTTGAAACACTCAGCACTATACCCATTTCAGCCATCTGCATGAGCAGTGCAGTACCGCCATAGCTGAAAAACGGGAGAGAAATGCCGGTGCACGGCACAAGATTAGTAACGACTGAAACATTCAGAATGACCTGAATGGCAAGAAGCGTGGTTATGCCCGCGCTGACAAGAAAGCCGTATCTGTCGGCGGCATGCAGTGCTATCCAATAACCGCGAAGGATAAGCAATGCAAAAAGCGTGAGTATAAGCAGCGCGCCGATAAAGCCGAGCTCCTCGCACACGACGGAAAAAATAAAATCATTGTGCTCCTCCGGCAGATACAGATACTTCTGCCTGCTCTGACCGAGTCCCAGACCCGTGAGTCCGCCGGAGCCTATCGAATACAGCGACTGGACGATCTGATAGCCCTCGTCCGAGGTCGATGCAAACGGGTCGCGCCATGTGGTGATTCTTGTTGACGCATACGGAAAAAGCGTGAGCAGTACGGCGATGCCGCCTCCGGCAGCTGCGGCAGCGGCTATAAACCATACAAGCCTCGCTCCGCCAAGAAAGAGCATAATGCCTCCGATGGCGACAATGATTATGGATGCCGAAAAATGCGGCTCGAGCACCAGCAGTGCAACAATGAGCATCAGTATTGCCGCAAAAGGAAGAATGCCGTATCTAAAGCTCTTCATTCTGCCGCGATTGCGGCATATGAGTACCGAAAACGACAGTATAACACCTATTTTTGCGATCTCCGACGGCTGTACCGTAAACACTCCGAAGCCTATCCATCGCCTTGCACCGTTTGCGTCTACGCCGACAAAGGGCACCAGCATGAGCAGCACTATTGCGGCGGCAAGCACGGGTATTGAGAACCGCTTATAAAATCCGATCGGAAGCCTTGAGCATATTATCATTGCGGCCACTCCGAGTACGGCAAAGATAAACTGCCTGACAAAGTAGTACGCCGGATCGCCTCCGGTAATTCCTCCCGGATCGAAATACGCCCTGGCAAAGCTTGCCGACAGCACCATCGTCACTCCGACGGTCAGAAGCACCATTACAAGAACGAGGAAGGATATGTCCATACCCGCCCGTCCCGTCTTATCTTTCGTTTCCCTTATTCCGAGTCCGGCGCCGCCGTAAAGCATAAGCACACCCTCCGTTATCAGAGCTGGAAACGATTATATACTCCTATGAATGAAATTATTGCAAAAATCAGGGACACGGAAGTAAAAAGTGCAAAAAGCTCTTTTTCTTTCCATTTTTTCCCCGTCCAGCCACCCATTTCGAGGTGATGGTGAAACGGCGCCATTTTAAAAACGCGTTTACCGTGAGTGAGCTTAAAATATGTTACCTGTATTATATCCGACAAGGTTTCGATTATATAAACTATACCGAGAGTTATCAGAATAAGCGGCATATCATAAGCAAATGCAAGCGCCGCTATAGCGCCGCCGAGAAAAAGCGAGCCGGTATCGCCCATAAAGACCTTGGCCGGATTAAAGTTATAAACAAGAAATCCCATCAGTCCGCCGAGCAGAGCCGATGCAAATATGCCGAGAGTCATGTACCGCTCGCCCCACATGAAGCTGACGACCACGAAAAACATGCATACCGGGAGAGATGTTCCGCTTGCAAGCCCATCAACCCCGTCTGTTATATTAACGGCATTGACCGTGCCTACGATGATGAATGCAGCCAAGACGAAATACAGAGCCTCCGGAATGTCTGCCTCAATGTTCCAGAACGGTACATACAGCCGTGTCGAGAGATAACCGAGCTTTCTGAGAAGCAGTACAAAGACGAGTGCCGCAGCAAGCTGGAGCAAAAACTTTGCCTTTGCACTCAGGCCGAGATTCTGCTTTTTGCGCAGCTTTTCCCAGTCATCCAGAAAGCCTATGGCACCGAATACAAGCGCAAACAGCAATACGAATATATGCGTATAATCACCGCTGCGCACAGAATCAAAGCCAACCGTCAGGCACACGAGAATGCAGGCACTTATGAAGATAACGCCGCCCATCGTGGGTGTTCCGGACTTTGACATATGCCATGTAGGTCCGTTTTCCTTTATCTCCTGCCCCGCTTTTATTTTCACCAGCCATGGGACGTAGAATCTACCCACTATCACGGCTGTTATAAATGCCATGACAAGTGCCAGTGTCAGCTTCAGCGTCATGTTCTATTCCTCTTCTCTATGTGTTGTGCGACTATCTCGCGTTCATCCATGTGGTGCTTTTCGTGACCTACGACCTGATAGTCCTCGTGGCCTTTGCCGGCAAGCAATATTACATCATTGGGCATATGGTTGTCAATCGCCCATTTAATTGCCTCAGGTCTGCCGCATATCGTCTTGTGCGGAGTTTTCTTTCCGCACAGCCCTACAAGTATCTCGTCGATTATGGCCTGAGGATCCTCCGTTCTCGGGTTATCGCTCGTTACGATCACAAAATCCGCATTGTCGGCGGCTATTGCGCCCATTATCGGGCGCTTTGTTCTGTCACGATCGCCGCCACAGCCGAACAGCACAACCAGTCTTCCGCCCGTTGTTGCGCGAAGTGCCTTCAGCGCGTTTTCGAGCGCATCCGGCGTGTGGGCATAATCAATTAAAACAGTGTAGTCTCCGCCGGTAGGGACAAGCTCCATCCTGCCCTTTACGCCGTGCGCAGTTTTCATTGCATCGGCACAGTCCGAAAGCTCCATGCCGAGGGCAAGCCCCAGCGCGATGGTATTGAGCGCGTTATAAACCGAAAACTGTCCCGGTATGGCAAGACTCACATCAGAAGACACGCCATTGTAATGCACCTTGAATGAAACACCTGACGCAGTGAGGCTTATATTATCCGCGAAAAGGTCTGCGCTGTCGGAGAGTGCCGAATAAGTAATTACCCTGCACGATGCTGCCGACAGCATTTTCTCCGACCATGGGTCATCAGCATTAATGCAGCCGACATCGCACATCTTAAACAAGCCCGCCTTTGCCTCGGCATACGCCTCCATCGTACGGTGAAAATCAAGGTGATCCTGAGTGAGATTCGTAAACGCGCCCGCCGCAAAGCGTATCCCCTCAACGCGGCTCAAAACGAGTGAATGGGATGAGACCTCCATAACGACATGGGTACAGCCGGCATCTGCCATCTGCCGGAAAAGCTTCTGAAGCTCAAAGCTTTCGGGCGTTGTGCGCTCTGTGTGTATAAACCCGTCGCCTATCATATTTCCGTTTGTTCCCACAAGTCCGACCTTTGCACCGAGCCCCGCCTCAAGCATATGCTTCAGGAGATAAGTAGTTGTCGTCTTGCCGTTTGTTCCGGTTATCCCGATAACATGCATCTCATCTGCGGGATGACCGAAAAAGTTTGCGCTTGCCAATGCAAGCGCCCTGCGGCAGTCACCTACAAGGACATACGGCGTTTCCACCTGCGGCACTCTGTCACAGATAATAACGGCCGCACCGTTTTTTACGGCAGCGGGTATATATTTATATCCGTCGGTCTCAAAGCCGGATATTGCAATGAAGACATCTCCGGGTTTTGTCGTGCGGGAGTCATAGCTGATCCCGCCGATCTCGCAGTCTGCATCGGCGGTGAGCTGCTTGACGCCTATATTTTTTATAAGCTCAGATAATCTCATCGTACATCATCCTTTATCTAATATCTTCCGAGCATGCTTTCGTCATTTGCAAGGAGCGTTACCTCTATTACCGTTCCGTGCTTAACCGACGCGCCGTTTTTCACGCTCTGCGATGAAACGAACTGTGCCGCCGGCCGGCTGACCGATGTGCTGCTCTTTATAAACAATCCGTACCCGCTCAGGGTCTGTGCCGCCTCGGAATAGCTCATTCCGACTATGTCCGGCATCGTTTCAAGCTCCGGCGAAGGACTTTCGCCGGCATACAGTATCACCGTGCTTCCTCCGGCAATAACCGCTCCCGATGCGGGGAGCTGATCGGTGACCGCAGCTGCATCGCCTATCACTCTGCACTCAAAGCCTGCTTCGGCAAGCTTTTGCTTTGCGGTCTCCAAATCAAGTCCCTTAAGGGACGGTACCGCTTTATCGGCAGCGTTCCCGGCGCTATCGTCATACGCCGGCTCGATGCCAATGTACGGCAGAATATCCGCGAACATCTTACCGACGGTCGGCGCCGCCATCTGACCTCCGGAGATATATACTCCCGACCCGGTACCGGGTGAATCAAGCAGAACAAGTATTGCGATCTGCGGATCGTCCGCCGGTGCAAAGCCTATAAACGAGACGATATATTCCTTTTTACCGGTCTGCGCCTCAAAGCTGACCTTCTCGGAGGTGCCTGTCTTACCGCCTATGCGATAGCCAGCTACGGCAGCATTTCTGCCGGTACCGTCGCTCGGATCTCCTACGACCTGCTCGAGGATGCCGCAGACGGTTTTACTTGTCTCCTCGCTTATTACCTGACGCACAACGGTCGGCTTTCGATTATACACCGTATTCCCGTCCGAGTCCAGTAAACTTTCCACAACATACGGCTGCATCAGGTAGCCGCCGTTTACGCAGGCGCTTACCGCCGTTATGAGCTGGAGCGGAGTTATGGTAAATGTCTGTCCGAATGATGCCGCGGCAAGCTGAGATTTGTTCTTTTCGCTGTAGAATATGTCCTCGCTCCACCATATGCTGCCGCTCTCTCCGCCGAGGTCGATACCGGTTTTTGCGGTTAACTGCTGCGTGCTGTCTCCGGTAAGGGTGAGGAGCCCGAACGCATCACAGTATTTATAAAACGCTTCGGCACCCACGCGTAGTCCTATGTTCACAAATGCCGCGTTGCACGAATGCTGCACCGCCTGCGTGAGCGTTTGCGAGCCGTGTCCGCTTGTCTTCCAGCACCTCACCGGATTCGTTCTGCCGGGTACCTGAACACTTCCGCCGCAGAAAAAGCTGTCGTTAAGATCTACGCTTCCCTCTTCAAGTGCCATTGACAGGGTTATTATTTTAAAGGTCGATCCGGGCTCGTATGTATCCGAAACCGTTTTGTTCCGCCATTGCAGGCGCTGTGCATCGGCAAGCAGCTGATCCTTTTCCTCCTGAGTCGGCGCCTGTTCAACAGCGTTTTTTGCCTCATCGCTGACATCGAGAAAATTGTTCAGATCATACCCGCCTATAGATGCCATAGCAAGTATCTTCCCTGTTTTCACATCCATCGCAATGGCACCTGCGCCGTTTTGAATGTCGTAATCCTCCACGGCCTGGTACAGCGTTTTTTCAACATAATGCTGTATGGTAAGATCTATCGTCGTTACAAGGTCAAGGCCGTTTTCGGCTTCCGTATAGCCCTCGTAACGATCAAAAAGCAGATCGGTCCCATAGGCGTTCGTTGCACGCATATACTTGCCGGGCGTGCCGCACAGAGCGGAGTCGTATTGTGCCTCGATACCGTCAAGCCCGAAATTATCCGTTCCCACAAAGCCTATCACATGGCAGGCAAGCGACGAATATGGGTAGTACCGCTTAGTATCGCTTTCAAGGCGAACACCCTTGAGACCGTACTCCTTTTTGAAGGCTCTGACCTTGTCGGCCGTTTCCTTTTCGACTTTTTTGGCAATGGTGACATACCACGAGCCGCTGCTCTCGGTTTTTTTGAGGATATCCTGCCGGTCTATCCCCAGTATCTCCGAAAGTCCGTCGGCTATGAGCTCCGGATCCTCGTTGTACATTTCTATCTCTGCCGGGCTGAGATAGACATTTTCAACATCGGCGCTCATAGCGAGAATATTCATATTGCAGTCGTATATCGTGCCTCGCTCGGCAGATGTACCGGTTTCTCTGAGCTGCTGGCTTATAGCGAGCTCCTCATATTTATCATGGTCTCTTATCTGAAGCACATACAGCCTCGCCGCTATGACCAGAAAAGCAAGTATGCCGCACACTGCCATGAGAAATAGTGTGCGGCGAAGCATGGTTCTGCTCGGGCTGCTGCTCAAATTAAAGCTTTCGGATCTGTGCATAACTGCTCCTTCGCAACAAAATATGTACTTATACATACTATATTGCCGCCGAATGAAATATGCAGCTTATCCGTCCCGTTCGACTATCTGTGCCTTATCCTGTGTTTCCGTCTTAATTATCTCTGCCTGCTTCTGCGCCGCCGTGCACATGCCAAGCTCGTTTTTTGCGTATTCCTCAAGTTCACCGAGGTCTATCATCTGTTCATATTCAATGGCAAGGTGCCTGTTTTCATCATTTAGCTCCTCAAGCTCCTCCTTGAGCATGACATTCATATCATTCTGCTCCGTAAGTGCCACGCGGTACATCAGCAGCTCTATCGAAAGCACTGCCGCCGTCAGCGCGAGAATCAGCAAAAGCGCCGCCGAAAATGTCCTTCTCGCTATCGGAGGATAACCGCGGCATTTTCCGCGCACCGTTCTGCTTTTTTTGCCGTACTCATACGCCGTATCGACATTTTTCATTGATAAGCCTACACTTTCTCCGCCACCCTGAGCTTTGCGCTCCTTGCGCGCGGATTATTATTCAGCTCATCCTCTCCCGGCACTATCGGTTTTTTGTATACGCTCTTTAATGTCTGCTTAAAGCCGCAAATGCATATCGGAGCCTCGCGCGGACAGGTACAGCCGTTTTCCCTTGCGGCTATACCGTTTTTAACGATTCTGTCCTCAAGCGAGTGAAAGCTGATAACGCACAGCCTTCCGCCTGCCGCAAGCTTATCGGGTGCCGTTTTTATCATCTGATCAACGGCTCCGAGTTCATCGTTAACGGCAATCCTTATTGCCTGAAAGCTCCTTTTTGCCGGATGCTGCTTTTCTCTCAGCGCGGCTGCGGGCATTGCACCGCGGATGATATCTACAAGCTCCAAGGTCGTTCCTATCGGCTTTTTTGCGCGTTCCCGCACTATGTGCGATGCTATTCTTTTTGAATACCGCTCCTCGCCGAAGTCTCTGAGTATACGCGCAAGCTCCGCTTCATTCCATTCGTTTACCACTGTCCACGCCGTGAGAGAGCTTGTATTGTCCATTCTCATGTCGAGCGGTGCATCGTTCATATAGGAAAAGCCTCTCTCTGCTTCATCAAGCTGCGGTGACGATACGCCGAGATCAAAAAGCATACCGTCAACGCTGGCGATATTGAGCTGATCGAGTATCTGCACAACATCGCAGAAATTCCCGTGTACAAGCGTGAGCTTGTCAGCATAAGGCTTCAGTCTCTCACCCGTGCGGGCTATCGCAGTTTCATCGCGGTCGATGCCTATAAGTCTGCCGCCGCTGAGCCTTTTGAGTATTTGCTCGGAATGTCCGCCAAGGCCGAGAGTACCGTCAACATACACGCCGTCGGGCTTAATATTAAGGTTTTCGATGCACTCGTTCAGCAGGACGGATATGTGTTTTGGTTCGTTTGACATATTAAAACTCCAGTTCATTCATGACCGCAGCGATATTCTCCGGCGTTTTTTCATTTGCGCTGAGCTCCTCCCAGCGCTGCTCATCCCATATCTCGGCATGATTATTGCAGCCGACCACCGTTACGCTCTTGCCTAAGCCCGCATACTCTCTGAGGTGCGCGGGAATGAGCGTTCTTCCCTGACTGTCGAGCTCGCACTTTGCCGCATATGCGAAAAGCGGACGCATTTTCCGCTGCTTTACATAGCTCATATTGTTTACCTTTGCGGAAAACTCGCCCCAGCTTTCGGCGCTGTATACCGAGAGGCAATTATCCATCGAAAGTGTTATATAAAATATATCGCCGAGTTCCTCACGCAGCTTAGCGGGAATAAACAGCCTTCCCTTGCTGTCAAGACTGTGCCTGTATTCTCCTGTCACCGCGCTCACCTCCGAATTTCGTGCTATTTCGATACACTTTGCACCACTTTGCGCCACTTTGCTTTTGATTATAGATGGTTACAAGCGAAAATTCAAGAACATTTTGGTAACATATAAAAAAAGACAGAGCGGCAACCGTTACGGTACCTCTCCGTCTTTTCTTTTCGGCTATTTCAGGCTTTTGCCTTGTTTATCACCGCGTTTGAAATAATAATCTTGCATATTTCTGATGTGCCTTCGGCAATGGTAAGCATTTGTGCATCACGGAAGCAGCGATTGACCTCGCTGTCGCTCGCCAGTCCGTTTGCACCGTGTATCTGGCGGGCACATTTGCATATCTCGCAGGCAAACTCCGTGCTCATAAGCTTTGCCGCCGCAATATCGTGCGCACTGCGGCGGTCGTTTGCATCGTACTGCTCGGCAGCGCAGTAGACCATGCTTCTTGACGCGGCAAGCTTTGAGTACATCTCCGCAAGCATGAAGGCTATCCCCTGATACGACGACAGGTTCCTGCCGTATTTGCCGGTGACGGTGGCATAGTTATTTGCAAGCTCCAGCGCTCGGCCCGCTATACCCGCTGCTATCGCTGAAACGGCAAGTCTGCCGAGCTGGAGCGTGGGCTTAAGAAGGCTGTAGCCCTGATTTTCGCTGCCTATCATATTCCCGACCGGTATGCGGCAGTTATCGAGCACGAGCTTCCCGGTAGGGCAGCCGTTTAGTCCGATCATTTTTGCATCGCAGCTTGCCGTAAGCCCTTCAGCTCCAGCATCGACATAGAAAAGGCTGATATTGCGGCTTCTTCCGGTGAGAGATGTGCGCGCCGCGATAAGATAGCCGTCAGCCTGTCCCGCTGCGGTTATCCACGATTTTTCGCCGTTCAAGACCCACTCGTCGCCGTATTTTATTGCCGTTGTATCTATGCCGAGAACATCGGAGCCGCCGCTTTCCTCACTTATGGCATACGCGAACAGCTTTTTCAGAGCAAAACCCGGTATTAAAATATCGCGTTTGAGCTCCGAGGACGCCGCTGCGTTCATTATCTCACAGGCAAGATAGTGCGGAACGATCGACAGCGCCAGCGACGCGCTGCCGCGGGCAAGCTGCTCAAGAGCAATGCACATTTCAAATGCCTTATAGCTGCCGTCACGCATCATTTTCTCTCCCGCTATGCCAAGCTGGCCGCAGCGCCGTATAAGCTTGGACGGGAAAGCGCCTCTGTTATCCATCTGCTGTGCCTCCGGCATGACCTCGCGGGCGACAAATCCGGCGACCTCATCCTTGAGCTTTTGTCTTTCTTCATTGAACATGTACATTTTTTATTCTCCCTGCTTTGCCGTAAACATCAGGACAGCCTTTGTATACGAGTAGCCGTCATCAAATATTTCCTCTTCAAGTGTGCAGCCCTGCTCGCCGCGTCTCGTTAGCTTGCTCGACAGCATCAGGCTCTCATTAAACTCAATGGTTTTAGATGCGAAGAAGGTCCCGCTTTCAATAACGCACTCGCCGTCGAGAAGCTCGGATGCGTGCCGCATCGCCGCCGTCAATACCACCGGCAGCGTAAACTCCGAGGCATCCTCCCTGCCGCTTTTGGGCAATCTTATTTTGTAGTACCTCTCATTGATGTCATCCGTAACATCGGCGCTTTCAAGAAACGACTCAAACATGGGAGCCTCGCCATTCCTGCCGGAGAACATGAAGTATCTGATAAGATCGCTTGCATCAATAATGCCGCTCATTTTGTCTCCGTCCGTGACTGCCGCAAGATTTGAACCGGCGAGCACCATTTCCTCGGCTATGCGCCGCATCGGAGTCTGCGCATCGAAATGCATGATATCCTTATTGTGACGCATTATACCGTATATCCGCTGTGACGGATTGGCAGCAAAAGCCTTCGGCACATCGAGTGTGCCGCAAAGCCTGAGGTTCTCATCAACAACCGGGTACGACGGTATGGCAGGAGCTACGCTTTCGCAAAGCTTGTGCCAGTCTGCGACAACATCGTTAGTATAAAGGTAATTCGGCGTTTTCATCCAGTCCTGAGCTTCATCGGTATCACCCGCGGCAGCGCACCTCGCCTTTTCCATGAGCTGCATGAGCGTATAACTGTCCTGCAGTGCGCTCATAACGCCGAGTCCGCCGCGTTCGGCGCGTATAAGAGTCAGGGACTCCGCGCCCGCACCGCCGGTGAGGAGAAGGTTTGCACCGTTTTCAACCGCAAGTGCATGCACTTCCGGACGGTTTCCCACTATGCACAGAACATCGGAGTTATCACCACCGGAAAGTGCATTCCTGAGCTGCTGCTCACTGCCGTCGCATATTATTATGCGCTCAATATCCCTGCCAGCATCCGCAGGCTCAATTATCACCGTTAGTCCGAGAAGCTTAGCCATGCGTTTAAAGCTCATCGGCTCGGTCTCGCCGGAATTGGCTGCGTCAACTCTGAAGGTGCCTGACTTTGGCTTCGTAACGACCAGACCCTGGGCCTCGGCGCTTTTGATTGCCTTGTAAACCGTTCCTACGCTGACATCGAGCAGTTCCGAAAGCCTGCGCACAGATATCTTCGTGCCGGCATCAAGCTCCTTTATATACGACAGTATCAGTTCATTTTTTATAGACATCTCTTTCTCCGTTCTCTCCATTCACACTTTGATTATACATTTTGCGCATAAGCTCCGCAAGTATTTTAAAATTCTATTCACAGATATGCAGTTAAAATTATAACAGAATAAAACACATCTAAAATGTTTAAGCTAAATTGAAGCGTATCTGTTATATTAGAATATTTTTAAATTGGAACAATTTTGTATCACATATGTCAGAAAGCCGAATTTGTCTAATTTCCCGCTTTCGGTGTTGACTATCTGTTGCAGTCATGTTATTCTTTTCACAGCTAAAGAGCACAAAATACAATTCAACCGCGTCCCACGAGATACACTTACATAACAGTTTAGCATGTTGCGCAGCATTCATTATAACTGTTATGTAACACTTAGTCAACTATTATTATGAAAAGGAGTCTGAAAAATGTTCAAGTTTACAGAAGAGCAGATCATGATCCGCGATATGGTCAGAGAGTTTACCAAAAACGAAGTCGAGCCCCTCGACAAATGGATGGATGAAAACGGTTTCAGCTGGGAAATCCACAAGAAGCTGTGTGAGGCCGGTCTGATGGGTATTCATCTTCCCGAGCAGTATGGCGGCGGCGGCGGTGACGCAGTCATGAGCGAGATCGTAATAAACGAGATCTCCAAGGGCAGCGCTTCTGTCGCACTGTTCCTCGACGCAGACTGGCTGGCGGCCGATATGATCTACGTCCACGGCAGCGATGAGCAGAAGAACACCTATCTCCCCCTTGCAGCAGAAGGCAAGATATTCGCATTCGGTCTCACAGAGTCCAACGCAGGCTCCGACGCTGCTGCCATCAAGTCCGTTGCGGCAAAGCAGCCCGACGGCAGCTATATACTCAACGGCGGCAAGGCATGGATCACCAACTCCGGTGTTGCAGACTACTATCTGATAATGGCCAAGACCGATCCCGAGGCCGGTGCAAAGGGCATTTCCGTTTTCATCGTTCCAAAGGATGCCGAGGGTCTGACGATCGGTAAGTTTGAGCACAAAATGGGCATGTGCGGCAGCGCCACCTGTGAGCTGAGCTTTGATAACATCAAGCTCCCCGCCGATGCTCTCGTAGGCAAGGAGGGTGCAGGCTTCAAGATAGCGATGATGGCTCTTGACGGCGCACGCATCTCAATAGGTGCTATTGCCTCCGGTCTTGCTCAGCACGCAATGGAGATCGCAAAGAACTACGCAAATGAGCGCACCGCTTTCGGCAAGCCCATCTCAAGGTATCAGGGCGTTGCATTCAAGTTTGCCGACATGGCAGCAAAGATCCACGCCATAGACCTGATGGTCTGGGATACCGCCCAGATGAAGGCCGACGGCGAGCGTCACACCGTTGAGGCTGCAATGCTTAAGCTTATGAGCAGCAAATGGTGCAAGGAGATCTGCGACGAGTGCATTCAGGTCCTTGGCGGCAACGGCTACAGCCGTGAGTTCCATGTGGAGCGCCTGTACCGCGATGCAAAGCTGCTCGAGATCGGTGAGGGCACGAGCGAGATCCAGCGCATGGTCGTAAGCGGCGCAGTTCTGGCAAAGTAATTAAAGCGATTCGGAGAGTTTGGATATGAAAATACTTGTATTTGTTAAGCAGGTTCCCGACACGGACGATGTTAAGCTCGATCCCAATACCGGCAACCTCAAGCGCGAGGGCGTGCAGAGCATGATAAACCCCCTCGACGCAAACGCAATAGAAGCTGCGGTGCAGCTTAAAGAGAAATACGGCGGAACCATAGCAGCAATAAGCATGGGTCCCCCGCAGGCTGAGGACATGCTTAAAAAGGCACTTGCACTCGGCTGTGACGAGGCTTACCTGCTGTCTGACCGTGCATTCGGCGGCGCCGACACGCTTGCAACGGCTTATACGCTTGCAAAGGCTGCCGAGAAGATCGGCGATTATGACCTGCTTCTGTTCGGGCGCCATGCCGTTGACGGCGACACCGCCCAGACCGGTCCCGCTACCGCGGCATACCTCAATGTTCCGCAGATAACGCTGGCAAGCAGCATCGACATCCAGGATGGTTGGGTCGTTTGCGACCGCGTTCTCGAGGACTTCACTCAGCGAGTTCGCGCAAAGCTTCCGGCACTTGTTACCGTATGCGCCGAGATAAATACTCCGCGTTACGCAACACCCATAAACATCATGAAGGCGCTCAAGAAGCCCAGAACCGTATGGAACGCCGAGGCTCTTGAGGCCGACACCGCCCGCACCGGCATTCCCGGCTCGCCTTCTTCTACAAAGAAGGTATTCGAGCCGCCCAAGCGCAATACCGACACAACTTATTTCACCGGCTCCGCCGAGGAAATGGCTGTACAGTTCGTAGATATGCTCGCAAATGAGCATTTAGTCTGAGGAGGTGCTGAATATGGCAAAGGAAGATTACAAAGGCATATGGATATTTGCCGAACAGCAGAACGGAGAGCTTAACCCCGTTTCTCTCGAGCTCCTCGCAAAGGCTCAGGAGCTGAAGGCTCACAACGGCGAGGATATAGTCGCGGTGCTTCTCGGCAGTAATGTTGCGGCTTTGGCTAAGACTCTTATCGCGCACGGCGCCGACAAGGTCATAGTCGCGGAAAACGAGGCTCTGGCGCAGTACAGTGCTCGCCCCTACCAGCAGGCAATGGCTCAGCTTGCAGAAAAGTACAAGCCCTCGATAATCCTCTACGGTGCAACGAGCCTCGGTCGCGATTTTGCACCGCGCGTGATGGTATCCCTCAGGACCGGTCTGACTGCCGACGCTATCGACCTCGGCTATGATGAGGACAATGTATTCTACCAGACCACTCCGGCTTACGGCGGAAGCATTCTGGCTCACATCGTTATCCTTGAGTGCCGTCCTCAGATGGCCACTGTTCGTCCGAAAATGTTTGTGCCCCTCGAGGCTGACGAGTCCCGCACGGGCGAGGTCATTACCGAGACCGTCAGCATCGGCGCAGAGGAGTGCTACGAGGTGCTCAGCGTAGAGAAAAAGGTCTGCGACCGCGAGCCTATCGACAAGGCTTCCCTGCTGGTCTGCGGCGGACGCGGCATCAAGGACGAGAAGGATCTCAATATGCTGCGCGAGCTTGCGGAGCTGCTCGGCGGTCAGGTGGCGGCGTCCCGTCCCGTCGTTGATAACGGCTGGATGTCCCACGATGAGCAGATCGGTCAGTCCGGCGCGACCGTCAAGCCCGATCACATCATAAACATCGCCATCTCCGGTTCGGTGCAGTATCAGGTCGGTATGCAGAACTCCAAGTGCATAATCAGCATAAACCACACTGCCGGCGTTCCCATCTTCGACATTTCACACTACGGCGCAATCGTTGATTACCGCAGCATAGTCCCGGCAATAATCGAAGAAATAAAGAAAAGAAAATAATCAAAATTCTATCGGAAAAGGAGCAATTTAAAATGAGCGAACGTAAATCACTTATCCCTGAATACGGTCCCTTTGCAGGAATGCGCATAATAGATACCGGTTCTCTTATTGCAATGCCCTTTGCAGCCACTCTGCTTGCCGATTTCGGTGCAGAGGTGATCCACATCGAGCGTCCCGGCGTCGGCGACACTCTCCGCGTGCTCGCGCCATTTGCGAAGGAGGACGGAAAGACCGTCAGCACCTCCTGGGCGCAGGACGGTCGCAACAAGCTCTCCCTCTCCCTCGAGCTCAATCTCAAGCATCCCGAGGTCAAGGAGCTGTTCTACGGTCTTATAAAAGAAGCCGATGTTTTCATGGAGAACATGGTCTGGCTCGAAAAGCTCGGCATCCGTGACGAGGATCTGCTTGCGGTCAACCCCAAGCTCATAATCGCTCACATAAGCGGCTACGGCAATCCCGCATTCGGCGGTCTGCCCGAGTACTGCGACAGAGCCTCCTATGATATGATCGGTCAGGCATTCTCCGGCTGGATGGGTCTCAACGGAGAAAAGGACGGTGACCCCGTCGTCGGCAAGCCCTGGCTCAACGACTTCACCTCCGCATACGCAGCCGTATTCGGCGTGCTGGCGGCATATATAAATGTGCTCAAGACCGGCAAGGGGCAGGTTGTTGATGTTGCGCAGTTTGAGGTCCAGGCAAGCTACTGCTGCGACCTGTACACCTCATACACCATGGCCGGCCGCCAGAATGGCCGCTCGGGCAACAAGTCCGCGGCGTTCCAGCCCTACGGTCTGTTCAAGTCCAAGGACGGCTACGATGTTGCCGTCGGCGCATTCGGTCCCGGCGTTTACAAGAGAGCAATTCAGGCCCTCGGCTTTGACCTTGAGTACTTCAACTATAAGGATTGCTCTTCAGGTATTGAGGCCGTTGCCTCCGAAAAGGGGCGTGAGCTCGATGCAAAGGTCATCGAGTGGTGCGCAGCCCACACCGCACAGGAGATAGAAGATGCAATGGCAAAGTTCAAGGTTCCCTGCAGCCGCGTAATGGGCGCAAAGGACTGCCTTGCAAATCCTCACTATCAGAGCCGCGGAGACTTCATCGAATACCACGATCAGACCCTCGACAAGGACATCACCGCTTTCGGCATAGTTCCTAAGCTGTCCGGCACGCCCGGCAAGGTATGGCGCGGCGCACCGAGGCTCGGTCAGGACACGGACACGATTCTCAAGGGTATTCTGGGCTACGACGATGCAAAGATAGCTGAGCTCAAAGAAAAAGGCCTTATCTGATATTCCTCTTCCTTCCCCCATATATCCGGAGGTACGGTTTTTCAGATGCGCCGTACCTCCGGAACAACCGTCAGATTTATTTTACCAATCAATTCTCCTTCCTATAATACAAAAATATCAGGAGTCCCTTTCGGGGCTCCTGATATTGATCTATAGAGCTTGCAGAGCGCTTCACTCTTTTTTCTCGGCATCGTCCTCATGGCTTGCCGTATGCTGCGCTGTCGGAACGGCACCCGCAAGGCTGCGGAAGCTTGCCCGAGACTGGTTTATGGATTTGAGCGCCGAGCCGACAGTCTCCTCGGTGCGTCGGAGTATTTCATCAACATACTCGTTTGCAACACGCCTGAGCTCCTTGGATTTATACTCTGCATTTGAAACAAGCTCCGCACTGTGCGCCTTTGCAACACGCACGATCTCCTGTTCCTCAAGCATTGCCCGCGCCCTGTCCTCCGCATTTTTACGGATAGACTCGGCCTCGCGCTTAGCATTTCCGATAAACTCGTCGCGCGCTGAGACAAGTCTCTTTGCCTCGGCAAGCTCGACCGGTATGCGCGTTTTAATATCGTTGAGTATCTCCAGAACATTTTCTCTTTCGATGATGCATTTATCGTTGCCGAGGGGCACTCCCCAAGCCTCGGACACCATCGAATACAGATTCTCGATAAGCTCCATTACTTCAACATTATTCTCGCTCATATCACTGCCTCCATAGCTTTGCCTTTTTCTCAACCTCGTCGATTATCTCGTAAGGGACAAAACCCGTGAGATCTGCGCCGTACGACGCCATTTCGCGCACGACCGAGGAGCTCAGAAAGGTATATTTTTCACTTGCCGTGAGAAACATGGTCTCCAGACCGGGATTTATCTTTTTATTTATAAGGTTCATCTGAAATTCATACTCAAAGTCAGATGCAGCCCTCATTCCCTTCACTATCACTGCGCCATCATATTTCTTCGCATATTCGGCAAGCAAGCCGTCCGATGTATCTACCTCAACATTCGGGAATCGCCCGACGACCTTACGCACCATCTCTACCCGCTCGTTTATGGTGAACATCGGCTTGGTTTTCGAGGAGTTTACCATTATGCAGACAACTACCTCGTCGAATATCTGCGCAGATCTTCTGATTATATTGAGATGCCCCAAGGTTATCGGATCAAAGCTGCCCGGGCATATAGCAAGACTCATATGTCTTTCTCCCTGCTGTATGTTGTCAATTTGACCTTGCCGTAATTATACTCCTTACACTTAAAGTAAGGCATATTTACATCCGGCATGGGCTTTTCGCGCCCACTTTCGCACATAATTATACCACATTCCGTCAACATGTCAACGGAATTGATAATTTGCAGGGCTTTATCTATAAGATTTGTCGCGTAAGGCGGATCAAGGAGTATTACATCAAATTTTTCACCGCGGCTCAGAAAAGCTATGGAGTCTGTCTGCACCACCCTCGCCTCAAAGCCGCAGCTTTTCAGATTCTGCTTTACTATGGCAGCGGCTTCCCTGCTCTGGTCAACGAAGGTCACCGACTTTGCCCCGCGGCTCAGGCACTCGATGCCGAGCTGACCCGTTCCCGCAAAAAGGTCGAGCACCCTGCGGCCTTCAACATCAAACTGGATTATATTGAACATTGATTCCTTCACCATATCGGTCGTGGGTCTTATATCATAGTTATCAGGCTCTTTCAGCTTTTTTCCGCGCTTTGACCCGCTTATTACTCTCATTTCTAAACCTCTTTTGTGTGATAGTATTCATAAACCGCCTTTGCGGCATTCTTCGGCAGCACGGCCGCCAGCTCGTCAATACCGGCAGTTCTTATCGCCTTGAGCGTTTTGAAGTGCCTAAGAAGCTCGTTTTTTCTTGTTTCGCCTATGCCGGATATTGTATTGAGCTCCGAACCGAAGCTCTCATTGCGCAGCGAGCGCTGATACTCTATCGCAAAACGGTGCGTTTCCTCCTGTATATTGCCTATGAGTGCAAAAGCCGCGGGATTAGCCGTGAGGCATATCTCATGCCCGTCGGATGTTATCAGTGCGCGTGTTCTGTGCCGGTCGTCCTTGACCATTCCGAACACCGGAACGCTTATGCCAAGCTCGCCGAGTGCCTTCTCGGCAACGGCCGCGTGAGCTGCTCCGCCGTCTATCAGAAGCAGCTGCGGAATATCCTCAAAGCCCTTATCCCCGCTCTTAAGGCGGCTGTAGCGCCGGCTCACAGCCTGATGCATACTTGCATAGTCGTCTCTGATCTCAATATCCTTTATGCGGAATTTACGGTAGTCTTTCTTGTATGGCTTTGCATCCTTGTGAACGGTCATTGCCGCGACTATTCCCGTGTCACCCAAATTCGATATGTCAAATGCCTCAATGCGTTCGGGATATTCGGGCAGATCGAGTGATTTTTGCAGCCATGTCAGAGTATTCGTTCTGCGCTGCTGTACCGTGGTAGCGCGCAGTATCTCCTCCTCCGCATTCATCTCGGCACGCTCAACGAGCCTGAGTCTTTCTCCGCGCTGTGGGCACTCAATGCCGACCCTCCTGCCTGCATTAAGTGAAAACAGCTCCTGCATGACCTGAGCATCCTCAGTCTGCTCACGCAGGAGGATCGTTTTCGGCAGCATGCCGCGCATGGCATAATACTGTCTCATGTAAGCCGATATCGCCTCAGCATCGCTCTCAAGCGGCTCCGGAGCAATCTCGTAGTCCTTGCCGGTAAGTGAGCCGTCTTTAAAATGCAGCACTACAAAGCAGCTTTTTGCACCGCGCTTAAAGCCTATCACATCCGTATCAGAAAACGCGGTAGCGATAACATGCTGCTTATTGGAGACATTTTCTATTGCGCGTATTCGGTCCCGAAGCTGAGCCGCAACCTCAAATTGCAGATTTTCGGAGGCATTGAGCATATTCTCATTCAGCCGGTGCAGAAGCTCGTCGGTTTTGCCGCTCAGAATAAGGCAGGCCTGCTCCACGGCAAGTCTGTATTCCTCCTGCGAAAGCAGACCACGGCACCATCCGCGGCAGTTACCCATGTGGTAATTGAGGCAGGGTCTGTCCTTACCCGCATCACGCGGAAAATGCTTTGAGCAGACTGCAAGTCCGACGGCTTTGGATACGGCCTCGATTATCTCATGCGTTGTGCTGCGCCCGCCGAACGGTCCGAAATAGGAGGCTCCGTCCTTTTTCACGGCATTTACGATGCTGAAGTGTGGGTAAGGCGCCTTTTTGTCGAGTCGTATAAACGGGTAGCCCTTATCGTCCTTTAGAAGAATATTATAATGCGGCTGATGCTGCTTTATAAGCGAGTTTTCAAGGATAAGCGACTCAAACTCCGAGCTTACGACGATGACATTGAAATCGCAGACCTTCTGAACCATGGCCTCCACCTTCGGCAGGTGCGAACCGCGAAAGTAGCTTGTAACGCGGTTTTTGAGCTTTTTGGCCTTTCCTACATATATGACCTGCCCCGCCGCATCGAGCATGATATACACCCCCGGCAGCATCGGCAGCTTATTTGCCTTCTCAAGCAGCTTTTCGCGCATCTGCACCCTCACCGTCCCTGCTTCCGACGATACACCAGACCGTCACGGACACGATAACAATAATTCCGCCTATGAGGGCAAATATTCCGGGCTTTTCACCGTCGAATATCAGCACCCACACCGGATTTAAAAGCGGCTCTATCGCGCCCAGCAGACTGCACGCCAGCGGCGGACAGTATTCCGCGGCTCTGCTGTACAGAATATACGGTATACCGAGCTGAAGAACGCCGAGAATGATTATGCATATGACCGGCGCTGCGGATATCTCGGGAGCCGTTGTAAACACGAAGGGCAGTCCGACAAGGAATGCCGTGAGCTGACCGATAAGCGCTGCCGAAAAGCGCTCGGTGCTCTCTGCCCTGCCCATTGCGATATACATTCCGCTCATAAACGCCCCGGCGAGAATGGCAACGATGTTGCCCAGAAGATAGCCTCCCTCGAGCTTATCAAGAAAGAACATTGCGATGCCGACAAAGGTGCACAAAACGGCGGTAATATCGCGCCGCCTGAAGCGCTGCCCAAATAAAACGGCAGAGAATATAACTATAAAAATTGGTGCGGTGAATTGCAGAACTATCGAATTTGCGGCGGTAGTGAGCTTGTTTGCGGCAACGAACGCCGTATAGGTACAGCCCATAAACAGTCCTGCCGTGATCGTTCGTTTGTTCAATATTATTTTGTAGCGCTTTATGCCTATGTATGCAAGCACGGTGATGCCTGCAAAAAGGCTTCTAATTGAGGATATCACCAAGCCGTTCCACGGTATAAGCTTTATAAATATGCCCGCGATGCTCCACAGCGATGCGCACACAATCATTTCAATGATTGCTCTTGTCTCGTTTTTCATAATAAAATAGCGAATAAGGGCGTGTCAGAAACACGCCCTTAACTCCGTTTAAAAATTTCACTCGGTAAAGTCGGATGCGATAAGCTCAGCAAGCGTATCAACAGCCGTGGCCTCGTCAGCCCCGTCAGCTATTATATTGACTGCGGTGCCCTTTACGATGCCCAGAGAGAGAACGCCGAGCAGGCTCTTGGCGTTTACACGCCTGTCTTCCTTCTCGATCCAGATGCTGCTCTTAAATTCATTTGCTTTCTGAATGAAGAAAGTAGCAGGTCTGGCGTGGAGCCCTACCTGATTATTAATAACAACTTCTTTGGTTACCATTCTCGCCACTCCTCTAAAAGATTACCCCTACTTTAGCAAATTATTTAAAAAAGGTCAACTCATTTTGTCTATTTTGTAGATTTACACATTATTAATAAATTTTATTGATTGCTTTTATTTCAATTCGACAATTGTAACGCCGCTTTCACCCTCGCCGAAACGCCCGAGCCGGAAGCTTCTGACCGCTTTATTGCGCCGGAGCATCTGCTGCACCGCCGCCCGCAGCACCCCGGTGCCCTTGCCGTGAATTATCGTCACCGTCCTGAGCTTACCCATGACCGCGGAATCAATGTACTGCTCGGCTGCGTTTACGGCCTCAATGCTTTCCATTCCGCGCAGATCTATCTCGGGGCTTACCGCTGCACGGGGAGTTGTTCCGTTAGCAAGCGTAACACTCTGCTTTTTCTGCTTTGCGGCATGCCCCTCTATGAGATACACCTCGTCGGGCTTTGCCTTTACGGTCATTATACCTGCCTTAAGGCTCAGCGTTCCGTCGGAGCCTACCTCGATGACCTCCGCCTTTACGCCCATTGATTTTATCTCGACCGTGTCTCCGACTCTGACATCGCGGGCAGATTTCTTCTCCTCCGCCGGCTTTTCGGAGGTCTTGGCCTTCACCTTGCTCTGGGTTTCGTTCAGCTTGCGGCGAAGCTCACTGCGGGCTTCGTTTATCTGCTGCGCCTGCTCCTCCTCGTTAAGGCGCTTTCGCATATCGTCGAGCTCCGCGAATGCGCTCTCGGCGGTCTCGCGCGCCTGCGAAATTATGCGTTCTGCCTCCCTGCGTGCTTTCTCGTCGGCCTTTTCAAGCCTGACACTCAGCTCGGCTCGCATGAATGAAGCCTTTTTAGCATTTGCCTCGGCTTCCCTGAGCTTTTCCGCAGCCTCGGCTCTGTCGCGTTCGAGCAGCAGTCTGGTCTGCTCAAGCTTTTCTATTGTAGCCTCAAAGCTTGCATTCTGAACGCCTATACGGGATTTTGCATCGTTTATTATCTCCTTGCCGAGACCCAGCCTCTCCGATATTGCAAATGCATTTGATTTTCCCGGAATACCCACCAGCAGCCTGTATGTGGGGCTTAGCGTTTCCACATCAAACTCACAGGATGCATTCTGAATACCGTTTTCCGTCGTTGCGTACACCTTGAGCTCCGCGTAGTGCGTTGTCGCAGCTACATTTGCGCCGAGGTGCCGTGCATGCTCTATTATTGCGATTGCAAGAGCCGCCCCCTCCGTTGGATCGGTGCCGGCACCGAGCTCGTCAAAAAGCAGGAGCGAGGAATCGTCACACTCATCTAAAATATGCACGATATTCGTCATGTGTGCCGAGAAGGTCGACAGGTTCTGCTCTATCGACTGCTCATCGCCTATATCCGCCAGCACATTTCTGTATACCGGCACTCCGCTGCCGTCGTCGGCGGGGATATGCAGCCCGCACTGAGCCATTATGCACAAAAGTCCTATGGTTTTGAGTGTTACGGTTTTTCCGCCGGTATTGGGTCCGGTTATTATGAGTGTATCAAAATCCTCGCCGAGCTCAAGGCTTATGGGAACGGCAGTATCCTTAGGCAGCAGCGGATGTCTTGCCCTGCGGAAAACGATCCCTCTCTCGCGCAGCTGAGGCTCAATTCCGTTCAGCTTATATGACAGCTTTGCCTTTGCAAATATGGTATCGAGCATAACGAGATATGTGTAGTCAGACGATATATCCTCGGCATGGGAAGCACATTCGGCAGAAAGCTCCGCGAGGATACGCTCTATCTCCGCTTTCTCCTTGGCCGCAAGCTCCCGCAGCTCGTTATTTGCCTTTACGGCAGCCATGGGTTCAATAAAAAGTGTGGCTCCGGAGGCGGATATATCGTGTACAAGTCCCTGTATTGCGCCCTTGCACTCTGCCTTTACCGGTACAACGAATCTGTCCGAGCGCATGGTTATTATGGGCTCCTGCAGTACCTTTGCATAGGACGGAGATGAGATGATCTTTTGCAGACACTCGCGCACGCGCGCTCCGGCGGCGCGGATCTTTCGCCGGATGTTTGCAAGCTCAGGCGATGCTCCGTCTGCTATCTCGTCCTCGCCGACGATAGAACCGGTGATCTTTTCTTCAAGGAAACGGTTTGCCTGAAGCGCATAAAAAAGGTGGTCTATGCTCGTTTTTGCGCTCTTTTCATCTGCAATGTAGCCCTTTACGAGCCTTGCGCACTGGAGCACTCTCGCTATGTTGAGAAGCTCCGTAGTATTGAGGCTTCCGCCGAGATCCGCGCGGTTCAGCGACGGCCGGATGTCCTTTATTCCGGAAAGGGACGGACTGCCGCGCACGATCATCATATCCTTTGCGGCAGTCGTTTCCGATAGTCTTGTCCTTACATCATTTTCGTTATCGCTCGGGCGCAGGGCAAGACACGCCGTTTTGCCGCCCTCCGTAACGGCTTCGGCTGCCAGCATTTCCAGAACCGCCGGCAGCTCGAGTATGTTAATTGATTTTTCGTAGAAATCCATTATTTCACCTGTTTCCAGTAGTCAAGCGTTGAAAATCTTCGTTCGGTCTGCGTCAGCAGGTATGCCTCGGCTGCCGCCGAGACGCGCTTCATGGCATCGTCTCCGAGTGAGAATGCAAGCATTTTGCGTGCTGGAGCATAGATAATATACCGCATTGCCCGAAGCGAATCGGCGCACAGCGCGATATTTGCACCATACTGCACATCATTACACTCACGGCAGCACATAACGCCGTTTCGCGGGCTGAATCTCGGTTCGGCAGGCTCTGACAGACCGCAGACGCAGCACGAGAGCAGATTCGGCTCATAGCCCTCAAGCGCCATAAGGCGCAGCTCAAAAGCCGCCTTTATATTTGCCTGAGGGTACATCTCATTTGAAAGTGCAAAAAGGCAATTGAGTATGAGCTGAAGCATGAGCGGATCAGGGTTACATTCGTCGGAAAGCGCCTCGGCGCACTCGGCGAAATAGCTTGCCAGAGCAAGCGCCGCAATATCGCTGCGAAGTCCCTTGAACTCCTCTATAGTCGAGCCCTCGGACACCGTCCAGTAGCCGTTTCTCTCAAGCATCGTGAGCTCTGAGAATGCCAAAAGCTGCGTTGCGGCAGCGGTTTTGCTGCCCTTGCGCAGAGCTCCGCGAGCCCTTACCGTTATTTTGCCCATGTCCTCGGTCAAAACAGTGAGTATCCTGTCGGCTTCCTTATATTTTACCTCTCGCAATATCAGAGCTTTTGTCGTTTTGAACATATGTACCCTGCTTAATCAGACGGTCGGGGCTTGTCCCCCGCCGTGTCCTTATCCTTGTCCCGCTCGGCTCTGTACATGAGCCAGCAGAGCGGGTCACCCGTATCCTTAAACACCTGCCACATGATATTATCCTGCATGGCACTACCTCCGGTATTAGTATCCGACGGCAGCGGGTGTATATTAGTGGTTAATTATTCCGAGAAGCCGAAGTTGCGAAGCTGGGCGGTGCTGTCGCGCCAGTTTTCCTTGACCTTGACCCATGTCTGCAAAAACACCTTTGTGCCCATGAACGCTTCTATATCCGTGCGGGCTAGCTCGCCTATCTTCTTGAGCATCGCACCCTGCTTGCCGATAATAATTCCCTTGTGACTCGACTTTTCACAGAATATCGTTACATCCATATCTATTATGCCGTTATCACGCTCAGAGAACTTGGTGACCTCAATGGCGGTACCGTGCGGTATCTCCTTATCAAGGCACAAAAGCAGCTTTTCGCGCACAAGCTCTGCGCATATCTGTTTTTCCGGCTGGTCGCATATCATGTCGTCGGGAAACAGCTGCGGTCCCTCGGCGGCATAGTGCTCAAGCTGATCCAGAAGCTCGTCCAGTCCTTCGCCGTTTTTTGCCGACATCGGAATGATTGCATCAAATTCGTGCGCGGCTGAATAAAGCGCCATGACCTCAAGAAGCTGCGATTTTTCAACGGTATCTATCTTATTTATGACGAGCACTGCCGGAACGCATGTCTCCTTTATGCGGGCTATGAGCTCCTGCTCCTGTCTTCCTATGCTTGCGATCGGCTCAACGAGCAGCATAACGGCATCGACATCGGCAACACTTTCCTTGACAATATTGACCATGTAGTCACCCAGACGGGTTCTCGGCTTATGAAAGCCCGGCGTGTCGATTATAACAAACTGCGTATCGCCGCGGTTGACTACCGCGCTTATGCGGTTTCTCGTGGTCTGCGGCTTATTGGAAACGATTGCGATCTTTTCGCCGACCAGCGCGTTTGTAAGAGTTGATTTGCCGACATTCGGTCTGCCGCATATGGTTATCATCGCTGTTTTGGTTATCATATCATGTATCCCCCATTATTTCCTTCTCGCGGGTGCGCATCTGTTTTTTCATCTCGCCCTCGTCTATGTGATCGTAGCCGAGAAGATGCAGCACGCTATGTACCGTAAGGTAGCATATCTCTCTGTCAAAGCCGTGACCGAGCTCCTCTCCCTGAGCGGCGCAGCGCTCGAGCGAGATCATCATATCTCCAAGCATCACCGCTCCGGTGTATGGGTCCGCATCGCAGGCTGATGCGTCAAAGCTACCGGGGACGAGCTCATTTAACGGAAACGACAGCACATCGGTCGCCGCGTCTATCCCGCGGAAATCGCGGTTTGTTTCGCGGATACCGGCATCGTCTGTAAGCATTACGCTTATAAGGCAGGGTCTGTCCACCTTCTCGGCATCAAGAGCCATACCGACTGCTTTTTTTATGAGTGCCGCGGCATTATTATGTCCGAGTCCGGACCTCTCGCGGCTCACATATATCTCATGCTTTGTCATATCTTTTCCTCTTATATACTCCGCTCCTTTTTACCTGTTCGGGCGGATTTTTCTTGTCATACACCTCATATGCCTCAATTATTCTCTGAACGAGCCTGTGGCGGACAACATCGGCGCCGGTAAGCCTGCATATGGCAATATCCTCTATTCCGTCGAGCACCTTCATTGCGACCTTAAGTCCGCTGACCTTGTCCTCCGGAAGGTCTATCTGCGTTATATCGCCGGTTATTACCACCTTTGAGCCGAAGCCTATTCTTGTGAGAAACATCTTCATCTGCTCGCGGGAGGTGTTCTGCGCCTCGTCAAGGATAATAAAGCTGTCGTCAAGCGTTCTGCCGCGCATATATGCAAGCGGTGCGACTTCTATGTTGCCGCGCTCCATGTATTTTTGATATGTGTCGGCGCCGAGCATATCAAAAAGTGCATCGTACAGGGGGCGCAGATACGGATCGACCTTGCTTTGCAGATCTCCCGGCAGGAAACCGAGGCGCTCGCCCGCTTCGACTGCCGGTCGCGTCAGGATTATGCGGTTCACCTGCTCCGCTCTGAACGCCGCAACTGCCGCCGCGACCGCAAGATATGTTTTGCCGGTACCGGCAGGTCCTATGCCGAGTGTTATCGTATTGCCTGCTATGGCATCGCAGTATGCCTTCTGCCCGAGTGTTTTTGCCTTTACGGGCTTTCCCTTTGCCGTTATGCACACGACATCGCTCGCAAGCTCGTTTATCTTTGACTCTCTGCCCTCGGCAACGAGCTTGAGGATATATCTGACGCTCTGGGCATCAATATTCTCACCGCGCGCGGAAAGCGTCAAAAGTCCGTTTATTGCCTTTTCCGCAAGCATGACGCTCTCCTCCTCGCCGCATATGTGTATCTTATTCTCGCGGTCGAGCACCTTTACGCCGAGCTCGGTCTCTATTATACTCAAATTCCTGTCAAAGGATCCGAAGACGCTTATGACATGCTCCATTCTCTCGACTTCTATTGTTCTTTCAATCATGCGCTGACTCCTTGGCAATATTCTCCGTGCACTGTGCCCTGAGCGTTACGGTAAGCTCGCATTCGCCTTTTGAAACGGAATACTCCTGCGAAACTATCTCGCCGTCGCCTATTCTGCTTCTAAGCTCGGATTCAAGGTTTGCTTTCAGGCGCAGTATCGCCTTTTCCTCGTCTATCGCGCGCTCCTGCGTTTCACAGACCCAGTTTTTCTGCACGGCATATCCTATCGGGAGAACGAACACTTCTCCCAGCGATATGTACCTTATTTTATTTATTTTATCACAACTTGTGCAGTTATTTCTACTGTCATTGAAAAAATTTATCCGCTCTTTCCCGATTATAAGCGAAAGCTGCGTGCTTGTACTCTCTTTTTTCACTTTCACCTGCTCCGTGAGCGGTACTCTGGCGCTTATTTCATACCATGTATCCGCCTGCACCTGCGCCATTGAGTGGACAAGACGATCCTCTCCCGTTTCGCTGCTCATAACGGCGCTCACGAGAATGTCTCCCTTTGCGACGGTGTCGCCCGCCGCAGCCGCTGCCTCTCCCTGCAGAACGGAGAGCTTTTTAATGACTCCTCCCTTTGCCGCAACTATGTCGCAGGGGGATTTTTCGTTGACTATCTCCGGCTTATCAACGCGCTCGTGCACGACTATATACGCGCATGAAGAACGGATATTTATAGTCAGCCACGCTATATCCGGCATTTGTATCAGTATGTCATCCTTGACTCCGTCCGAGGACACGGCGGGCCAAAATGTTCCGTAGCCAATGCCGCACTCCTCCAGCGTACGCATAAGCCGTGCCGAGCTCACGGTGTCATTCCCGTCAATTTCTATGCGCCAGATAAACAGAGAGGACACGGCTATGGCCGCTATGCCCACAAGCATGATAGCTAAAAGAAGCACTCTCGCGCGCACCGCGGCTGCAAGCTTTTTGCCTCCGGATTCATGCAGCAGTTTGATCTCAATACCGTTTTTACCGTTTCTCTCTCTGAGCGCCGGGTAATCCGCCGCATGTATGCTCAAACGCAGTGAGTAGTCCGTGCAGGGATCTGCATCCCAAAATTCTATCCCGCTCTCCGCGCAGAAATTCAAAAGGCTCTCGGGCTCGGCTCCGTCGGCCTCAACGCGCACGACACCGCGTGCGATATCATAAAGTCTTTTCATCATTCAAACTCCAATGACAGTATTCTTCCGCATATGAGCATATCTTTCTTATCCATTGCGGCAAGGCGCAGCTCATCTCCTCTTACAACGAGCTTTGATGCGCCGCAGGCTATCTCTGCGGCGCTCTCGCCATACGCTATTATTCCGCGGTGGTTTTCTATGAGCAGCCTGTTTCTTCCGCAAAGACTGAGCTTCAGGGCTCCAAGTGCGTCTGCCGGCAATTCGAGCCTGTCGGCAAGAAGCTCCGCTCTGTCAGCATTTTTACCCATGGTGCGCTCACCCCCGCAGTCTAAATCTATGCCGGACGGCATAGATTAATACATGGACAAGGAGATGAAAGCCGTGAAAAGGTTTATCCGCACCTTCACCGCCGTCGGCATATTTATAGCGCTGCTGATTTTCCCCGATGCCGCCGCCGATGCGGTGAGATTGGGTCTTGAGATGTGCGCAGGAGTTATAATACCGTCGCTTTTCCCTTTTTTTGTTGCGACAAATCTCATAAACGGTCTCGGGGTGTCAAGGCTGTTTGCAAATGCGCTCACGCCTTTCGGCGCCAAGGTGTTGGGCGTATCCGGTCATGGAGCCGCAGCGTTTATTATCGGCATAACCGGCGGATACCCCTTGGGTGCTTCGTACATAGCCGGACTGCGCAGAAGCTCGCTTATCGGCGGCGATGAGGCGTCTCGGCTGCTGGTTTTCTGCAGCAACTCCGGTCCCGCGTTTATAATCGGGGCTGCCGGAGCCGGGATATTTTCCTCCGTCACGGTCGGATTTTTCCTATACGCCGTACACATCCTCTCGGCGCTTACGCTTGGGATAATACTCAGTCCGAGAACATATAACGACATTATTGCCATGCAAAAACACAGCGATACAAGAGATGAGGAGCCGTCGTGTTCGATGCCTTTTTCGCCGGCTTTCACGGATGCCGTGAAGCGCTCGGCAGACGCCGTCATCAGCGTTTGCGCTTTTATCGTCACCTTTTCTGCGCTTAGCGGTATCCTTGACGATCTCGATATTCTCCCCGCGCTTGCGGGACGGCTTTCGGTGCTCACGGGCGCAGAGCTTTCATGGTGCCGCGCCCTGACATACGGCATTCTCGAGTTAGGCAACGGCATAGGCAGCATGGCAGGCATGGATATAACTCCGATCAATCTTGCGCTGGCCGCATTCATACTCGGATGGGGCGGAATCTCGGTTCACTTCCAGACCCTGTCCATGGTATCGGGAACGGATATAAAAACCGCCCGATATGTCATCGGACGGTTTTTTGCCGCACTTATAGCCGCGGCTGCGGCGCTGCTCGGTGCAGCTATATTATTTTGATCAGAACACAAGTATCCCCACCACCGCAGAGGCGGCAATAAAAACGATCGGGTGCAGCTTTTCGGTGGGCTTTACGACATTAGTCAGCAACCATATGACCGCCGCGAGTATAAGCCCCTTCCACGAAAACAGGTCGAGGATATTCCCGCTTGCCCTGAACGCATCTTCGTTTACGAGTGCAAGCGTTACCACGGAAAAGCCGGCAGCCGCTATGAGACCGGTTGATGCGGGACGCAGCCCGTAAAACGCGTGATCCACAAATCGGTTTTCCCTGAATTTTTTCAGGCATGTGGCAATTATGAGTATGATAATTATCGCCGGAGTTACTATCCCGAGCGTGGCAATGAGCGCTCCGGGCAAACCCCCGGTTATATATCCGACATAGGTAGCAGTGTTTACTCCGATCGGACCGGGAGTAGACTCGGAAACGGCAATCATATCGGCGATCTGCTGATAGGTAAACCAGCCGGTGCGGTCGGATATATCATAAATAAACGGCAGCGTTGCAAGTCCTCCGCCGACGGAAAACAAGCCGGTCTTAAAAAATTCCCAAAACAGGCGCAGATATATCATGTCTTACGCGCCCCCAGTTCCTTTATCACGATGCCCGCCGCCGCTGCGGCAACAACATACAGCACCGGAGAAATGTCAAGAAACACGCTCCCCGCGAAGACCGCAAGGAAAACGATAAGTGTCTTCCTGTCTACGACGGATTTTTTCCACAGCTTTACCACCGCATTGAGTATCAGCACACATACGCACACGCGGATGCCGGAAAAAGCCTTCTGTACGACCGGCAGATGCGCAAAATTCTGTATGAATGCCGCAATTATCGTTATTATAACCAGCGACGGAAACACCACTCCGAGCGTTGCAACTATCCCGCCAAGCACGCCTGCCTGCTTCTGTCCGACAAAGGTTGCCGTGTTGACGGCGATAACGCCGGGTGTGCACTGCCCTATGGCGTACCAGTCCATTATTTCCTCGTCGCTCGCCCAACGGCGCTTATCAACGACCTCGCGCTGCAGAGCGGGAAGCATGGCGTAGCCTCCGCCGAAGGTCGTTACTCCTACAACGGCAAAGGTGCTGAACAGCTTCCATAGCAGCTTCAGTTTATTTTTCATAGCAAACCTCAAAAGCTGAGCTTTATTTTCTCAGGCTCTCCGCATATGCCGTATATTTGGCTATTTTTTCGTCGCACTCGTTCTTATCTGCGCCCCTGCAAAGAATATATACCTTGACCTTTGGCTCGGTTCCGGATGGACGGACAATGAAGCTCGTTCCGTCGGAAAGCTCAAAGTAAAGGACATTAGAGCCCTTTATCGGGGTCTGACCCATAGTGCCGAGCTCGGGAACTCTGATGCTTCCGTCGGAGTAATCGCGGAGCTTGAACACCTCGGTACCCGCTATCTGCTTTGGCGGGGTGCCGCGCAGCTCCTCCATGAGCTTTTTCATCTTGACTATGCCGTCAAGTCCGGGCATGACCAGATTAAGCGTTTTCTCGGCATAGCGCCCATATTTTTCGTAAAGGCTCTCCATCGCCTGACTGAGGCTCATGCCCTTATCATGGTAGAAGGCTGCCATTTCAGCGACCATCATTGATGCCGTTACGGCGTCCTTATCGCGGACATAATCACCCATCATGTAGCCATAGCTCTCCTCATAGGCAAAAACATATTTATATGTCCCTGCTTTTTCCCACTCGGCAATACGCTCAGCCATGAACTTGAAGCCGGTGAATGTATCCTCAAAGTGGACGCCGTTAGTCTCTGCTACGGCCTTTGCCATTTCGGTCGTGACGATGCTCTTAAGGGCACCGGCATTTTCGGGCAGCGTTCCCGCCGCCTTGCGCGCCGCTATCACATAGTCAAGAAGCAGTACGCCGAGCTGGTTTCCGGTTATGGATATATACTCATCGCCCGAGCGCACCATAACGCCTATGCGGTCGGAGTCGGGATCAGTTCCGATTATAAGGTCGCTGCCTATTTTCTTTGCAAGGTCAACCGCAAGATAAAAGCCCTCGGGATTTTCGGGGTTGGGGCTCTCGACGGTGGGAAAATCTCCGTCTATGACCATCTGCTCAGGCACGGGATAGAGCTCTGTTATGCCGAGTCTGTGCAGCGCCTCGGGGACAAGCCTGTAGCCCGCGCCGTGGAACGGGGTGTAGACTATCTTAAACTCCGGTGCGACTTTCTTAACGACAGCCTTGTTTATCGCCTGCCCAAGCACCTGCTCAAGATATGCCTCGTCAGTCTCGGCTCCTATGAGCTCTATCTTACCGGCTGCGACCGCACCGTCAAAATCGCAGGTGAGAAAATCGTTGAATATATCTATCTTCTCCATCTGTTCGGCAATGGCGGCGGCGTGCTGCGGCGGAAGCTGGGCACCGTCGGACCAGTAGACCTTATAGCCGTTGTACTCCTTCGGGTTATGAGATGCGGTTATGTTAAGACCCGCGGTTGTCCCGTAATACCGGACCGCAAAGCTCAGCTCCGGTGTTGGACGCAGCGCGTCGAAAATGCGGACATGTATACCGTTTGCAGCCATAACGCCAGCCGCCTCATGTGCAAAGAGCTCGCTGTTATTGCGGCAGTCAAAGCATATAACAATGCCCTTTGTCATTGCCTGCTCACCCTCGGCCTTTATGACATTGGCAAATGCCTGAGTTGCATGGCGGATGACATGAACATTCATCTGATGCAGACCGAGCTTCATTGTGCCGCGCAAGCCGGCGGTTCCGAACTCAAGCGGTGCAAAAAAGCGGCTTTCGATCTCCTTTTCATCATCTGCGATAGAATTGAGCTCCTCCCATTCGGTCTCGCTCAGTGCGGGGCTGTCCAGCCAGCGCTGGTACTCTTCCTTATAATTCCTCATATTCTGCGCTCCCTTCCGTTAAATTGACAGCGTCGTCATACATAGTTTTGGGGACATATATGTCAACACCCGTGCCGCTCGTTCCCAGGATGAGTCTGCCGAAATCTCCGTCGTTCGGGTATTGTCTTACACATGGTATTCCGTATGCCTCGAGCAGGTTTACGAGCATCTCGTCGCTCATATCGAGGCAAAAGCTGTGAGTAAGAAAAACGGGCTCAATAAGCTCACCTTTTTCGTCTCTTGGCCAGCGTTCGTATAATTTCCCCGTTATGCGTCTGCCCCATTCGGGCTTTGCGGTCTCGTCCATGGCTTCCTCCGTTATTTGTGATATCTTGAGCCTTCGATTATTTTAAACGCGCGGTAGATCTGCTCGGCAAGCATAACGCGGGCAAGATGGTGCGGAAATGTCATCTCGCTCATGCCAAGGCGCATATCCGCGCGCTGCTTTATCCTCGGCGATATACCGAAGGAGCCGCCTATAACAAAGCTCAGCTTACCTCTCCCTGACACGGCGAGGGAATTTATTTTTTCGGCAAACTCCTCGCTTTTCAGCTGCTTTGCCTCAACGCACATGACAACGGTGTACGCATCCCTGCCGATGGCGCGCTCAATGTCTGCCGCTTCCCTGTCAAGAGCCGCGGCTATCTCCTTATCCGACGGAGATGAGCCGAGCCTTGTTTCATTAAGTTCAACGCACTCAAATTTGCAGTAGGCACCAAGACGCTTTGCATACTCGTCGAACGCCTCAATGTAAAACCGCTCCCTGAGCTTTCCGACACAGATAAGCCTTATATTCAGCATTGTAACCTCTCAAGTGCCTCCACTGCAAGCATATTATTTGCCGGAGCAACACTAATTCCGGCATTCTCTCCCGAAATTGCAGCCGCCACGGCCGCATAAGCCAGCTCAGGCGTGTTATTATCGCGGCTCAGATGCCCCAATATTATATTACTCGTACCGGATTTTGCAAGATGCAGTGCAAGCCTTCCGCTGTCATCATTGGACAGGTGTCCTGTCGGAGCGAGAATGCGCCTTTTCAGAAAATACGGGTATCCCCCGTTTTTTAGCATGTCGATATCATGATTTGCCTCGATAAGCACAATATCGGCACCCTCAAGTCCCTGTATAAGAGTGTCGTCTATACTTCCTGTATCGGTGGCGAAGGCCGCGGTCTGCTCACCCTCAAAGCGGTAGCCTACACTGTAGGCGGCATCGTGCATCGTTCTGAAGCAGCTGACCGCTACACCGCCGAGGTCTATCTTATCATCCTCCGGTATGCAGTATAAATGACATTTTGTTTCCGGCTTTATACCTGCAAGCTCCTCACACAGGGGCTTCGGTGCAAATACTTTCAGATCATGGTGCTTTAACAGCATTGAAAGCCCCGAAATGTGATCGGAGTGCTCATGTGTAATGAGCACTCCGCACAGATCCTGCGGATCAAGTCCAAGCCGTGACAGGGCTGCGACAGTCCTGCGCATGGAGATGCCCGCGTCTATAAGTATGTTCGCTTTGCCTTCAGATATTAGACTGCAATTGCCTGTTGAGCCGCTGGCGAAAGTTACTATACGCATATTTTATCCAACCGATATTACTTTTTCTCTGAGCTCGGGCTCATCCGGATAATCGACGATGCTGATGTCGGCTCCGAGCTTTCTGAGCTTGCCTACGAAGTTTTCATAGCCGCGCTCTATAAAATGAATGTCCTCAATTTCCGTTCTGCCGCTCGCGCAGAGACCGGCTATGACCATTGCCGCGCCTGCGCGCAGATCGCACGCCATGACGGGTGCGCCGGTGAGCTGTGCACCGCCTTCAAATATTGCGATACGCCCGTCGACCTGAATATCGGCGCCCATCTTGCGCAGCTCGTTTACATACTTGAAACGGTTATCGTAAATACCCTCGGTAATTACGCTCGTGCCGTTTGCCATGCACAGGAGCGCTCCCATCTGCGGCTGCATATCCGTAGGAAAGCCCGGATACGGCAGGGTCTTGACATTGGCCTTGCGCAGATGTCCGTTGCCCTTGACAAGAACGGAGTCCTCATATTCCTGGACTATCGTACCGGTCTCGCGCAGCTTTGCGGAGATGCACTCAAGGTGCTTGGGAATGACATTCTTTATAAGCACCTCACCGCCGGTCGCCGCAGCCGCCACCATGTATGTGCCGGCCTCGATCTGATCCGGGATTATGGAATATGTGCCGCCGTGGAGCTTGTCAACGCCGTTTACCTTGACGGTGTCGGTTCCTGCTCCGCGCACATCCGCTCCCATGGAGTTCAAGAAATTTGCAAGGTCGACTATATGCGGCTCGCGCGCAGCGTTTTCGATTATGGTTCTGCCGCTCGCCATGGCTGCCGCAAGTATTATATTCATCGTTGCTCCGACGGACACCTTGTCAAGATATATCTTGGCGCCGCGCAGTCTGCCATCGGGTGCCTCGGCATACACAAACCCGTTTCTGACATCGACCTCGGCTCCGAGGGCATTCATGCCCTTTATGTGCTGGTCAATTGGGCGGACTCCGAAATTACATCCGCCGGGCATCGTGGTCTTAGCGCTGCCGAATCTGCCGAGCATCGCACCTATGAGGTAATACGACGCGCGGATCTTGCGCATGAGCTCAAAGGGAGCATCACAGAATCTCACATTGCGGCTGTCTATCTCTATCGTGCCGGGGCATACCATTCTGACCTCGGCTCCGAGCTGTGTCAGTATCGTCAGAAGCATATCGGTGTCGCTTATCTGCGGCATATTTTCAATGCGGCAAATACCGTCTACCATCAGAGTTGCCGGAATTATGGCGACTGCCGCATTTTTCGCTCCGCTTATATCAACCTCGCCCTGAAGCGGCTTTCCGCCATTAATGACATACTTTTCCATATATTGTACCTTTCGTCGGTGCACTTATACACCGGTTTGTTATTATAGCACAGCCTATCAGCAATGACAATCAGCAATGTAAACAAATCGTAACTATTTTTCGCTTTCCAGAAGGCGCTTTGCCTTTAAAACGGCAATGACGGTTTTCCCGTCGGCAATATCACCGCTCATGACAAGCTCGGCAAGCTCATCTATATGATGCTTCTCCACACTGAGAAATTCGCCCGCGTCGAGGTGGCTCTTCCCCGGATGCAGACCGCGTGCAAGATAGATATGCAGTGTTTCGGTGGAAAATCCGGGAGATGTGTAGTCCTGACCGAGATATATTATCTCATCAGCCGTGAAGCCGGTTTCCTCAGACAGCTCACGAACCGCGCACTCTCTCGGATCCTCTCCGTATTCAAGCTTTCCGGCAGGCACCTCAAGCAGCTCCTTTTGGAAGGGATAGCGAAACTGGCGGACGCAGTAGCAATAGCCGTCATCGTCTATCGGCAGTATGGCTGCGCCGCCGGGATGCTGGACAACCTCACGCTTTACAACGCTTCCGTCGCACAGCTCGGCACGGTCGAGTACGACATTAACGATAACTCCCTTATACTT
>CAVGWF010000017.1:0-11366 GCA_963632825.1 Escherichia coli | reverse complement strand
ACGGCAGACGCTATGCGGACATAGAGTTCGGCTATATCCATCCCTGCTCCAGCTTCCCTGCCTCAGACCTCGAAGTCGAGGTTCCCGGCGAATATCTCAGGCAGGAGTAAACAGCAATTTTCAAAATTGAATACGCACTAATTTTACAGCAGGGCCGTTTCCCGAAAAGAAGCAGCTCTGCGTCTACCTATATAAAAATTGCAGAGGGAAGAAAAAGTGCGTAAGTGCCCGTACTATACAGGCAGACCTGCACATGAGCGAAAACGAGCTGCGCAAGCATGTCAACCGTCTTCGCCGTGAGTGTATCCCCATCGGCAGCAGCTCAAACGGCTACTACTTTGCCGAGACCGCAGCCGAAGTCTATAACACTATCAAAAATCTCCGGCGTATACGCGACGGTATTGACGCTGCTATAACGGGACTTGAGTGCTCGATGATCAGCTTCCGGGGCGGTGACGGCGTCTGAAAAGCTTCATTCCGTGGGTCGGCGGCAAGGGTAAGGGTATCGTCAGGGGCAGTTGCCGGAATGGGACACTTCGTCGGCATAGGCTCGATGATAACGGTGGTGCTTGTAATGTTCGTGCTGCCGGCAATGCTGATCTTCGGCGACGGGCTTATAAGAAAAACAGAGTTTCATATACACGCCGCCGAGCCGCATATGCTCGTTCGCCGCGCAGCGGCATGGGGACTATCAGTGAGTGTTGCGTTTGCAGCGGCAGCAGCGCCATAGGTGTGGCTCTCAGGCAAGGATGACTATGACCGGCGCGTATCCGATGATGAGAGCATCATCTCCAGCGCAAATGAGCTCGGTGAGCTTGCGGTGACACTCGGCGCTCAGAAGGAAAAATACGACGAAGCAAAGCTCAGCTTTGCCGAGAGCGTCGTCACCGACAACATCGGTCAGGCACAGCTAACACAGGGGCAGACGCAGTATAACGAGGGTGCATCCCGGCTCGATGCGGCCAAGGCACAGTATGCCGAGGGTCAGACGGAGCTCGACGAGGCTGGGGCACAGCTTGAGTCCGGCAGGGCGACCCTGAACAGCAACAAATCAAAATTAGCAGAGCATCTCGATGAGCTTGAAAGCTACAGCGACGATCTTGAGCGCCTTGAACACGGCGCAGCCATACTCATGAACGACGATGAGATATCCTCCCGCGCCGGAGACAATGCCTCATATGCCGATATCTGCTCCATAGCGGAGGAGCATTACGGCAACGACATCACCCGCGCCGAGCGTGAAAACAACATCCGCAGCGTGATCTGCGCACTGACATTTGCTTCGGCGCCTATAATTGCGGGCTGCGCCATGCTTTATAAACATCAGTCGCGGGGCGTGGCTGTGCTTGCGGCAATATCGTCAATAATCTCCGGCGGCTGCGCTCTGGCCGCGGCAATTCTCGGAACATCGGTCATTCTGCCGATAGCGGCTTTGAGCTTGATGCTTATGACACTTTTGTTTGGTGAAATCTATTTGAAAAGGAGTAATAAATGATGAACAAGAAAACCCTGAATGTAAGTATCGCTGTCCTGTACGTAGTCCTCATGATCGGCGCGGCTTTCGGCTTTTATAACGCTGAGCTTGAGCGCACACGCGCAGTCGGCGAAAACCAATCGTATGTTTACTGTGCCGAGCGCACGCTCGAGCTTGCGGATGCAGCCGGAGTCGCAGACGAGAAGCCTGCTTCTCACGCGTTGGACACGAGCGGTATGCCGAGGCGTGCTCGGCTGTCGTGAGCTATTATCAGGCACAGCTTGATGATGTCAACGGCAGGGCAGATGCGATAACGGCCGTCTGCATCGCGGTGCTCGCACTTGGCATTGCAGGTGCTGCATACTCAGCTATACGCATAAGCGGCGAAAAAGAAAAGTGAAAAAAACGATCAAAAAAAAGGATGGGTTTAATGGGCAGAAGCAGAGACCTTGAGATTGCGCAGATCCGCCGTATGCACCACATTGAGGAATTGCGAAAATGACCCGGTGAACAGGAATGCTCCAAGCGCCGAAGCGTTCTCGCTCATCATGCCTGCGGCGGGAGCAGCAGTCGGCACACTCGTAAGTCAAAACCTCCGGCTAAACCGGAGGTTTTGACCTGTCATCTCCCAATCGGAAAGTCGGGCATTTATTATCGGCAGCAGACAGGCATGAGCCGCTACACCTTCAAAGCAAAATGGCTTTTGTGAAAATCAATGAGTCCCTCGCTGCGCATCTTTCCAAGCTCCAGCGATAATCCGCTGCGCTCGACACCCAGATAGTCGGCAAGCTGCTGCCTTGAAAACGGAATATCAAATTCGTATGTTCCCAGCCGCTGTGCCTCGGCGGAGAAATAGGACATGAGCTTTGCTCTCGTGGTGCGCTGTGCCATATGTATCAGTTTTTCGTTGAAGCGCAGGTTTTTTTCCGCAAGCTCTCCAAGCAGATTCTGGATGATGCGGCTGTGGTGTGCGCAGGTCGACGGGCACACGCTCAGAACGCGCTTCACATTCAGGAACATTGCCGTGACCGGCGTTTCCGCTATAACGCTCACATTCAGTCTGGAGCCGGGCGCGCAGGCAAATGCGGCCGCAAAGGTCTGTCCCGGTCGTGCTTTGGAAAGAATATTGCGGTTCCCCCAGATATCCTCCTGTATGACCAAAACGCTTCCGGACAAAACAAGACCGATCGACTCCGCCGTATCCCCGGCGCGCAGTACGAATGTGTCTTTGGGAAAGTCCTCCTTTCTCGTATCCAAGCAGGTCAGCATCGCGGTAAGCTCATCCTCGGAAATGCCCGAAAAAAGGTGGGAAGAACGAATTATAGGCAAAAAATTTTTCATAGAGCTCCTCTTTCGTTGAAAATTCAACCGACTTATTGATTTTATTGTACTATAATACGCTCAGAAAAACAAGGAGGCACTGTCATGAAAAGAAGAATTATCGAGATCAATCAGGATAAATGCAACGGCTGCGGTGCCTGCGCTGCCGCCTGCCATGAAGGAGCTATTTCCATAGTTGACGGAAAAGCAAAGCTTATGCGGGACGATTACTGCGACGGTCTGGGTGACTGTCTGCCCTCCTGCCCCACCGGAGCCATTTCGTTTGTGGAGCGCGAGGCCGCCGCTTATGACGAGAAGGCAGTGCTGGCAAATAAGCAGAAGAACATGCAGAAGACAGGTGTGCATCTCCACGGCGGTTGTCCCGGAGCGAGGATGAAAACGATCCGGCACGAGGAACAGCCGGAGACCGAGTCCGCTCCTGCCGCCGCACAGAGCCGCCTTTCGCAGTGGCCGGTACAGATCAAGCTTGTCCCGGCAAACGCACCGTATTTTGACAGCGCAAGGCTGCTTATCGCCGCCGACTGCACCGCCTATGCCTATGCCGCTTTCCACGAGCGCTTCATCAAGGGGCATATCACGCTTGTCGGCTGTCCCAAGCTCGACGGTGTGGACTATTCCGAAAAGCTCACAGAGATTATCCGCAATAACGATATAAAGAGCGTGACCATCGTGCGCATGGAGGTTCCCTGCTGCGGCGGATTGGAGCACGCGGCAAAGGTCGCCTTGCAGCAGAGCGGAAAATTCATTCCGTGGCAGGTCGTGACCATTTCAACAGACGGACGCATACTTGATTAAATAAAAGAAAGTGAGGATTTAAAATGGAACAGAAAATGTTTTGCTTCCAGTGCGAGCAGACAGCCGGATGCACCGGCTGCACCGGAAAGGCCGGCGTTTGCGGCAAAACCGCAGACATCGCAAAGCTTCAGGATGAATTGACCGGCGCGCTCATCGGATTGGCGAGAGCCGCAGGCAAGGCTGCCGATGCAAACGAGGGAACATGGTGCCTGATGATAGAGGGGCTGTTCACAACGATCACCAACGTCAATTTCAACGAAAAAACCATTCGTGAGCTTATCGGCCGTGTGCATGGGGAAAAGGCAAGACTTGTGCCCGACGGTGCGGAGTGCGGATGCCCCGATGATTACGACATGGAAAATGTCTGGACCGCAAACGAGGATATACGCAGCCTTAAATCGCTCATTCTCTTTGGCGTGCGCGGCGTTGCGGCCTATGCGCATCATGCAATGGTTCTCGGCTACACCGACGAGGAGGTCAACCGCTTCTTTGCCAAGGCACTCTCCGCCGTCGGCGAGGATTGGGGCATGGATGAGCTGCTCCCCATTGTTATGGAGGTCGGCGAAAAGAACCTTAAATGCATGGCGCTGCTGGATAAGGCAAACACCGAGACCTACGGCACTCCCGCTCCCGTAACCGTTCCCCTGAGCGTTGAAAAGGGTCCGTTTATCGTTATCACCGGTCACGATCTGCGCGATCTGAAGCTCCTTCTGGAGCAGACCGAGGGTAAGGGCATAAATATCTACACCCACGGCGAGATGCTTCCCGCTCACGCCTATCCCGAGCTGAAAAAATACTCTCACCTGAAGGGCAACTTCGGCACGGCATGGCAGAACCAGCAAAGGGAATTTGCTGAGCTGCCCGCTCCGATACTGTACACCACCAACTGCCTCATGCCGCCCAAGGCGAGCTATTCCGACCGCGTTTTCACGACGTCCGTAGTCTCCTACCCCGAAATGACGCACATAGGCGAGGACAAGGATTTCACCCCCGTTATCGAAAAGGCTCTTGAGCTTGGCGGCTATGCCGAGGACAAGGCATTTACGGGCATAAACGGCGGCAGCACGGTAATGACGGGCTTTGCCCGCGGCACGGTGCTCGGTGTGGCGGATCAGGTGATAGAGGCGGTAAAGTCCGGTGCTATCAAGCATTTCTTCCTCGTCGCCGGCTGTGACGGCGTGCGTCCCGGCCGCAGCTACTACACGGAATTTGTAAAGCAGACTCCCGCCGACACCGTGGTGCTGACCCTTGCCTGCGGCAAATACCGCTTCAACGATCTCGATCTCGGCACGATCGGCGGTCTGCCCCGTCTGATGGATGTAGGACAGTGCAACGACGCCTACAGCGCAATTCAGATTGCCGTCGCTCTTGCCGACGCATTCGGCTGCGGCGTGAACGACCTGCCGCTGTCCATGGTCCTCTCATGGTATGAGCAGAAGGCGGTCTGCATCCTGCTGACGCTTCTGTATTTAGGCATCAAGAACATCCGCCTCGGTCCCACACTTCCGGCGTTCGTTTCGCCCAATGTTCTGAACTACCTTGTTGAGAACTTCGGCATTGCTCCCATCACGACACCCGAAGAGGACTTAAAGCAGCTTCTCAAATAACGCCCCTGCGATCACAGAAAGCATTACATAAAAATACCACTGAGAGCAATGCTCTCAGTGGTATTTTCATTTCAAACCCGAACGATGTAGTTATCCTTTCTTTTTGCCGCTTCGCCCGGTGCTGCGGCGGGATATCCGAGTGCAATGCTGCCAACACCGCGCAGCGTTTCCGGCAGTCCCCATTCACGCAGAAGCGCCTTGCCTCTTTCGCTGTCGAATATCTCCCGCTCTCTGTGCACCCACACGGAGCCGAGCCCCAGCGCTGCCGCAGCGAGCATCATATTCTCCAGCACACAGCTCCCGTCCTCGACAAAGGTGCTAGCCGCACCATCCGCCAGTACAAGAACAATAACCGGCGCCCCGTAATACGGGTCTCCCGTGCCGCCCATCACGCCGGCATTCAGCTCGGAGATCTCCCTGCGGTACTTTTCCGATGCTACCGCGATTATCACAGGCGACTGATGTCCTCCGCCGGTCGGTGCGTAAGTCCCCGCCTCAAGGACCGCATCCAGCAGCTCTGCCGGAACGCAATCGGGCTTGTACGCCCGAACGGCTCTGCGCGTTTTTATTGTATTCAGCACTTCGTTTGACATTGCAATACCTCCTTAAAAAAACGCCACACACTCGCAAGGAGCGTATGGCGAAAAATGAGCTTTATGTCTCAGAAAAATCCATACCGGTTTTGTGGTTACAGTATAGCACTCAGAAGCGCGCAAGTCAACACATCGGCCCCGTTTCCGGCGTGAAAGCGCTGTATTTTCTCCATGCCTCTTGCAAAGACGAGCAAAGCATGATACAGTATGACCGTGCAATCAACACTGCCGCATTCATGAGGATCAGATCGGGTGATTTGAACAGGCCCTCAAAGGACCGCAGAAATGCGGCTTTTTGAAAGTCAGCCAGTTAGCGTGTGCTAACTGATTTCCGAATGAGAATTGTCGAAAATTATAACAGGGCGCCGAAGCCCCTTGGATTTCAAGCTGCCGGTGATGCTTAACGGCGGCACGCCGGCGCAGTCCGGGAAAGGAAACACAATGAAAGACAACGAGCTGCAATTTGACCGACGCTGTCATGTGCTTTATTCGAAGCCTTGTAAAAAGGAGATACTCTCAAGGATCGCGCTGCACTATCCCGAGAGCGAGTGCGAAGCGGTCTGGGAAAAGGTTCAGCGGCAGTATGCGGACTATCTCGCCGACTGGCGAACCGATCTGGGCGGCGGGGATAATTTCCACAACGGCAAAGGCAGCACCTACGACTGCATCGCCATCATGAGCTACTACACCGTGTGCAAAGCCGTCACCTCATTCCGTGAGATCGAGGAAATGGAGGAAAATCTGATCCTGCCGTCGTTCCGCAGGCTGAGCTTTGCAGACTGCAGCAAGCCGTTCTGGCGAAGGCTCGTTTATAAGGCATTTATGCGTGCCAAAAGCGGCTGCGACAAGTGGCACGATTACGAGATGCAAATAGCGCCATATGAGGATGATAAGCCCATCTATTACGAGTTCACGGCGTGTCCCACAGCGGATCTTGCCATTGCGTTTCTGACGGACACGGAGCTTCCGGTTGAGCATGTTTTCTTCGACGGCGGACAGTTCGCGCAGATATCGCTGCCGCTGCGGCGCATAATGACGCCGTTTCTGTATCTTGCGATAAAGAGCCTGTACTGGTCAGACGGAAAAACGCTCAAAAGGAACTCTGGTGCGACGACGCGGCGATAAAGCCCTATTTCATCGCCGCGGGGCGTACGCTGCGCTACGGAAATCTCCGCCGCCAGCTTTCGGACAGTCTGGAGACCAAGCCCTTCCCCCTTCTCCCCGAGGAGCTGCAAGGGCGCACATATTTTGAGTTCAGCAGCGCCGAGGAGCATTATAAATACCGCGGCGCCGTCATGAAGGCATATCCGCACGGCAATTATCCCGTGTTTGACGGTTTTAACCATATGCAGTACCAGTTCCGTGACCCCAAAGGCTTTGCGGAAATGCTTCTCTCCGTTATGGAAGAAAACCGCCTGCCGGGATAAAAAAGCAAAGGATTCTTTCCATGATGACGGTCCGATCGGATTTGCCGGCGTGAGCGCAGCAATCCGGAAGTTGTCAGAAGGTAAGCCGCATCTGATGCCACACCACGCCTCCATGCGTGGACTTGTCGGATACACCCTCATCGCTGAAGCCAAATTTCGCATAATACGGGATCAGCCGTTGCTTACATGTCAGCACAAGACCCTTGCGCCCCTGCTGCCTTGCATCGTCGATGGCGCGGCAAAGCAGTGCTCCGGCATAGCCGTGCCTGCGGTATTCGGGCAGCGTATTGACGCCAAAGATCATTTGCCATGCACCGTTTTCGTCGTGCATTGCTGCATTTTCATACATTTCGTCGGTAAGATCAGGCTTGTCCGTTACAAAGCCATCTACAAACGCAATCAGTTTTTCGGCATCGTATAGCAGCCAAAAATGATTTCCATAATATTTTACTCTTTCAACAAATTCCTTTTCGTCTGCCGCCTCAGCAGGCGGAAAGCATTCTGCTTCCACAGCGGCAATCGCTGTAACATCTTTTTCTGCGGCATATTTTATGACCATATTCCGTTCCTCCAATTTTAGGTTTGCCCGGCTCTTTATAGGGCAAAAGTCCACCGTAATTATATCAAAATTACGGTGGACTTCGTGGCGGAGAAGGAGGGATTTGAACCCTCGAACACCTTATGGGTGTTACACGATTTCCAATCGTGCGCGCTCGGCCGGACTACGCGACTTCTCCGAGTACAAAACAATATTTCACTGTTCAGCTTGTGTATTATAATTCAGTTTTGAATTAAAGTCAAGTATTTTTTGCGTCGGGGCGGGAAAACTACCGGCGAACGGAGTTGAGAAAATGAAGGCTATAATAATGGCAGGCGGCGAAGGAAAGCGGCTCAAGCCGGTTACGGGCGACACGCCCAAGCCGCTGACTATGCTGTGCGGAAGACCCATAATGGAGCACATCATACTGCTTTTAAGGCAGCACGGCATAACGGATATCTGCGCTGCACTGAGATACCGCCCGGATGATATAAAAAGCTATTTCGGCAGCGGTGAAGGGCTCGGAGTACGCCTTGAATACCGCGTTGAGCGGACGGCGCTCGGCACTGCCGGCGGCGTTAAGAACTGCGCGGATTTTTACGGAGATGAGGACTTTCTCGTCATCTCCGGCGACGCGGCCTGCGATTTTGACCTCGGCAGCATCATATCCGAGCATGAAAAGCACTCACCGGCAGCGACTATCGTGCTCTGCACCGACTCCGAGCCGCTGCGCTACGGGCTTGCACTGTGCGACCGCAATGGGCTCGTGCGCTCGTTTATCGAAAAGCCCGACTGGAGCAGGGTTGTGACGAACCTAGTGAACACCGGCATATACATTCTCACTCCGCACGCCATGTCAAGGGTGCCGGATAACACGGAATATGACTTTGCAAGGGATCTGTTCCCAGCCCTGCTCAGGGACGGCGAAAGGCTGCTCGGCTGCCCTGCCGACGGCTACTGGTGCGACATAGGAACTCCCAAAAGCTATTTTGAGTGCTGTGCGGACGCTTTGTCCGGCAGGCTCAGGCTTCAGCTCTCCGGCGGCTTTGAAGTGACCCCCGACGAGCCCGGAAAGCAGGACGGCTGCTGCCGCATGAGCTCCTCTGACTGCATATGCGCCGACCGCGCGCGGCTCATGGACCGCATAAGCTCGGCGTTTCTCGAGCTGGGTGCCGATTACTCCGACGGCTTCTGCTACCGCGGTGCGGATTATGAGCTGTACATCTACCCTCTTCCGGACTCTGCGCGCATTCGCATATCGGCAAACGCCGCCGATGAGGAGACCGCAAGAGAACTCACGGAATCCGCCTGTGCGCTTGCCGCAGAGCTTGAAAAGCGTCTTGATAATTAAACGCTTCTATTATATAATGCTCCAAAAGGACCATAAGGAGCGTTACATATGGATATTGAAAAAACCGTCAGAAGCCTGAAGGAGCGCCATTTTTCCGTGCGGCATTTTGCAAACGGCGATGAGGCGTGCAAATATCTTCTCGGCGAGATAAAGGACACCACCGTCGGCATAGGCGGCTCGAAAACCGTTGACCAGCTCGGGCTTTTTGACAAGCTCTCGGATAACGGGAACGAGGTTTTCTGGCATTGGCGCACTCCCGGCTTTGACACGCTTTACAAGGAAAATGCGGCAAAGGTATTCATTTCCGGCGCAAACGCCATAGCGGAAACGGGTGAGATCATAAATATCGACGGACGCGGCAACCGCCTTGCCGGTCAGGTGTTCGGCGAAAAGACCGTTTACATCATTGCGGGCACGAACAAAATCTGCCCCGACTTCGAGTCGGCCGTGTACCGTGCGCGCAACACGGCGGCGGTCGAAAACTGCAGGCGTTTTCCTGCGAAAACGCCGTGCAAGCTCGACGGCAAGTGCCATGACTGCCGCTCGCCGGAGCGTGTGTGCAACGCCATGCTCGTTCTGTGGGGACCGATGATGGACATGAAAAAGGTTGAGATCATACTCATCGACGAAGAATTGGGGATGTGAGAATGTATATTGATTGGACATATATAGTCCTTGTGCTGCCGGCAATGCTTTTCGCGATGTGGGCAAGTGCAAGGGTAAACTCGACCTTCGCAAAGTATAAAAACACGCGCAATGTGCGCGGTATAACGGGTGCTCAGGCTGCCCGCTGGGTGCTTGATCGGAACGGACTCACAAATGTTCCGATAGAGCACATATCCGGCTCGCTGACCGATCACTATGACCCCTCGGCAAATGTCGTAAGGCTATCGGACGCCGTTTATGCCAGCACATCGACGGTCGCAATAGGCGTTGCCTGCCACGAGGTAGGTCACGCGATACAGCACGCCACGAATTATGCCCCCGTCAAGATACGCACCGCCATAGTTCCTATAACGAATGTCGGCGCAAAGCTCTCGATACCGCTTATAATCGGCGGTCTGCTGCTCTCGTCGCTGGGTGAAATTTTCGTAACGCTGGCATATGTCGGCTGTGCGCTCTACGGGCTCGTTACATTGTTCCAGCTCGTCACACTGCCCACGGAGTTCAATGCGTCATCGCGTGCATTGAAAACCATAGAGCAGACAAATCTGCTGCAGGGCGAGGAATACATGCAGGCAAAGCAGGTGCTCTCGGCAGCGGCTATGACCTATGTTGCAGCGCTGGCCGTCTCGCTTGCTCAGCTTTTAAGATTTTTAATTATTGTCGGCGGAAGGAGAAACGACTGATGATCATCCGAAACGAAGAACACAAACGCGAGACGATTGAAAATGTACGCGGAGGCAAGGGCGGCATACACTTCAAGCGCATAATCGAAACTCCGGAGCAGCTCTACAACAAGGGGCATGTTTTCTCCGTCATGACGCTCGATCCCGGAAGCGAGGTCGGCTGGCACATACACAAGGGCGATGGCGAATACTACTGCGTGCTCTCCGGCGAGGCCGAGTACAGCGACAACGGCAATATCGTAACGCTTTACACCGGCGATACGACCTTCTGTCCGGACGGCGAGGGGCATTACATAGCAAACCGCAGTGAGCAGCCGCTGGTGCTTCTGGCGCTCGTGATTTATAATTAGGCAATGCAGTTGAGGCAGCTCGTCCACCGGACGGCTGCCCCAAACACTATTATGGAGCCGGAGAAAACAGGCTTTACTGCCGCGCGCTCAAAAAACAATGTAAAATACCCGAAAATCTCCGTGATTTTATTGACAGGCGTTTGAAAATAGTATAAATTAGTTGCGTTAAATTTGGGGATTTATAAGAAAAGGAGAAACGCTATGAACAAGAAGCTTATAAGCATACTGTTGGTCATCGTCATGGTCGTGGGGCTCTTCCCCGCCGCGGTGCTGGCTGATAATACGGAGACCGGCGAGCCCTTTGCCGCAGGTCCTGCCGGCGATCAGGATGTCGCCGTAATGGTATACGGCAAGAGTGTTTCGGATATCGTCTGCACCGGCGACTATTCGCTCGACAACTTTTCGGCCAAGCTCAAAAACGAGCTTAAGGGCTGGCTTGGAAACGAAAAGCTGCCCGAGGTCGAGATGTATCTTGTAAACAGCGAGGGTCAGGGCTATAAGCTCACGCAGGAGGGCAAGCCCAAGAACGCAGCGTTCCTGT
>CAVGWF010000016.1:0-10445 GCA_963632825.1 Escherichia coli | reverse complement strand
CCACGACCTTCAGAGTCGGAGTCTGACACTCTATCCAGCTGAGCTACGGGCGCATATACCGTACCCGCACATTATAGCAAATCACATTACCATTGTAAAGCAATTATTTTCGTCAAAATTCTATGACAACGGGCGCCGCGGTAAAGCTCGATACCGTCGCGGTGCCGCTTTTAAAGTACAGGACGACGCAGTTGCCGTCGCCGGGGGTATACATAGGTCTGAGCTCCGGATATCCGCTGAGCATGTGCTCACATGCATCTATGCTGTCATCGGGGTACACCTCGCCGCTCACGCGGATCCACTCGCCGCCGCGAACAGCACATATCTCGACCTTTGGATTTTTGCTTATCTGCGCAAAAAGCTCCTTCTTTTTGCCGGTCTGTATACCCAGTCTGCCGTTATAGATATCGACCGTGCCGAACGGTCTTACCCGCGGCTGGTCACCCTCAACGGTAGCAAGATAATATGTTCCGGCTTCCTTCAGAAAATTATAGACACGCTGCATAGCCATACCTCCTCATAACATTTTTGAGTCAGCGCCTTATGACGCAATTTTACCGCAACAGTCCCTGCGCGTCAAGTCATATCTCCTTCCGCCGCTCTTGACGGGGCGCATAAAAAATGCTACTGTGTTGCGGATGAGAAACGAATTTTTGCAATGCGGGAGCATGGAGGAAGCAAAATGGAATCGTGGGACGGATATAATATTGACAGAATACCGACCGGCAAAAGCGTAGTCAGGGGTGAAAAGCATCCCGATGGGCTTTACCACATGGTCGTTCACATAGCGATCTTCAACTCCGAGGGCAAGCTGCTCATTCAGCGGCGCTGCATGCAGAAGCCGACATTTCCGGGGAAATGGGATGTAACGGTCGGAGGCAGCGCCATGTGCGGAGAGTCAAGCCGTGAGGCGATGCACCGCGAATTAAGTGAGGAGCTCGGTATAGACATTGACTTCTCGACGACCCGCCAACGGCTCACCGTCAATTTTGAGGATGGCTTTGACGACTACTACATAGTTAAAAAAGATGTTGACCTTGCATCGCTGCATTTCCAGCCCGAGGAGGTCATGGACGCCCGCTGGGCAACTCTCGGTGAGATATGCGAAATGATAGACTCCGGTGAATTTATCCCGTTTATGAAAAGCTTCATCGCATTTCTGTTTGAAATGAAGGACGGAACGGATAATCTCAGCATATGAAGGCGCCCCGCCGAAAAATTACAGTCGGGGATAATTCCGAAAACGGCACAGCCGCGATATGCGGCTGTGCCGAATTTTTCAGGGATTACGAAATCCCTGAGCTGCACCCTCTAACGATGCTTTTTTACTTACTCCTGCGCAAGGCGGCCGAGGAGCTTTTCCTTTTCGGCGCGCTGCTCATCTATCTTCTTCTTGCCGAGAGGATACATAAAGCGCAGGATCAGGAAAATGAGGAAGTACAGCACTGCCGGAATAAGCACGGAATCGGTGAACATCATATTCAGCGTACCTTCGGTGATGTTTGCCGTGTTGAGCACATTATCGGTATAGCCGATACGCAGCAGCGCCATGTTGACAAGTATCGCGGCGATGGTCTGACCGAGCTTGCGCATGAATGTAAAGAAGGCGTAGCTCGTGGCCTCGTCATGCAGACCATAGCTGACCTCGTTATAGTCGATGGCATCGGCAGCAATCGCCCATACAAGCAGGAAGATAAATGCATTTCCTATGCCCGACAGCAGGCATACGGCGAGGAATATCCACACATTAGTGCCCCCGACAAGGTACAGGGCAAGGTTGCACACTCCGGCCATGAGCATGCCGTAGGCGCACACCTCGCGCCGTCCGTAGCGCACACCGAGCTTGCCGGCAAACAGCATTATCACGGCTACCGGCAGGTACTGGCACACCGTCGGCATCATCGACAACGCAGGTGCATTGAAATAGTAGTTGAAAAGATATGTATTGTAGCTCTGGCTGAACATCTGAGCCGCAAGAAACAGCATGCCCACAAGACACACCGCCATATACGGGCGGCTGTGCAGCAGGATCTTTATGACCTTCCATGTCTGACCCTTTTCCTTGGGGGCGGGCTTCGTCGGAACGCGCTCGGTCGTCCAGCGGTAGCAAAGCAGGAAGGCTGCAACGGACACGGCGGCGATAATCACCGTTCCGACAATTATCTTGTTATAGCTCATAACGGAAACGCCGCTTGCGTTTTTTACATAACAGAAGCTTATGAGCAGCATCGCCGGCATTGCGCCGAAGGTAGAGCCTATTGAGCGGAACACCGACAGAGACGAGCGCTCTCGGTCATCGGAGGTAATGACCTGCGCAAGCGAACCGTAAGGGATGTTTATGCCAGTATAGAGCATGCCGAAAAGTATGTAGGTCACATAGGCGTATGCCAGATATCCGCCCTGACTGAGTCCGGGTATCTTCACGAACATCAGCACCGCCGACAGCGCGACGGGGATCGCCAGCGTTTTGAGCCAGCGGCGGTAGCGGCCGTCCGGTGCAGGCTGCAGACGGTCTATTATGCGTCCCCAGATGGGGTCGTTTATCGCGTCCCAGATTCGGGCTATGACAAACATTATCATGATGCTCACAACGCCTATGCCGAGCACATCCGTGTAATACTTCTGCAAAACGCTCTGCACGAGACCGAACACCAGCAGCGACGCAAGATCGCCCATGGCATAGCCGATCTTATCCCGCGTGCCTATGCCGCTCGTTCGGGAAATATAGCTTTCTTCCATCAACAGTTCTCCTTGCTTTATTTATTGTTCCGTGCGGTCTGCCGCAGCTCTGAACAGCTCGGCAAACCCGCTGTTTTTACGGTAAAACACTGCCGGACGGCCAAGCGGCGCATCGACATTGTAGGCATATCCGCCGCGGTACTGCTTCCCGCTCCAGAAATGGAGCCAATCACCCTCCGGCAGACATACTCTGCGCCGTACGGCTCCCTTTTCTATGACGGGTGCGACAAACATGTCGTCGCCGAAGAAGTACGAATATTCATCGCGGCAGGACAAATAGCTGCCGGCCTCCCAGAAGTCGGGGCGTATGGCCGGTATTCCGTGCCGTGCGTCCTCGACGCACTTTTCTATATACGGCTTCAGCGCCGCATGCACCCTTGTGAGCGCAGCGGTATGCGGCAGGACATCGGGCGCGTCAAACTGACTGTTCGCCCACGGGCGGATGGACTCATGGCTGCGCATCATGAGCGAGAACGCACCGGTCTCAAGCCAGCGCGTAAACAGCTCGTCATCGCGTCTGAGCTTGCCGAAGGAGAAAAAGCCGCCGATATCCCAGTGCAGCATCGTAACGCCGGAAAAGCCGAGTGAAAAGCAGGCCGGCATTATGCATGGCAGACCGTAGTCGCGCGTGTAGTCGGTGTGCTGATCCCCATTCCAAAGTACGGGCGCATATTTCTGAATGCCGAGATAGCCGGAACGCATAAAGAACATTGCATCCTTCGCGCCGTATTCTTCTATGGCCTCGCGGTTTAGCTTTGCCCAGAGCACCGGCCACTTGTTGTGCAGCAGTGCCGGGTCGCCGTCGTGCAGGACGCAGTCAACGGGCAGATATTCGCCGAAGTCCGCCATCCAGCCGGATACGCCGAGCTCGAGCATATTCTTTTTTATGAGAACATCCTTTGTAAAGCGCACGGCTTCTGGATTTGTAAGGTCTATCATGCCTGCATCAAAGGTAGTTGATTTTATGTGATATATCTCGCCACTGCGCCGGCGGATGAGATACCCTGCCTCCGCGCACTGCTCGTAAAGGCGGCTGCCTTTAACAAGGTATGGATTTATATACGCAAGGAAGCGCACTCCTCGCTCGCGCAGCCTCCTTATGGCATCGGCAAGGCCGGGATACAGCCCCTCGTCGGCCTCCCAGTTCCACCAGACCTGCTTTCCCATGACCGTTCGGTTCTCGCCCGACCAGTCCTGACTCCATACTCCGCATATCTTTGCACCCGCGTCGAGCATGGCGAAGGTCTTTTCGAGTATCGTTTTCGTGCCGCCCTGTATGCCGAGGATCATGCCGTCCATGCACCAGTCGGGGATGTACTGCCTGTTTTCCGCAATATCCGCCGTAAATGACGCGAGTTCCCGGAAGCTCTCGCCGAGCCGGAGCATGAGTGAGCGCGGGCATGAGTCGAAGAAGAAGGTGTAATCGCTTTCGCCGAACGATGCACGGCCGTCGCTGTCGGTGTCAAAGGCAATCAAGCGCTTGCTGTCGGTGACGAACACCGGCATCGGCGCATAGCTGCCGATCTGTGAATGCTCCTTTTCGCGGTACAGCGACCTTGGAAGCAATGCCTTTTCTATTATCGTCGAGGCCTTGATGTGCTCGGAGACGAAGTTAACAACGGTCTCTCCGCGCAGGTTCACCTTACGGTACTGCTCACCGCCCCCGAAAACCGCCTCGTTCCCGACGGCGGGCAGGTGCAGCTCATACGACCAGCCGCTCTCACCGGAAAAATGCAGCAGTGCACCTCCCGTTACGGCTTCGTATTCAATGTGCAGGCTGTGCCCGTTCGCGGAAAATGTGACCGCACCGTCGCTGCTCTCGTACTCGGTCAGCGCTATGCGCTCCGCCTCCGTTACCGTGGTCTTTACCGTGCCGCGTGAGCTTGCATAGCTCTTTTCCTGTCTGACTGCGGCGGCAAACGGCGCCTCGGTCCGGTGCGATATGAGCACCTTTCCGTCACTGAGCAGCGTCCAGCCACCGCCGGCTTGGGTCGTCAGCATATATCCGATCCCTCCCTGAATCATATTGCTCCGAAATTTATACTAATATATTAAAGGCTCGATATGCCGATGTCAAGAACGAAGAGGTAATTTTTTAACAGCGTAAATTAATTGAATCTGTTAATGTGCCGTTATTAATGCCGACAATAGACTTTACAAAATTAAGTTTTCTGTTATAATAATGTTTGTTAAAAGAATTTCAATGTCCGAGGCACTTTATCTACCTCGGTCTTTTACTGTGCAAGAGCGAAATGTGCCGTTTCCCCGACCCTGAGCGGCAACCGGAAATGATGCGCAAAAACTTCATGCACCGGCATTTGCATATTTTCATGGTGCAGCATTCCTGCATGAAGTTTTATACACGATAATCAGGAGGTCATTATGCTCGTTCCGCTGGTTCTTGATGTCAAGGGCAATTCACTGGATGACGGTCCGGGAATACGCACGGCCGTGTTTTTCAAGGGCTGCCCGCTAAGCTGCGTATGGTGTCACAATCCCGAAAGCAAGCGGCGGGAGGCGGAGCTTTCCTTCGATGCCGCCGCCTGCATAGGCTGCGGAGGCTGCCGCAGAGTCTGCAAGGCGGGTGCTCTGTCCCCGGCTAACTCCCACTATGTGGACAGGGAGCGCTGTACTCTCTGCTTTGACTGCACGGAGGTATGCCCCGCAAAGGCGATAACAAGGGTCGGAAAGCAGATGACGCACGACGAGCTTTTTGAAAAGCTCATGTCCGATAAGCCATTTTACGATGTGTCCGGCGGCGGAGTCACGCTCTCGGGCGGAGAGGCAACACTGTGCACCGAGTGGGTCGGTGAGCTTGCCCGGCGGCTGCATGAGGCGGGAGTAAATGTCCTGCTTGAGACCTGCGGGCAATTTGACTATGAGCGCGCGGCAGAACATCTTCTGCCATATGTCAGCGATATTTTCTGCGATGTAAAGATCCTTGACCGCGAAAAGCACAGGAAATACTGCGGTGTGTACAACGACCGCATACTCGAAAACATCCGCCGGATGTGGAGTGACAGAGAGAGATACTCCTATAGCTTTCTGCCGCGCACGCCGCTGATCCCCGGAATTACCGACACGGAGGAAAACCTCACGCAGATAGCGGAATTTCTGTCTGAGCTCGGCGTGAAAAAAACTCAGCTGCTCCCCTACAATCCGACATGGTATCCGAAAAACGACAAGCTGGGGCTCAGGCTCTGCGACGAGCTTAAGAATGCCGACGGCTTCCAGTCGCGTGAGCAGCTGGATAAAGCAAAGAAAATCTTCACGGATAAAAATATAAACTGCTAAGGAGAGTGGACAAATGAACGAAAAACTGACCGGAAAGGTCGCAAATTCCCTTGCACATGTTGTGCTGCAATTCATGGCAAAGCTTTTCACCTACGACAAGAGAAAGCAGGCGTATCTCAAGACCGTGGACGGCTGGATGAACTTTGCCGTCGGTCTCACCACCGAGGACGGCAGCGTGCGCCAGAGCATACGCTTCATGGACGGCAGAGGCAGCGTACGCGGAAACATTGACGGCGTGGATACACTGCTCGTGCTTCAGGATACGAGCGTTCTCGCACAGCTTGCTACCCTGCCTCCCAATGAGGTGCTCAACCTCATGCTCAAGAACAAAATGTCCAGCAGCGGCAACATGGCATATCTTGAGTTTTTCAACCTTCTTCTTTCCGTAATGATGAAGGATAAGCAGATACGGCAGATGCAGCTTCAGAAAAAGGAGCGCGAGGAATTCGGCAGGACCATGTCCGATGCGAAGGTTCCCGCAGGTCCGCGGCCGCGTAAGGAATTCATGCCATGCATAGATGTAGATCCCGGCGTGCACTGTCTCAAGGATGATCCGTATCTGACCTCCTATGCCCTTGAGGATTTCCCCCGCCTTAAGGAATATCTGGACATTCACCATACCGCCGCTCCCGCAGTCTGCACCGAGCGCGCGGGGCTGCTCACCGATTTCTTCCGCGCAAACGGCTTCGAGATGCACAGCGACGGCACACCGTGGGTACCCGAGCTGCGTCAGGGCAAGGCCTTCCGTTATCTCATGGAAAACCGCCGTCCGATCATCCGCAAGGGCAATCTTATTGCCGGAACCACGACCGCAAAGGAAATCGGAGTTCCCGTGTATCCCGACGCGATCGGTCTCATCTTCTGGGGTGAGCTGCTGACCGTGCAGGACCGTATGCTCAACGCCTATGCTCCTCTGTCCGAGGAGGAGATACACAAGCTCAACAACGACATCTTCCCCTTCTGGATCCACCGCAATATGCGCGAATATGTCCGCGACAAATATCATGAGCCCACCTGTCAGAAGCTCGACGAGCGCTGGGCGGCGGCATTCATGTGGAAAAATGTTGCTCTGTCGCATACGATACTCGACTATCCCAAGCTCCTGAGAGTGGGTCTGCGCGGCATCATCGCCGAGATCGAGACAGAGCTTGAGCGCGACGCGGATGCGCCGCAGTCGAAGAAGGATGAGCTGCACGCCATGATCGACTGCTACGAGGGCGTTATCAGCTACGCGCACCATCTCGCACAGCAGGCAAGGCACGAGGCCGAAATTGAGACGGACAGCAAACGCAAGGCCGAGCTCGAGACGATAGCCGCCGCAGTGGAGCGCTCCCCCGAATATCCCGCGCGCACGCTCGACGAGGCGGTAAACGCCATCTGGATTCACTGGGTCGCCGTGCACATGGAGAGCACAAACGCCGGCTTCTCCCTCGGTCGTATGGATCAATGGCTCCAGCCGTTTTTCGAGTCCGACATTGCCAGGTGCGGGAGCAAGACCGAGCGTGATGCCTACATCCGCCACGCGATAGAGCTCATCGGCTGCTTCTATATAAACTGTCAGGATCATGTTCCCCTCACGCCCGACATCGGCAACTATCTATTCGGAGGCAGCTCCTCCGACCAGGCGATCACCCTTGGCGGCATCACTCCCGAGGGTGAGGATGCCGTGAACGATATGACATATGTGTTCCTGAAGGTCACGGAGATGCTCAGCATGCGCGACCCCAATGTCAATGCGCGCTATAACAGCGAAAAGAACTCTCTGACCTATCTGCGCCGCCTGTGCGAGGTCAATGTGAACACGACCTCAACGCCGTCTATCCACAACGACACGGCCGTCATGGCTTCGCTTGCCGACCATAACTACGAGGCCGCAGATCTGCGCGACTGGTCAGCTACCGGCTGTGTTGAGCCGACCATCTCCGGCAAGCATTTGGGTCATACCAACTGTATGATGTTCAGCATGGTCGCACCGTTTGAGATGGCAATGTTCAATGGCTATCACCCGCTGATGCGCTGGCATCTCGGACCAAAGACCGGTGAGGCGGACAGCTTTGCGGAGTTTGACGATTTCTTCAACGCCTACATAACCCAGCTGTCCTTCATGGCCGGACTGACCTGCGAATACAACAACTATCTGGGCGAGGCACATTCCGTTCTGCGTCCTACGCCGCTGATGAGCGCCATAATAGACGGCTGCATCACGAAGGGGCTCGACTGCACCAAGGGCGGTGCGAAGTACAACTCCTCCGGCACGGCCTGCATCGGTCTTGCCGATGTCGTTGACTCCCTGATGGCTATAAAAACGCTGGTGTATGACCGCAGGCTGTATACGCTCACCGAGCTTTTTGAAGCGGTCAAGCAGAATTTTGAGGGACATGACGCCATGCGCAGCAGAATACTCACGGAGGTGCCGCGCTTCGGCGGCGGCAGCGAGGAAGCTGTCGGGATGGCAAACCGGCTCACCAAGGCCACCCGCGACATTTTCTGGTCGCACACCAATTTCCGCGGCGGTCACTACACCACCGGCTGGTGGAGCATGTCAAACCATGTTGCCTTCGGCACGCTTGCCGGTGCACTTCCCTCCGGCCGCCTTGCCGGACTTCCCTTCACGCCCGGACTTACGCCGGAGGCCAACGCCTCGCCGAGCCTGCTGGACAATATTAAGGATGTAAGCCGCCTTGATCCGCTGAACATGAATAATAACATAGCCTTCAACGTCAAGGTCAATCCATCCCCGAACGACAGCCACGAGCAGACTGTCGAGCATCTGACCTCATACGCCCGTGCCTATGTTTCGCTCGGCGGAATGCAGATGCAGTTCAATGTCGTTTCCAGTGACACCATGCGTGCCGCAATGGCGGATCCCGACTCCTATCGTGACCTCATGGTGCGCATCTCCGGCTATAACGCCTACTTCACCACGCTCAACAAGGATCTTCAGCTTGAGCTGATCCGCAGAGCCGACTACAGCATGTAAAGCAGAGCACATAAGCAATAAGCCCGTACCGATGAATCCCGGTACGGGCTTATTCAGCGTATCAAAAAAGTCTGTGACTTCAGGCTTTATCAGTATTTATACACCGGTATGCCGAGCATATTTGCGGCTGCGGTGAGCGTTGACGCGTGATGACCCTTTATGACGGCATAATGCGGCTCAAAGCCTGCCCTGACGCTTTTCTCCACGATCCCGCGCACAGGGGCATCGGTCTTTACGACTATCGACGTTCCCGTGAACTGCTTGGGCTTATCAAGTGCCTCACCCTCAAGGACGAAAAAGCGGAACGAGCCGTCCGGCTCGCGTCCGACGCGGAAAACGGTAGCCTCGGGGAATGCCTCACAGCCGAAATCCATTGCCGGACCTATCCTGCGGTTCGGGTGAACACCGACGGCAGCACCCGTGTCACGCCGCGCAAGCGCGCAGGCGGCAGCGCCGCAGTGCCAGAAGGTCAGCGTGTTCTCATCCTCGTTCAGAGATACGGGGTCGCCGAAGAACACCGGCTCACCGGAAAGCTGCATGCCCATCCACATCGACAGCGCACCGTAGATATCAGCCTCACACGCTGCCGCTACACCGAGGTCATTCAGCACTGACAGCACGGCGCACACGGGAGTACCGTAGGCCGTGAAGAAGTCCGGCCAGCAGCGGGAGGCAAGTGCGCCGATGTCGTTTTTATGGACATATTCGTCGTATGCGCGCAGCAGGCGCGCATAGTCAAGTCTGTTTTTCTCGGGAGTATTTTCGAGCCCGCACATAAGCTTTTCCGAGCGCGTCAGGTACTGCGCGCAGTCATCTGCGGTATAGCTCCCGGCGCGGCTTATAAGCTCGCGTGCCTCAACGGCGTCGAGCTGAACGCCGAATGTGCTCAGAAGCTCCGCATCAAGAGCCCTGCCGAAGCCGAAGCCCTGCGGAGTGTGCCCAACCGCGGACATTTTCAGACTGCGCATATTCACGATGAGCTCCGCTGCCTTCACGCAGGCGGCTATCTCGCCGCGCACGCGTTCCTCACTCGGAGCGCCGAATACATATTCAAAGCGCCGGTCTCCGAATGCCCGCATGGCGTTTGCGGCGGAGTACGCGCCCGTCAGTGAATTAAGACGCAGTCTGCCGCCGTCGATTACCGGCTCGCGCAGTGTCCACAGAAGTATGGGACATTTCACACGGTGCATGACCGCAGATATATATGCCGAATTTGCAAATGTCAGATTCTGAAAAACGACAAGGTCCGGCTGCACGGTGTCGAGAAAGGCGTTGAGCGCGTCTATGCTGAGCAGCATGTCGTCGGGCACGGCAAAGCGCCCGTCAATGCCGTGAAGCAGTGCCCTTGAGGCTTCAAGCTGCTCCTTTGCGCTCTCCAGATGGAAGGTCGGCACACCGGCCGGAATATAAACAGGGGTAAAGGCTTTCATTT
>CAVGWF010000015.1:0-28382 GCA_963632825.1 Escherichia coli | reverse complement strand
TCCTTGTCATACGGCAAGTCCAGCAGCAGAACGTCATAGCTGATATTCTCCATGATAAGCTCTCTGTACTGCGCTCTTCGCTCCGCATCGTTTCCTTTCGATTCCCGCTTTTGACCGTCTCTGAACGAAGTGAAGGGAAGAGACTCAGTATCGTTAAAATCAGTATTGTTCTTCTCAGTATTACTACCTTTTGATTTTGGAAATTCTTGAGTTTCGATTTTCAAAAGTCCTGAATTTTGATTTTCACCATTCTTGAATTTTGATTCCGGCGCGGCTACAAAATTCTTGACGTAAATGAGATTGGGCTTGCCGAGACCCTGCCGCTTGCGCTCGATAAGCCCGCATTTATCGTCCAGTTCGTTCAGCAGCTTCATGGCCTTCTGAGAAGCACAGGCAAGTGCGTCCATGATATCTTCAACGGTATAGACGATATACACGCGCCCCTCCTGATCCAGCCAGCCATTCTTGGCAGACAGGCTCATGCGGTCAAGGAGCAGACCGTAGAGAATTTTTGCCTCTGCCGAAATGTCTTTGAACCGACTATCTGTGAACAGCACCTTGGGGATACGGTAGAAGGAGAACTGTTCTGCCTGATCCCCGTAGTAATAGTCCAGTGTCATGTATCTTCACGCCCTTTCCAAAGGCCCATAGAGCGCAGCAGCTCCTTCGTACACCAGCCGATGCAGGGAGACGCCCGCCCATACGGACAGCCGTCGCACTCGCTGACGGCGGCAGGCGGCTTCTGCGCTGAAATATAATAGCAGCCGGTTTTGCCGCAAAAGGTGCAGCCCTCGGTCTGCTTCCAGAAATAGCAGTACCGGCAGTCCTTCGGTTTGTCCTCTGTATGTCCGTTCATTGCTTTCGCCTCCATTCCCGCCCATACCGGGCAACAAAAAGCACACCCTCCGGCTCCGTCATGGAGCAAGTGGGTGTGCTATGTATTTACGCTGTTATGTACTTGTTTTGAAAGTCTGCCAGGAACAGCCGATGCCGATAGGATTTTCTTCGGATGCTTCTGGACTTCTGCGATGCCAAAAATTCAACGATGCAGATTTTGGGGATCATGTACTTTCCGGATATGTCGAAGTGCTTCACCTGATTGTGATTGCACCAATAGACGACTGTTGCCGGTGCATAGCCAAGGAAATCAGCCAGTTGTGCAACTGACAGTACATCGTCCAAGTCAGACATCTCTGACATGAAATATGCCTTGAGCTTTTCGCATTGCACTTCCGTCAGCGTCGTGAGCATTGGAAACTCTCCTGGACTTTTCCTCTTTCCGTGTCCGGAACGCCCAACATACCAGCCGTCCGGAGCGGCATATTTCTGCGGGTAAAGGATTCGGTCTTGCAGGTACGCAATCACATCGTTCGTCTTGATTGTGTAGCGTCTGGTTTGCTTTCCGCTGTCCTTGCAGGCGACCAATCCGCTCTGCAAAAGGAAGAGTGCCGTGGCTTTGCTGATGTGTGCGGCCTTATAAAATTGCTCCTTGGTCATCGTATCGGGGTAGTCTTTTTTGAGCTTCTCGAAGTACTCGAACTCTGTTTTCATGGGATTTTTCTCTCCTTTCGTTTGGCCAACGGCAGGAGAACCCGCATGAATACTCATATTTTCGTCTCTCCGTTTTCTCTCCTTTTTCTCTCCAACGTGCAAAAAAGGGGGTAAAAACGGCCTTTTTCGGCAAAACACTCGAACCCATTGCAGCACGGGCGTTTTTGCCGTGTTCAAAGCCTTGGGAGCCTTGATATTACTGGGGAAATCGCGGTTTTTAAGTTGCTCTATTTTACGTGAAATTCCTCTGTTTTCGTCCATTTACGAAATTCACGAAAAGACTCGAAATCAGGTAGTCGCGCAAGCGGCTCGTGGGTTCGAATCCCACCCTATCCGCCATAAAGTCCGCCGTAATTCTGACAGGATCGCGGCGGGCTTTTTCTATGCCCGAAAAACGCTTGAAATCAGGCATTTCAATTCAAAAATCGACCCCGCTGCGGAGCGATTCTGCGGTGCAGTTACGCTGAGCATCTCACCGGGCGGCAGCACGAGCGCATGGACAATCTCAGCCATTGACGAGCAGTTGGCGGTGCTGGGTATTCATCCTGCCGACTTGGACATGGTGCTGCTGTCCCATCTGGACTGCGACCACGCCAGCGGTCTGAAGCTGGTGGCCGACGCAAAGCAGATACTTGTATCAAAGGACGAGCTGCTTTATGCGGATGGCGGCTATGCCGGAAAGTCGAGGGAACGGCTTATTACTTCCGGCATCGCAGATGACAGGGCGGCACAGAAAAAGTCGCTGGGATGGATACGCAAGCAGAGCCTAAGCGAAAAATGTGTGGCGTCTCTTGCAAATCACGACCCCGATGTACATCCGCAGATCATTGAATTTTAAGGAGAATGAACATGAAAAAAACCGCACTTATCACAGGAGCATCGGGAGGTCTCGGAGCCGAATTTGCAAAAATTTACGCCAGAGAGGGCTGCAACCTTGTACTTATTGCCCGCAGTGAAAGCTTAAAAGGATGAGCTTGAGCGGCAATATGGCTGCCGTGTGTGGGTGCTGGCGCAGGATCTTTCGCAGCCCGACGCAGCATTTAAGGTCTACAATTACACGCTTGAGCAAGGCATAACCGTAGACACTCTCGTAAACAACGCAGGCTTCGGAGACTTCGGGAACTTCTGGGAGATCGACCCCAAGCGGCAGCCTCTCGTTTGCTGACCTACAAGTAAAGCACTATTATCACACCACCGGGGAGAAATCCCAGGTGGTATTTTTATGCCCATTACCGATGAAGCCCAGCGTGACCATGTGCCGCAGCTGATGAATCAGCGCGTCTCAAAAGCCGGCGGCCTTCATAATAATTGTTGATTTTTTGTGCTGCTTGTGTCATAATTCAGATCGTGAGAATTGATTTGGAGGGATATGTATGCCGTTAGTGCCTGCGCGTTGCCCAATGTGCGGTGGAAACATAGAGGTCGACCCGTATCTTGAGACTGCAGTATGCAAGTATTGTGACACGAAATTTGTCACCGAAAAGGCGATAAACAACTATTACACCAATTTTGACATCGGCACCCTTTATGCCAATGAGGTAAAAATAAACGACGACAGCTCAAGGGACAACAGAGTCAAGTCCGGGGAAACACACATCAGATTTAACAACTATGATTTGGCAGAAAATACTTTCCGTGAGATGACCGAGAAATTTCCCTATGATTATCGGGGCTGGTGGGGGCTGATAAAGGTCTACACCAGAAACTTCACGGATTTCAGCATAGACCGCCCCGAGCTCTACAAAATAAAAAACTTATATGATAAAGCCTATGACATGGCTGATCCGAAAGAAAAGGCTCTTATAGAAGCGGAGTACAGGAAGTATTCGGCTCGCCTCGAGCAAAAGCTCAATGAAAGATACAGTGATACGAAACAGAGGATGCAGCAGGAGTCGTATGAATACGAGAGTCGGAAAAAAGCCCTGGAGAGCCGTATAAATGCACTGTGTGAGCAGCAGAAAAGCCTAAAAAAACCGAGCGATATTCTGGCGATAGTGCTGACGATAGGGGTTATTATTATTGCAATTGATCTTTTTTCCGGTGCGGCTCGATACGGAGGAAACATAAGCAGAATGATATTCGCGGTCTCGCCTTACATAATCCTGATCGGGCTGATTGCACTGGCGATCAAACGCGCGGCAGGCAAAGCACTCGATGCCTCTTACAACAAAAAGACAAGTCAGCTGGAAGCCGAAATATCGTCGCTGAGAATCGAGCTGCGCAATTTGTCGGATACCAATTCCGCAAGAGTCAGAGACTATAACGAAACTCTTGCGAAAGTAGGCGGCAGATGATTAAAAGCAGATAAGACAAAACCGACAGATCTCAATGGAGATTTGCCGGCTTGAAATGACCGCAGAGCGGTCATTTTTTTATTGCTTTTATGAGAAACATGGGAGCATCGGCAAGGTCATTTTGCAGAAGTATGCGCCTGCCGGCGGTCTCGTCGCTTTCGCATTTTCCGGCGCCGAGCGAGCGTAGAAACGCAATGTCCCAATCGGGACGGCGGCGTGTACTCATCGGCATGCCGAGGGTTATCCGCGCATTTTCGGATTCAAGCTCCGGCGTTATGCCGCAATGACCGTATACCTCGCCCTTCGGCAGATGCGTATTATTTTTGGCGTTGTTCCGTACACTGTCGGCATAGCTTGCATCAAAGTTCAAAAGCACCCCGCCGGAGCGCAGCACCCGCAGCCACTGCGTGTATGCCTTCTCCGGCTCGGGCAGTGTCCATGTGAGGTTGCGCGAAACAACGGCGTCAAAGCTGCCGTCCGGAAAATCCGGTGCCTGCGCGTCCATTACCGCAAACGAAGCCTCAATACCGCGATCGCGCGCGAGCGCTCCCGCCTCGTCTATCATGGCGGGCGTGAGGTCAATGCCGGTGACCTCGTGACCCATTGCCGCCAGAAGCACGGCAAAATATCCCGTGCCGGTGCCGACATCGAGAATGCGCAGGCGCCTGCCCTCGGGCAGATGCGCCCTGAGCTCCGCTGCCCAGCGCAGACTGATGTCATCGCATATCTCATTGCGCCGCACGATGCCGAAATCGTGTGCGCGTACGGTCCAATATTCCTGTACCTCGTTTTCCGTAACCTTCATTTTCTGTCCTCTCTCCGCCGTGGGACGGTTTTTCCTTTCATCACAGCTCCATTGTTGATGCAATAAGCTCTTTTGTGTAAGCCTCCCGCGGGCTTTTGAGAACCTCGCAGGTACTGCCCTGCTCGACGATCCCGCCGTCATCCATGACTATTATGCGATCGCACAGGCAGCTCACGACCGCAAGGTCGTGCGAGACGAAAACTATGGCGGTGCCTCTGCCGTCCCTGAGCGATGCCAGCAGCCGAAGCACCTGCGCCTGAGAGGTAACATCCAATGCGCTGGTAGCTTCGTCGCACAACAGTATCTCCGGTGAGGAGACTATCGCGCGCGCTATCGCAAACCGCTGACACTGACCGCCGCTGAGCGTGCGCGGGTATCGGTCAAGAAGTCCGGCGTCCAGGCCGAGCGAGCTGCACAGCTCGTCGAGCCTTGGGTCAAATGCCCGACCCATCAGACTTCGGGCGGCGTCGTTTATTGAGCTGCGCACCGTTTTTCGCGGATGCAGCGAGCCGGAGGCATCCTGAAAAACCATCTGCATGCGCCGCAGGCTTTCAATACTGCGGCGGGTGCCGAGAGGTACGCCGCCGAGCGTTATGCTGCCGCCGTCGGCTCCTTCAAGCCCGCTTATTATGCGCAGAAGCGTCGATTTGCCGCAGCCGGAGCGCCCGACTATGCCGAGTATCTCGGCAGAGTATACCTCAAGGCTCACGCCGCCGAGAGCACATAGTCCGCCGTAGCTTTTTTTGAGGTCCGTTACCTCAAGCAAAGGCTTCATACCGATTCCTCCGTCAGAACGAAATGACCGGGTGCCGACTCGCACAGCGTGCCCTCAAGGCTGAAGCCTGAACCGTGAAACTCCGGCAGACTGCCGCCGAGGCGTGCGGCTGCGCCGATGAGCGCACGGGTGTACGGGTGCTCCGGAGCCGATATAACATCCTCGCTGCCGCCGAGCTCAACTATCCTGCCGCCGAGCATTATCGCAACGCGGTCGGCAATATACCGTGCCAGCGCAAGATCGTGCGTCACCGCGATCACCGAAACGCCGTTTTCGTCGCGCAGGAGCTTTATCTCATCTGCGACCTGACGGCGTATTCCGGCATCGAGCGCGCTTGTAGGCTCGTCGGCAAGCAGGAGCCGCTGTCCCATGAGCATGGTAAGGGCAATGGCTATGCGCTGGTTCATGCCGCCGCTCAGCTCATACGGGCATGAGCTGAGCAGACGCCCGGCATCGTCGAGCCCGAGGCGGGAAAACACCTCGCCGACACTGGAGCGGAATGTGCCTTTATCGTATTTGCCGCAGCCCGACAGCGCCTCACGAAACTGCTTTTCATAGCTGCGTATGGGATTGAATGCAGCACCGGGATTCTGGAATATGAGCCCCATGCTGCGCGCCGAGAGCTCGCGCCGCTGCTTTCTCGGAAGCTCGGTCAGCACTGTGCCGTCGAGCATTACGCTGCCGCCGGTGATCTCCGGCAGGTCGAAAACACCCATTATCGCGCGCAGAAGCGTTGATTTGCCGCAGCCGGACTGACCGGCGATACACAGTATCTCGCCGTGCCGCAGTGAGAATGAGACCTCGGATATCGCATCTCCCATGCCGTATCCGGCGCTGAGCCTGTCAAGTGTGAGGATGCTGCCGTTATTCATTTTACCGCCTCCACATCAAGACAGTCGCGCAGGGCATCGCCGAGGCAGTTAAATACCATAACCGTCAAAACCGCAGCGCCTGCGGGAGCAAGCGTTGCCCACGGAGCAAGCTGCATATACGCACGCGACTGGTTTATCATGCTGCCCCATTCCGCGTGCGGCTCGGTGACGCCTATGCCGAGGAAGGACAGTCCGGCAATGCCCATCATCATCGTGCCGAGCTGAGTTGCGGCATTTACAATGAGCGTGCCGAGCATGCACGGCAGCAGATATTTCAGCATTATCTTCGGACCCGAACAGCCCGACAGGCGCGCCGCGCTTATGAACGCCTCTTTCTTGAGAGATATTACCTGTGCGCGGGAAAGCCGGGCGTAAAGCGTCCAGCCGGAAATGCCCATTGCGAGCATGGCATTTACCATGCCGCCGCCGAGTATGCCGGCTACCGCAATGGCGAGCACCATCTGCGGAAACGCGAGCATTATGTCGGCAAGGCGCATTATAATGCCGTCGATAGTGCCGCCGTACCATCCGGCTATCATGCCGAGCGCGGTGCCGACGACAAATGTCGCGGCAACGAGGATGACGGCCGAGAATATCGAGGTCTGCGCGCCCATGAGAACGCGCGAAAGGACACACCTGCCGTAGCGGTCGGTGCCGAGCGGGTAATCGCCGCCGGGCGCTGCGTTCATGTTCGCGGCGCTGGTCGCGTTCGGGTCGTTGGGAGCAATAAACGGCGCGAGAATGCTTATTATAACGAGGGCCGCCGCAAGCGCGAGAAATACCGTGAGCGCGGTGCGGCTTTTCCTGCGCCGGGTGAGAGGAGAACTGCTTTTCATGCTTACACCTCCTCAATGCGCGGGTCGAGCCTGCGGTAGCAAAGGTCGGTAAGCAGATTTATTAGAACATAAACGCAGCTTGTGAATATAACAAAGCCCTGTATAACGGGGTAATCGCGCGCGGTTATCGCTTCCATGGCGAGCTTTCCGAGACCCGGCCAGCGGAATATCGTTTCAACGACAACGCTGCCGCCGAGCAGCGTGCCTATAGACAGCGCGATTATCGTCAGCATCGGTATTGCGGCATTATGCAGAACATTTTTGAACAGTATCACCGAGGGTTTTACTCCGCGCGATACCGCGCCCGCAACATATTCGCGCCCGAGCTGCTCGAGTATCTCCGCACGAAATTGGCGGATAAAACGCGCGCACATCGGGATAGACAGCGCAAGGCAGGGGAGAATGAGCCCCTTGAGGCTCATGCCGGCGATGACCGGCAGAAGCCTGAGCTTAACGCACAGAAGATACATAAGCAGGACCGATATGAGAAAATTCGGCATGGAGTTGCCGATAAAGCTCAGAAACCGCACGGTATAGTCGAAAACTCCGTTCTTCCGCACGGCGGTCAGAACGGCGAGCGGAACGGCGGTAATGAGCGCCAGCGCAAGGCTCGCGGAGCTTAAAATGAGCGTGTACCGGAGCGCGTGCATGAGCTTCTGTGCGACCGGCAGCCCGTCCTTGTATGAATTGCCGAGATCGCCGTGAAGCGCTCCGGCAAGCCATTGACCGTAGCGGACGAGAAACGGCCTGTCCAGTCCCATTTCATGCCGCGCCTCGGCGAGAGCTTCCTCGGAAACCGTAACGCCCTGCGCATTGAGCTTTTTAAGCGCAGGGTCGCCGGGCGATATATACATCAGAAGATAGGTCAGCAGACTCAGACCTATGACTATTATAACAAGCTGCAGCAGGCGTTTTCCTATATATTTTTTAATGTCTTTTCACCTCTGCTCGGAAACAGGAGCCCCACTCTTCCGGGACTCCTGTCAGATTATATCTCAGGCTATATCGGTGCTTGCGTCTATGAGGTAGAAATCGAACGGGGAGCTCTCGTGTATCCCGCTTACGCCCTTTGCCGCAACGGTTATGTTGTTGAACAGCCCGACACAGCCGATGGCGTTGTCGTCTATGGCAAGCTGAACGATCTCGTTTGCAAGCTCGGCGCGCTTTGCCGTGTCGGTCTCGGTCTCAAGCTGCGCTATGAGACCGGCAGCCTCGGCGCTTTCAAAGCCTGCCGACCTCCAGTAGCCGCCGGGACGCAGAACGGTGTCGATAAAGTAATACGGATCGCCGTTTTTGTCCGCTATCATGCAGTAGAGCGCGATGTCGTAGCCGCCGGAGGTCACATAGGTCGCGTCGGCATCCTCCTGAGCGGTAAGAACGGAGTCAATGCCGGCGGCCTTGAGCTGCTCCTGAATGAGAAGCGCGAGAGAGTCGAGCGAGCGGGCGGCGTAGTAGCATATGCTGAGCTTCAGAGGCTGCCCGTTTTTCTGATATATGCCGTCGGCACCGAGGGTGTAGCCCTCCGCCTCTATCGCGGCCTTTGCCGCAGCAATGTCAACGGCGGGCTTTACGGCCTTGCCGTAAGCCGCAGAGCTGCCGAACGGTCCGACCGCCGCCGTCACGGTTCCGTTTAAATAGGAGGCTATCGCCTCACAGTCGACTGTGAGGTTTATCGCCCTGCGGAGACCGTCGGACAGACGGTTCTGATTGAGCATGTAAAATTGCAGCCTCGTTGCGGGAATGTCGGTCACGGTATATTTATCGGGGGATGCTTCGAATATCTCCTTTGCGGCGGCGGTAACGCTGGTGTAGCAGTCTATCTCGCCGTTCTGCATAGCCATGAGCTTGGACTCATCGTCCTGCATATAGTAGAATATCGCCCCGTCGAGCTTTACATCGCCGCCCCAGTAGTTGTCGTTTCCGGATACCTCGACGGTGCCCTCGGGCTCAAAGCTTTTTATAACAAACGGTCCCGTGCCGACGGGGGCGTTGTCGAAGTCAGCCGTTGCGTCAAGATCCATTATCGCCATCTCGGGAGATGCAAGGTCGTTAATGAGCGTGGGATAGACCTCCGGAGTTTTAACGGTAAGCACCGTGTCACTCACGGCGCTGTATTCATAGCCGGCAAAATGCGCAAAGCGTATGTTTACCTCGCCCGCTCGCCTGAGATTTTTTATCACCATGCCGGCGGTCACCGCCGTGCCGTTTGAAAAGCAGATGCCGTCTTTCAGCGTTACCGTCCATGTAAGACCGTCGTCGTCTGCCTCGGCCTTTTCGGCAAGGCAGGGCAGCACCGAACTGTCGTCGCCCATCCTGAACAGAGACTCGGTTATACCGTAAATGGAGGTATACCAGCCGTAGTATTCCTTGTGCGCGTCGAGACTGGGGTAAGCAAAGCTCTCCGCAACGCGCAGTATCTTTTTGCCGTCGCCGCGCTCGGCACCGCTTCCGCAGGCGCAGAGGCCTGCCGTCATGAGCACTGCGAGCAGCAGCGCGGTAATTCTTCTTTTCATACTGATCCTCACTTTACCGCCTTTATAAGAAAGCACGGAGTTGACGCATAGTTGAGCATTTCCTCGCGGCTCCACAGCCTGCTGCTTACCGAGGTATCGGCGCTGACATTTGAAAAGCCGAGAGCGAGAAGCGTTACCGCATCCCATTGCGGACGCGCAAGCCTTCCCATGGGGAGCTGGCGTGAGATATTCTCCATCAGCCAGCCCTCGTCGTAGCTTTCATAGTCCTCAAAGCCCGCCTGAACGGTATTTGCACGGTCAGCCTGCTTTTCCTGCTTCTTTTCGTCGTCGAACAGATAGGCGTACCAGTTGGAGTCGATGTTCAGCATAACTCCGCCCCTGCGCAGCACCCGCCGCCATTCGGCGTATGCGCCTGCGGGATCGGGCAGATTCCATGTGAGGTTTCTCGTAACTATAACATCGAAGGAATCGTCCCCAAAGCCGAGCGACTGAGCGTCCATCTTTAAAAAGCTTATGCGGTCGGCAAGCCTGCCGGCATTGCGGCGCGCCTGCTCAAGCATGCCGTCCGAGCAGTCTACGGCGGTCACATCATAGCCGCGCGCGGCAAGGATAATGGCGTAAAAGCCCGGACCCGTGCCGATATCGAGAACGCGCAGCCCCTTGCCCTTGGGAAAGTGCGATATGAGCTCATCCGCCCATTTGCGGTCCCAGCCGTCGGATAGATTCTTGCGCACCACATCGGTGTAGGAGCTTGCACGGCGCGTCCAATACTGCTCAATTGTGCTTGTGAGAGTGCTCATAGCGGGTCTCCTTCAACTGTTGTTGTCTGAAGTTTAACATTTAAAAGCGCCCTCCGCAAGCCGGGTGGGGGGATATAATTCCGAAAAAAGCGCAAAAAAATTACCGCCATGAGGCGGTAATTTTTACGGCTTGGGTTTTCTCTTGAACGGACTTTTCAGGGCGTTCAGGATGGGATTTGTACCGGCGGCACCTTTTTCGCAGGCGGGATAGCCGCCGTCGGACAAAACGCGCCGGATATCGCTTTCGGACACTATACCGGGATCGTACACCACCGTCAGCTCACCCTTAAAATATGCGATATCCGCATCGAGAACGCCGCGAGTCTGCAAAAGATCGCCGAGTATCAGCTCCGGACATTGGCGGCAGTACATGCCCCTTATGCCGGTGCTCAGCGTTTTTTCTTCCATTTTGACCGATTCTCCTTTTCCTTGCCGAGATCCTTGAGCATGAGCGAGTGCATCAGAACGCCTATAGAGCTCAGCGACATCGCAGCCGCGCATATTGACGGATGCAGAATACCGGCAGCCGCGACCGGAATGCTGATAAGATTGTAAAACAGTGCCCATCTGAGGTTCTGCCTTATGGTCTTTATGGTAGCCGAGGATATGGCGAATGCCTCCGGCAGCTTATTGAGATCGCCCGAGGGCAGCAGTATGCCGGCAGATTCGATGGCTATGTCAGAGCCTCCGCCCATGGCTGCCGCGCAGTCGGCGGTGGCAAGAGCGGGCGTGTCGTTTATGCCGTCGCCGACCATGCACACGCAGTGCCCCTGAGCCTTGAGATCCTCTATCGCCTGAGCCTTTTGGTCCGGCTGCACCTCGTACAGGACATTGCATATGCCAGCCTTGGCTGCAATGGCTCTTGCCGTGCGTTCATTGTCGCCGGTGAGCATCCAGACCTGCTTTCCGGCATCGCGCAGACGGGCTATGGCCTCGGCCGCCTCCGGCTTCAGGGTGTCGGCAATGCCGAGCACGCCGATGACCCTGCCGCCTGCGGCAACGACCACCTCCGCCTTGGCATCCATGCGCACATCCGGAAGCTCGCCGAGCCCGCATTCGCCGCCGAGCATTTTCCTGCTGCCGCATATAACGGACCGCCCGTTTACCCTTGCCCGTATGCCCATACCGGGCTCGTAGCTGAAATCGGAGACCTCGGGCAGGGACTCGCCGGGGTACACCGCTGAGGCATACTCCGCGACGGCGCGTGACAGCGGGTGATCCGAGTGATTTTCCAGTGCCGCCGCGAGCGTTATGAGTTCCTTTTCGGTGACTCCGAGCGGATAAATGTCGGTAAGAACCGGCTTGCCTATGGTTAGGGTGCCGGTCTTGTCGAAAACAACGCAGTCGGCTTTATAGGCGTTTTCAAGCTCTGTGCCGCTGCGGAAGAGTATGCCCCTCTCTGCGGCGTTTCCGGAGCCGACCATCAGACCGGTGGGCGTTGCGAGCCCCAGCGCGCACGGGCACGCCACCGACAGCACATCGCAGCAGTTGAGCAGTGCTTTTTCGAGATCATGCGGCTTTATATGGCGGTACCACACATAAAATGTTGCCGCCGCAGCGCCGATAACGCCGGGAACAAACCAGCGCGCAACGCCGTCGGCAAAGCGCTGAACGGGCGCTTTTTCACACTGAGCCTTGCGCACAACGGATATTATCTGCTCCAAGACCGACGCCTTGCCGAGTCCCTGCGCGCATATATGCGCCGAGCCCGAACGGTTGAGGCTTCCTCCTATAACGCGGTCGCCCTCGGTCTTGTCCACCGGCATGCTCTCGCCGGTGAGCATGGATTCGTCAACGGCGCACCGGCCGCCGGATATAACGCCGTCTACGGGTATGCGCTCGCCGGGACGGATGAGCACGGTGTCGCCCTCGGCGATCTTATCCACCGGAGTTTCGACAAACGAGCCGTTTTTATAAACCATTGCGGTGCGCGGCTGAAGATGCATGAGCTTTCTTATCGCGGAGTTTGCCTCTCCGGCTGCTACCTGCTCCATGTACTTTCCGAAAAGAATGAGCGAGAGTAAAACGCCGTCGGAGGTGAAATAGAGCTTGAAGTCCTTTTTCTTGGTAAGCGCGATGTATGAGCTGTAGGCATAGATAAGAGTGGACGACAGCGAAACGAGAAGATCCATGCCGAAGCTGCGGTTTTTAAGTCCCCGCAGAGCGCTCCTGTAGAAATACCGTCCGGGACCGAATTGCAGCACGCTTCCGATCAGAAACTGCAGCTTGGGGTGAACCTCAAGCATAAGCGGCGCGGTGCAGGCGGCGGAGGTCACGAGTGTTTTGAGAAGACTCATGCGCTTTTCGAGCTCGCAGTCGGCATCGCCGCCGCGCACCTCACCGAGAGAGGCTTCAATTCCCGCCGCTGAGCAGGCGGCCGTCAGATCGCGTGCGTCAACGCCCACCGCCCACATGAAAACGGTGCAGCCGCCGTCGGTTTTCCGGACCTCCTTTACGCCGTACACCGAAGAAACGGCGGCGAGCGCCTCCTCCGTGCGGGCAGTGTCGGCAGAGCAAAATTCAATGTCTGCCTCCTCTGTCGGCGTACGGAAGCCCGCCTTTTTTACCGCCAGCGCGATGGCTTCGATATCCGTTTTCGCCTCGTCATAGCTTATGAACGCGCAGGACGAAGCGTAGCTCACGGCAGCATCAGTAACGCCGGGAACCTTCAAAAGCGCCCTGTCGAGCCGCGCAACGCAGGCGGCACATTCCATATCGAGTATTCTGAGAGATATTTCTTTCATGACAATATTGAAAAGGGAGAGCAAAAAACTCTCCCGTCAGCTATAAAATTACTTGCCCTCGCCGAGGAGGTTTTCCTTCATCTCTTTGCGCTTTTTCAGGGAAGCGATGCAGGCGGGGATGGATACCGCGGGCAGATCCCAGAGCAGAGCCCAGTCGATCCAGTCGATGCCCTTTATGAACTGACCCTCATGCCATACGCCCTTGGCGAGCTTAAAGTAGTTGTGATTCCAAACGCCCCAGATATCGGTCGTCGGCTTCCAGAGGTGGACCTTCAGGAACGCGGCACTCGTAACAACGCCGCTGGAAACAAGCGTGAGGAACGAGGAAGAACGCTTGTTCTTTATAAGGAACTCGGAAACGGTGGGCAGGACATAAACGGCAAGGTTTATTATCCACAGCTGGAGCGGGATCTTGTATTTCCATCTGATAGCCTGACGGATATGGTCGGCATCGTGCAGCAGCGCGACAGCCAAAATGGCGAGGTTCCACTTTTCGAGTACGGAAGCGGTCTCGTCGTCAATGCGAGTGTCAAGGAATTTTGCTTCATCTTTTTGTGACTTGGTCATAATCAGTTTCCTCCCCATATTTTTTATAACCGATTGGTTAATAAAAATTTATCACATTGTTCCGAGGTTGTCAATACAGCTTGCGGATTTTTTTGCTTTACAGGGCATAAGGATTAGAATATAATGCAGGGCATGAACGAAAGGCACAGAAGAAAAATGAATAGGTGTGCCGAGCTTATGCTGAAGCTGCCAGGAGCGGCGGAGAAATTCGGTGATAAGCTTTATAATCACCGGCGTATGTTCGGCGAGCTGATCGACCCGGCGTTCAGGGATGACATTGCCGCAAGGCTCAGACTTATAGACGCTCTGGAGCTGATGACGCACGGCAGGCTGAACGAGGCGTCGAGAAAGCTGCGCGGCCTGGAAGGGTTTTGCCGCAGTGATGCCGATTATGCCGCGTGGTACTTTTTCGCGGGCGCTCTGTGCGAGAAGTACGGCATGACCGAGCCGGCGCTGTTTTTCTACGGAGAGTCGGCGGGCTGCGATCCGGAGTTTTACATGGTATATCTTCGGCTGGCAAATTGCCTGCACACAAAAAAACGCTATGACGGCGCGCTCAACGCATATATAAAGGCGCTTGACGAGGTGCTGTCACGACCGAAAAGAAACGAGCTGCCGGCCGTACGCGAGGACGCACTGCTCGGCTCGATCCACGCAAACGCGGCGAACTGCCTGCTTATGATGCGCCGGTACGATGATGCGGAGTTTGAACTCTGTGAGGCTGAGAGGTACGGCTGTGTTCAGCCGATGCTTCAGCTGACATGGGCAACGCTCTATGCCGCAACGGGGCGCAGAGCACAGGCAAACGAACGCATGAGCCGTCTGCGCATTGAGAGCCCGGAGCTCGAGGCGGCATCGGCGCTCAGAGTGCGCGGGATCATTGAGCGGAAAAACCCGCGCTTTGCCCCGCGCAGCATACCGGCGGATAAGCTGAAGGAATTCTGGGACTGGTTTTCGGAAAACGAGGGGATGATGCACACGCTTGCCGTGGGCGCGGGATCGCCGCTCGCGCTCGATAAGGTGTATGAGCGGATGCGCCGGTTGTTTGACTTCTGCTCGGAAAGACCGGATCTTAACTTCGGACCGGACGGAGAAAAGGCGTGCCTGAGCTTTTACGATAATTATAATCTTACATTTGAAATATGGCTTGAGAGGCTTGTTGATATGGCCCCAAAGAAGCTCCGGCAGCGCTGGAGCTTCTACGCGGTGCATTGAGGTGAAGATATGATAAAATTCGTTTTTCTTGACATTGACGATACGCTGCTCGACTTCGGCAGGGCCGAGGCTGCGGCGATAAAAAAGACATTCGAGCGAGCAGGAATACCCGTCACACCCGAGATAATAAAGCGCTACAGCGAGATAAACGACTCACAGTGGGCGCTGCTTGAGCGCGGCGAGCTCACGCGTGAGCAGGTGCTCGTGCGCAGGTTCGACATTCTGTTTGATGAGCTCGGCATAAGGGGCGTACCCAGCGAGATGATGCAGGCAAGCTATGAGTATCTTCTTGGCATCGGGCATTACTTTGTCGATGGCGCGCCGGAGCTTCTTGAGGCACTCAAGGGCAAATACCGTCTGTTTATCGTCTCAAACGGTACCGCCTCCGTGCAGGACGGGCGCATTAAAAGCGCCGGCATAGCGCCGTATTTCGAGAAGATATTCATATCCGAGCGGCTCGGCGCGGATAAGCCCTCGCGCGAGTTCTTTGACGCCGTGTTCGCTCAGATAGACGGGTTTGAGCGCGACAGTGCCGTCATAGTCGGCGACCGTCTTACATCGGATATTCTCGGCGGCATAAATGCGGGCATAAGAACCTGCTGGTTTAACCCCGGCTCGCTTCCGGCAAACCCCGGCATCCCCGCGGACTTCGAGATACACGCCCTGTCCGAGCTTCCAAAGCTGCTTGAAAAAATCTGAGACCTGAATGGTCTCAGATTTTTGTTTCGATTATTTCGATTGCGGAGCGGCCGTCGGTGCAGCAGGAGATGAAGCATTCACCGTACCGCTGTGAAAAAAGGGCGGAGCCGGAGGATAAAACGGAGAAGCCCCGCATATCGGCAAGGCGCATATCGCGCAGCTTTATATAGCTTTCCTTCAGGGTCCATATGCGGCAGAACTCCGCGTCGGGCTCGTCGGCTGCGGTGACGAGCGCTTCCTCGTCGGGTGCGAAAAACCGCTTGGCAAGGCGCACGCCGTTTTTCCTTATGCGCTCGATGTCAGCCCCGACCGGCGCGTCAGATACGGCACACAGGACTCTGTCATTGCAGTGCGAGAGCGAAAAATGCACGCTCCCGCCGGACAGATACGGCTTTCCGTTTTCGCTCACGCTCCAGACGCCCGTTCCGAGGACATTCCGCGCGAGCACCGCTGCGCCGAGACTCATTCTTCGCGAGCTCTCATCCGCAATTCTCAGTGCCCTTTCGCGCCTTTGTGCCGGTACGCTCCTGAGCGCAAGGTCCGTGTCGAGAGCACTCACATCGGCAATGTATATCTTTATCATGCGCGCATGGCGTCGAGCGTTTTCCGGATAAGTGTATCCAGATCCCAGCCGCACATCTCGGCGCCGCGCAGGATGACCTCGCGCGAACAGCCGGCGGCGAATTTCTTGTCCTTGAATTTTTTCTTCACCGATTTTACCTCCATGTCGGAGATGCCGTTCGGACGCATAAGCGCGACCGCACCTATGAGACCGGTGAGCTCATCGGTGGCAAACAGCACCTTTTCCATGAAAAGCTCGGGCTCTACATCAATGCAGATTCCGTATCCGTGGCTTATGACGGCGTGGATGACGCTTTCGTCTATGTCGAGCTCGTGCAGCATCTCGTTTGCCTTTACGCAGTGCTGCTCGGGATACAGCTCAAAGTCTATGTCGTGCAGCATTCCGACTGCTGCCCAGAAATCCGCCCGCTCCGGGTCAAATTCCTTTGCAAGCTCGCCCATGACCTTGGAAACGGTCTCGGCGTGCTGGATGTGAAACGGCTCCTTGTTGTATTTCATCACAAGCTCTTTTGCCTGCTCAACGGTGGGGATATAGCTCATTTACGGTTGCCTCCTGTCAGATATGATGAGTTATTTTACTGCAAGCTGCGGCATAAATCAACGGTCAATATTGACATGATGCAAAGTATGCTTTAGAATTGCCTTCAGTAGTACCACGGAGGATGAGAAAGATGAAGCTTCCAAGACTTTATATTGTAATACCGTGCTATAACGAGGAGGAGGTGCTGCCGATAACGGCGCCGATGTTCCTCAAAAAGATAACCGACCTTGCCTCGCGGGGACTTATATCGGAGGACAGCCGCGTGCTGTTTGTAAACGACGGCAGCCGCGACCGCACATGGGAGATAATAAAGCAGCTTGCAAAGTCGGACGAGCACTATATCGGCATAAGCCAGAGCCGTAACCGCGGTCATCAGGCGGCGGTTCTTGCGGGACTCATGGAGGCCAAGGATGTCTGCGACATAAGCATATCCATAGACTGCGACGGGCAGGACGATATAGATGCCATGGATCGGATGGTGCAGGAGTATCTTAACGGCTGTGAGGTCGTATACGGTGTGAGATCGTCCCGAAAAACCGACACATTCTTTAAGCGCACCACGGCTCAGGGCTTTTATAAATTCCTCTCCATGATGGGCGCGGAGGTCGTGTATAACCATGCCGACTACCGGCTCATAAGCGCGAGAGTCCTTAAGGAATTTGCAAATTACAGGGAAGTAAACCTTTTCCTGCGCGGCATGGTGCCGCTGGTGGGCTTTAAGAGCACGAGCGTTGAGTATGAGCGGCATGAGCGCATAGCCGGCGAGAGCAAATATCCTCTGCGCAAAATGATAGCGCTTGCGGTGGACGGCATAACGAGCCTTTCGGTCAAGCCGCTGAGACTTATAATGAGCTTCGGCATGATCGTCGCATTCCTGAGCTTTGTCGGAGTCGTCTGGGCGATCGTGGCGGCGCTGAGCGGTCACGCGGTGGCCGGCTGGGCGAGCATGACCTGCATAATCTGCTTTGTCAGCGGTGTGCAGCTCATGTGCATGGGCATCATCGGCGAGTATGTGGGAAAGATATACATGGAGGCAAAGCACCGTCCGAGATATATCATATCCGAGCGCACGCAGGATGAATAAGCACTTGTTTCTAAACACAATGTCTGTTATAATGACAGCATCAAACGAGTTAAAGGAGATAATACAATGAACTATTGGAGCACTGCCCGTAAGGGTGTTCTCGGTCTGGGAGCGGCAAGCATCGCCTATGCGATATGGAAGAAGAATCCTCTCGTGCCCATGGCGCTTTACGGAATGCACCTTGCCGAATATTTCGCGGTAGCGAAGAAGGCCGGCAAAAAGGTATGGTACGATGATACCCGCTGCTTTATAAACACCGTGCTTTACGGCTTCACCTTTTGGCTGCCGATGAAGCTTGAGATCGAGTGAGTAAAAATTCCGACCGCAGGTCGGAATTTTTACATAAGGGGAATAATTTATGCTCAATACTGCGCTGTGCTATATAATTTGTGACGGCAAATATCTCATGCTGCACAGGGTGAAAAAGCAAAACGACATAAACCGCGACAAGTGGATAGGCATCGGCGGAAAGTTCGAGCCCGACGAGAGCCCGGACGAGTGCCTGCTGCGCGAGGCAAAGGAGGAGACGGGGCTCACCCTCACCTCATGGCGCTATCGCGGAATAGTGACATTTGTGAACACCGTGTGCGAGTCGGAGTATATGCACCTGTTCACCGCCGACGGCTTCGAGGGTGAGCTCAGGCAGTGTGACGAGGGCGTGCTCGAATGGATCGACGGAAAAAAGCTGTACGAGCTTACGCTGTGGGAGGGGGACAGGATATTCCTGAGGCTCCTCGAAACGGACGAGCCGTTTTTCTCACTCAAGCTGTGCTACGACGGTGATGAGCTCAAAAAAGCCGTGCTGAACGGCAAAACGATAAGATAAGAGACAGTCAGAAAAGCCCGTGCCGCAAAGGACGAAAATCCGCACGGCAAGGGAGCATAGGCGGTTGAAAAACGGCGAAAAGACTGTTATAATGATGCGACAATTTTAGCAGAGGATTGATATTATTGACTTATAGCTTTACCCAATTGCTGTGGCTGTTTTTTATCTACGGCTTTGCCGGATGGTGCGTGGAGGTCATATTCCACGCTGCCAACAAGGGCAAATTCATTAACCGCGGCTTTCTTATAGGTCCCATATGCCCGATATACGGTTACGGACTTGTCGCTGTTATTCTCGTGCTCACGCCGCTTCAGGACAATGTCTTTTTCGTGTACCTCGGCAGCGTTGTGATATGCTCGGTGTTTGAGCTGATCGTCGGCTGGGCATCGGAAAAGTTCATGCACACGCGCCTGTGGGACTACAGTGACAACGCATTCAACATCGGCGGCTATGTCTGCCTTAAGTTCTCGCTTCTGTGGGGTGTTGGCTGCATATGCATCCTGTACATCTTCCACCCGATGGTCATGGAGCTTGTGCACATTATAGAGAGCATCCCCCGCACACACGGCAATGTCCTGCTCGGCATACTCTCGGCAATGCTGCTGACAGACCTCGGCATAACCGGCTTTTATGCTCTTAAGCTCGATGCGCATATGCGCGCCATAGACGATGTTGCAAGGGCGATAGAAAAGGTCTCCTACGGTATCGGCGACGGGCTGACCGACGGTACCCTCAAGGTCAGGGAGCGCCGCGAGGATGCTCAGCAGGATGCCGCAGAGCTGCGTGAAAAGCTCAGGGAGCGCCGTGAGGACGCTCAGCAGAATGCTGCCGAGCTGCGCGAAAAGCTCAAATCGCTGCTCGAGGAGAAAAACCTTGTACACCGTCACCTGCTCGCAGCCTTCCCGCGCCTGAGCCAGATAGAATACAGGTCCGCTTTCGAGCGTATCCAGGAGCATAGGAAAAGCAGAAAGCAGTGACGGCAGTCAGTATATAACCGGCCCCTCCGCACAACGGTGCAGGAGGGGCTGACTGCGTCTGTTTGCAGTGCGGCGGCTTCACGATCCTGCCCGTACCCGCCGGTCGCAGCACCGCAATGACCGTGTCCGCAGATGCGTCAATGCTCATCTGAAAAAACACCTATGAAAAATGCACATGCCGGTGTCGGCATATTGATATTGACAAGCTGTGACAAAATTATTAAACTGTTCCTTGCGCGCTTAACAGCAGCTTAACAACAAATCAGCAGCAAAGGATGAGAAAAGACAAATGAAAATCGTAAAAGCGTATAACAGCGTGAGCCTCGTGCTGCGTATAGTTATAGGCATGGTCATCGGCGCCGCCCTTGCCCTGCTTATTCCCAACGCCGCCGAGACCGCACCCGGCATAGGCATCCTCGGCGAGTTGTTCGTCGGCGCCCTGAAGGCCATTGCACCCCTGCTGGTGTTTATTCTTATCATCAGCGCCCTTGCACAGTCCAAGGAGCACCTTGGAAAGCAGTTCGGCACCGTTATCGTACTCTATCTTATTTCCACCTTCCTTGCGGCAGTCGTCGCGGTGTGCGCAAGCTTCATGTTCCCTGTGAGCATTACGCTCACCGATGCCGTGTCCAACGAGGCTCCCGACAGCTTTGCCGCCATCTTCACCGGACTTCTTTCAAACATCGTGGCTAACCCCATCGGCTCGATAGTTTCCGGCAACTACCTCGGCGTTCTGTTCTGGGCGATAGTTCTCGGTTTTGCATTCAAAGCCGCATCCGATACCACAAAGCAGTTCCTCGCCGACGCCTCCGAAGCCGTCACAAAGGCCGTGCGCTTTGTAATAAGCCTCGCGCCGTTCGGCATTCTCGGTCTCGTGTTCACCGCAGTATCCACCAGCGGCCTTGCCATCTTCACCGAGTACGGCAGACTCCTGCTCATACTCGTCGGCTGTATGCTGTTTGCCGCCCTCGTCGTAAACCCCATCATGGTATTCGCCGTGATCCGCAAGAACCCCTATCCGCTGGTGTTCAAGTGCCTCAGGGAAAGCGGAGTTACCGCATTTTTCACCCGCTCCTCGGCAGCCAACATCCCCGTTAACATGAATCTCTGCGAGAGCCTCGGCCTCGACCGCGAGTTCTACTCCGTGTCCATCCCCCTCGGTGCGACCGTAAATATGGCCGGCGCTGCGGTGACTATCACCGTCATGACCCTTGCGGCCGTGCACACCCTCGGCATTCCGGTGGATCTGCCCGTTGCGATCATTCTGTCGATCATGGCAGCTCTCGGCGCCTGCGGCGCATCCGGCGTTGCCGGCGGCTCGCTGCTGCTGATCCCTATGGCATGCTCGCTGTTCGGCATCTCCAATGACATTGCAATGCAGGTCGTAGGAGTCGGATTCATCATCGGTGTCATTCAGGACTCGGTGGAGACCGCCATCAACTCCTCCTCAGACGCACTGTTTACTGCCGTTGCGGAATTCAAGCAGTGGCGCAAGGCAGGCAAGGAGATAAAGTTCTGAAAATAAGAATTACCCGTGCCGGTCAACATTGATATGGTCCCCTCATTGCAGTCTCGAAATTTTTGCTTTTTCGAGTGTCTGCTCTGAGGGGACTATATCGCATACCGGACACGGGTAATTCTTTATTTGCCTTCGGGCGCAAAAAAACATCCGCAGCTTTTGCTGCGGATGCGGTCGTTATCAGTCGGTCACATAAGGCAGGAGAGCGATCTGACGGGCTCTCTTGATAGCCTCGGTGAGCTGGCGCTGATGCATTGCGCAGGTACCGGTGGTACGACGGGGCAGGATCTTGCTGCGCTCGGACATATAGCGGCGGAGCTTTGCAGTATCCTTATAGTCGATGCTGGTGGCCTTATCTACGCAAAACTGGCATACTTTTCTGCGCTTGCGGTTTTTCGGATTGTTCTTATCGAAAGCCATTAGCTGTATCCTCCTATATTATTTTCAGAACGGCAGTTCGCCGTCATCGTCGCCAAGCTCGGCAAATGCAGATGCGCTCGGAGCCTCATAGCTCTTCGGAGCGTCATAGCCTGCGTTGTGACGGGGATCACCGCGCATTTCGCCGCCCTCGCGGCGTTTGCTCTCGCCGAAATACATATTGTCAACAACGACCTCGGCGCTGCGGCGCTTGCCGCCCTCGCGGTCGGTCCAGTCGCGGATCTGAAGCCTGCCGGAAACAACGGCAAGGCTGCCCTTGGCGAAATACTTGCTGACAAACTCGGCAGTCGAGCGCCATGCAACGCAGTCGATGAAATCGGTCTGCTTTTCGCCGCCGTCGCGGCCGCCGTAATCGCGGTCAACGGCAAGGGTGAACGATGCGACAGGGGTCTGTGACTGAGTGTATCTCAGCTCGGGGTCACGGGTCAGGCGGCCCATGATCGTGATGTGATTAAGCATAACTCGTCTCCTTACTCAGCACGCAGGGTGATCAGGCGACGCATGATGCCGTCGGTGATGCCGAGGATACGGTCCAGCTCTGCGGGGAAATCCGCGCCGCTGGTGAACTTCATCAGCACATAGTAGCCTTCAGAAATGTAGTTGATCTCGTAAGCGAGCTTGCGCTTACCCATCTCCTCCAGTTCGTCCAGGGTACCATTAGCCTCAACAAGCGCCTTGAACTTCTCGACGACGGCAGCGGTCTGCTCCTCGCTGAAGTTCGGGTTGATGATGTACATTACTTCGTACTTCTCAGTTGCTTTTGCCATGGTTTGCACCTCCTTCTGGTCTTTTGGTCCCCGCATTCCGCGGGAACAAGGATAGTCTGCACATACCGGCAGACCATAACATTATATCCGATATTCCTCAAATGTCAAGGCTTTTTAGAGCGCTTCGAGGGGAAAATCCCGCGATTTTGCGCGTCACGAAAGCGTTGATTTTTTCCGCCGCTCAGGTTATAATTATGTCTACCGATTCTGCGCGTCTCTTTTAAAAAATTCTATTGCAAAATATTATGTAACCTGCTATAATCAATTTTGACACTAAATTGTAACACTTGTTCCATCGGAGGTTCAATATATGAAGAAGCTACGCAATGCGCTTGCACTCGTGCTGGCAGTGTGCTGCATCATAGGGGCCGCGCCCGTGAGCGCGTATGCCGAGCAGATACCCGGCGAGGGGCTCGCCGTGTTCGACGATGTTGCCGACATGACAAACACCACCTTCTCCGACCTCAGCACAAATTTCTGGGGCTATTCCGGTATCGAGATATCGTACAACAAGGGCATCATGATAGGCTACCCAAACGGCACCTTCGGCTTTGACGACTATGTCACATGGGCGCACGCTCTGGCGATCGCCGCCCGCATTCATGCGACATATTACGGCAACGCCCTTAACGAGACTCAGCGTGACGGCGAAAAGTGGTTTGACCCGTTTTACCGGTACTGTTCACAGCAGGGCATTCTGCCCTCAAGCTGCCCGACCGGCTCGGGGCTCGACGGTATAATAAACCGATACGACCTCGCCTATCTGTTCTCGCGCACGATAAGCGAGGAGGATATGCCCGCGATAAGCGACCTTGCGATAAACGACGAGGCATCCATCCCCGCATACTATATGAGCTCCGTCAAAACGCTTTATTCTGCCGGCATCCTCATCGGCATGGACGGGTATAATAATTTCCACGGTACATATAACACCACCCGCGCACAGATAGCCACCGTTGTTGCGCGCCTGCTGCTGCCCGCCGAGCGCAAGGGCAGCGACTCCAAGGTAAACGCCGATATGGCGCCCTACGAGGCAAACCTTGAAAATGACAGCATTACCGTGCAGATCGGCAGCACCTACTACTGCCTGTACAAAAACTACGAGACCGTTGACACCGTGCGCTACACGCTGTATGCCTCCGACGGCGTTAACAGGGCAAAGGCACTGTACACCGCACCGGTCGGGCAATATCTGAACAACATAAGCGTTTATAACGGCAAGGTGTATTTCTGCCTGAGCACCTCCGGCACGGCAAGCGGCTCGCTGATGTGCTATGACCCCGCCACCGGCAGGCTCGGCACCGTTTACAGCGGCTATATAATCGAATCGTACTGCTTCTATAACGGCGGACTGTACGCTCTGGCATTTACTGCATATGCAGACCGGCCCTCGGGCTATGTCTACTCGTTCGGCAGGATAGTAAACGGCGGCTTCAACGCCTTCCTCACCGACCTTTCCTACAGTCAGGTGCCAAATTTCGTGCCCTACGGCTGGAACGGACTTATCTACTTCAAGATGTCCGAGCCCGTGACCGTCAAGGATGCCGACGGCAACGAGACGCAGGTCTATGTTGACAAGCTCTATTCCTATGACGAGGCTCGCGGCAGCGTTCAGAAGGTTGCGGACTATAAGATAAACACCAGCCTTTTCGACGGTCATGTCATGTATTTTCTCGCCTATGACAGCGACGGAAACTATGACCTGAACCTTTATGCGATCTCACTCCAGACGCCCGGCGTGGTGAAGGTCGTCGGCGAGTTCCCCAAAACCACGAATGTCAGAAACCGCTCGCTGTACAAATTCGGAGACACATTCTACTGCCTGTCCTCGTTTAACCGCAATGTCTACAGCATGGACCAGCGCGGCAGCACCCGTCTTGCGATCATGTGCGGCGGCGTTTATGACAGCATAAACTTTACCGCCGACAAGCTTGTGCTCATTCCGAACACCCTCGTGACCAGCAACGCAAACGAGCTGAAGGTCTATAACGCCAGCAGCCTTGCAAACCGTGCGCTGTACGGCGACTGGCTCGGTCAGAGCGTTTACTACAGCGGTGCCCGCTTCACGCCCGAAAAGGGTAAGGACTTCTACTCGACCACCGAGAGCGTCAGCTCCGTTTCAAACCTGCCGATAACCGTCACGAAGGCGTTCTCCCGCGGCGACGATTTCATCGTGCAGACGAAATATGTGAACCTGACCGACTCGACCATAGATCTGAGATCCTACATCGTGAAGGTGTATGTTGACGATACCCTCGTTGCATACGACCTCAACCGTATGGTCGGCTTTGAGCTCAAGCCAAACGACATCCAGTCGTTCACCTTCGTCATTGCCGGTGCGGATATTCTGCAGAACTTCGATGTAAACGACGGACGCATAAGCATTGAGGTTGTCCCGACATACGACGTTGTTCCGGAAACGACAAATTGAATTTGATATGACATACGAAAAAGCCGCCCGTCGGGCGGCTTTTTCATTATCTGTTGTAGTCCTCAAGCCGGTGAACGGAGCCGGTGGACGGCGTATAGCCGGCGAGATATTCAAGCGCCTGATGCGGAGTGCCGGCGACGAAATAAAGCTCAAGGCAGCTTTTCGACATGAATCGCTTGCCGGCAAGCTCCGAGAGCATACCGAGCATGGTGTTCCAGCAGCCGTTCGTATTCAGCAGAACTATGGCGCGGTCATCCTGACCGAGCTGCTTGAGCGTGAGTATCTCGAAAAATTCCTCGAGCGTGCCGATGCCGCCGGGCAGCACGATGCACGCGTCCGAGCGCTCCTGCATGAGCCGCTTGCGCTCGCGCATCGTCTCGGTGAAGATAAGCTCGGTGCAGCTTTTATACAGTATGCCCGGCTCGTCGAAAAATCGCGGCGCTATTCCGACTATGCCGCCGCCGTTTTTATGCGCACCGCGTGCGCACGCGCCCATGAGCCCTTCGGCTCCGCCGCCGAAAACGATGCGGTCGCCCTGCTCGGCGATAGCCTCGCCGAGCTCATAGGCCGCGTCGTAATAGCTCTTATCAAGCTGCCTGCCGGATGCGCCGAAAATACAGATATCCATCAGTCGTCCATGTCCTCGAACGCATCCAGACCGGTTTTCGCGGTGGGCTTATTGTCGCCGTGCTTTACGAATATCATCGTAATGAAGCTCAGCGCGACGAACAGCGCGGCATACGGAAACAGGATGGTATAATCAATATGGCGCATCAGCGAGCCGGCGACGATCGGGGTAACGACCTGCGCGACCATGGAGAAGGTGTAGTAATATCCGGTGAATTTGCCGATGTCCGAGCCCTTGCACATCTCGACGACCATGGGCAGGGAGTTGACGTTGATAGCCGCCCACGCAAGACCGACAAGTGCAAAAACGATAAACATGATGAGATTTATGCTGCTGTAGGCGGTCGTTAGGAAGTAACCCAGTCCGAAGCAGGCAGCCAGCAGTACAATGCCCGCCATGATGGTGCGCTTTCTGCCTAATTTCGAGGCAATGATGCCGATGGGAATGTAGCTTATGACGGCGCCGCCGGTCGCTATGAGCAGGCAGGTGGATGCACCGCCAAGCGCCTGACCCATGACCTGGCTGACATAGGTGGTGAACCATGTTTCGACCGCGTTATAGCCTATAAACCACAGGCAGATCGAGCTCAGCAGGAAGATAAGGCTCTTTTTGACGGGCTTGGGCAGGGTCTCGTTGCCGCTGCCGTCGTCCTCAGCGAGGTTCCACTCGGGGTGCTGCTTTTCAAGCTCCTGCTGCTCAGCAACGAGCTTGGGCTCCTTTATCGTGAGAAAGAGCACGGCAATAGCCACGAACATGATAGCCGAAACGACCATGAAAAGCGGCTGGTAGTTTACATGGGCAAGACCCTCGACCTTGCTGTTGGGGTACATGACGGCGGCAACGCCGAGATATATAACGCCGCCGAGTGCGCCCATAAGGTTTATGATGGCGTTACCCTTGCTGCGCAGGGGCTTTGGGGTGATATCGGGCATGAGCGCGACCGCAGGAGAGCGGTATGTGCCCATTGCAACCAGAAGCAGACCAAGAACGATCACGAACGAAACGGTCTTGAAGGTGCTGGGAGCGGCTGCATAGCTGTTGTCTATAAGCGGCAGCAGATTCATGAGGATTATTGCTATTCCGGTACCGAACAGGACAAACGGCATACGCTTTCCGATCTTCGTGTGCGTTTTGTCCGAGATCGCACCGAACAGAGGCAGCAGGAACAGCGCCAGAACATTATCTGCCGCCATTATGGCGCCCGAGTAGGTCTCGTTGAGGTGGAAGGTGTTTGTGAGTATCAGGGGGACTATGCTGTTGTACATCTGCCAGAACGCGCAGATGGACAGGAATGCAAGACCCGTCAGTATAGTGCGTTTGTTGTCAAGCTTCATATTCTCTGCCTATCCTTATATAAATGGTGTATCCCAATTCTACACTAAATTTCTTTCAAGCACAACAGCGATTTTTTGTATAATATGTTTGACCGGAGGCTTATCTCGGTGTAAAATATAACATAAAGAACAACACAGGAGGTGCAACCATGAAAAAACAGGTAAGCGTGCTGAAGCTTGCCGCGTTTGCGGGAGCTGCCGCCGTCGGCGGATTTGTGTATCTCATCGCTCCCGGCAAGATCCGCAGAAAGCAGAAGGCGCCTTTTGTAAAGCGCAATTTTGCACACAGAGGGCTGCATAAGCGCGATAGATCCGTTCCGGAGAACTCGCTGGCGGCGTTTGAGCGTGCCGCGTCCTATGGCTACGGCATAGAGCTTGATGTTCAGCTCTCCAAGGACGGCGAGGTCGTCGTATTCCACGACGATACCCTCAGCCGCGTATGCGGCGTTGACGCGAGAGTCGATTCCAAAACTCTTGCCGAGCTCCGGCAGCTCAGACTTTGCGGAACGAGCGAGACCATCCCGCTGTTTTCCGAGGTCCTCAAAACCGTCAGGGGCAGGGGAGCACTCATAGTCGAGCTCAAAAACGGCAAGCACAACAAGGAGCTCTGCGAGAAGACATATGCGCTTTTGCGCCGCTATTCCGGCGACTACTGTATCGAGAGCTTCAATCCCTTCATAGTCCGCTGGTTCAGAATAAACGCTCCTGAGGTCGTGCGCGGTCAGCTTGCGAATCCGCCCGCCGACTATAACGGCGAGGTAAGACCCGTAACGGCCTTTCTGCTGGGCAATGTGCTTTTAAACTTCCTTGCGCGCCCGCAGTTTATTGCGTATAAGATAACGGAAAAGCCCTTCCCCGTCAGGCTGTGCGAAGCACTCGGCGCAATGCGCGTCTGCTGGACGAGCCACGAGTGGGCAAACGAAAAGGGTAACGATGCGGTTATCTTTGAGTTCTATAAGCCCAACCTGAAGTTTAAAAAATAATATCTCAATACAGAAAAAACCGGCCCGAGGGCCGGTTTTTTGTATGAAAAAGGTGCCGGGTCAGCGGCTTGTTTCCGAGAATGCCACGAGCTTATAATAGGTGTTTGAAGTCTTTTTGTAGACAATGGCGTAGAGCACGGCGAAAACAAGAAAGCTTATGGCCGTTGTCCAGATCAGAAGACCCGTGTCGAAGAAGCTGAACAGATACAGGATCTTGCGGATGAAGGGGAAGGCAAAGGCAAGGTGCAGCCCCGCGAACACGAGCGGGAGGAAGAACACCGTGAGAAGCTGCGAGTTTATGCTGCGGCGTATTTCCTGCTTTGTCATGCCGACCTTCTGCATGATCTCAAATCTGCCCGCGTCCTCATAGCCCTCGGAGAGCTGCTTGTAGTAGATGATGAGCACTGCCGCGCAGCTGAACACAATGCTGAGGATAATGCCGAGGAAGAACAGCCCGCCGAAGATGCCGCGGAAATCCTCGCGCGCCGACGCAAGGAGCTGGGAGGAGTACATGCTCCAGCCGTTGCCGCTGCCGTCGCTGTCGAACGGAAGCTTGCCCTCGTCCACCGCCGCGCTGACATCGTCCACCATATCCAGCTGCGCCTCCACATCCGCCTTCGTGTTGAAGGCATACTCCCAG
>CAVGWF010000014.1:0-60121 GCA_963632825.1 Escherichia coli | reverse complement strand
TCTGTCTGTCTGTCTGTCTGTCTGTCTGTCTGTCTGTCTGTCTGTCTGTCTGTCAAAATTGTGTCGGCTTCAACTGTGTATGTCAAGTCTTTTTCATCATTTCCCTTGCGGAATTTTACAACTTCAAACTGTTCGGGATTGTGTTTTTCAAGATATGTAATCGGCACTCCCATATCCGCAAAGTAATCACTGGGAATAGCGTCTACAAACGGAACCTCTATTGCGTCGTAATTATCATATTTTACATAGCCCTGCTCTCTAATCTGTTTATGCTTGCTATACTTCAAATTATCTGCCATAGTCATTAGCGATAAAGGTTGGTGTCGCCTGCCGTGGTCGATGTTAGTGAACCAACACGCATTTCCCAATCTGGTATAATTGCCAACATAGCCCAATTTTGCGGCTTTCTCGCGGTCACTCGGTGCAACATATGCGCCTTCAGGAACTTCAAAAACCATGTCTTTGCCGTTATTGGTTGCGCCTATCCACAATTTATTTTCTTTAAGCAACGGGAAAATTTCCTTGTATGTTATAGCGTTTTGATTGCCAATAACAACAAGTTTTTTGTCCGCTTCCATCACCCATGCGACAAAGTCACGGAACAGGGAAAACGGTGGATTTGTTGCAATTATATCTGCTTCATCACGCAAGGCCTTTACTTCATCACTGCGAAAATCGCCATCGCCCTCCAAGTATTCCCACTGCAAATCATCTATATCAATAGTTCCCGATTTGTCAGCGTCTCGTTCAAGTGTAAAAATTCTACCATGTGCACGGGATTTCTTTTCATCGTATTGCGGCGACTGCAATTCAAACAATGACATTTGATGATACTGCTCATATTGTTGCTCTTTGCTTTCGGTTGCATAGCCGGTACTGATTAACTTTTTCAATCCAAGCGTTTCAAAATTCTGTGCAAAATACCTTGTAAAATTACTCCATGCAGGGTCATCGCAAGGCAATAAGACAGTTTTCCCGCGGAAAACATTGGGGTCATATTCCAAATAAGCGTTCATTTCTTTCTGAATGTAGTCAAATACCGTGTAGAACTCATCGTTTTTCTTTGACTTTGCCTTGCTTAAACTTTCGTTTGCCATTATTTCTCGCCCCCAGTCATGCACATCAGTCATCAGATATAAAAATTATGTCACCAGTATAGCACAGGAAGGTGCTTGAAACAACAAGTATATAATTAGCATACAGCATTATTGTCCCGCTCGTCTGCTACAATACAGGGTCAAGTCCTCTTTGTAGCCCTCGAATGTGTCCACGCGGGTAAGGTCGTACAGAACGCCTTTTCAGAGCACAACATGGTCGGCCGTTATGTCCGTGCGGTAGTTTATCGTGAACAGCACTTCTCCCTTGTAATTGAATGTGGCTTAGTGTGACTTCATATCCTGCGGAAAAAGAAATTCTCCTGCAACAGTAATAAAACTCTACCGCCCGTGAGAAAATCTCACGGGCGGTAATTTACTGTACACTATTACGATATTACGATTTACGACAGCAGCACGGCGTCGGTCTCCTCCTGAGCGCCGGCCTTTTCGGCAAATCTCTCAAGGAGGTCGGCTTTGGTGAGGCTCTTTTTGTCCTCACCGGAAATATCAAGCACTATCCTGCCTCTGTCCATCATTATAAGACGGTTGCCGTGGCGGATGGCGTCGCTCATGTTATGGGTTATCATGAGCGCCGTGAGCTTATTCTCGCTTATTATCTTATCCGAGAGCTCAAGCACCTTTTTGGCCGTACCGGGGTCGAGAGCCGCGGTGTGCTCGTCGAGCAGCAGAAGCTTAGGAGTTTGGAGCGATGCCATGAGAAGCGTCAGCGCCTGACGCTGACCGCCGGAGAGCAGTCCTACCTTTGCGGTGAGTCTGTCCTCAAGACCGAGTCCGAGAGTCGCCAGCTTTTCGCGGTATACCTCGCGCTCGGCTGCGGTAACGCCCCATTTAAGCCCGCGTTTTTTGCCGCGGCGGTATGCAAGCGCGAGATTTTCCTCAATCTGCATATTGGGTGCCGTGCCCATCATGGGGTCCTGAAAAACTCTGCCGATGTACTTTGCCCGCTTGTACTCGGGCATGCCGGTGACATCCTCGCCGTCGATGATGATGGCTCCGGAATCGACGGGCCACACGCCTGCAACGGCGTTGAGCAGCGTGCTCTTTCCCGCTCCGTTGCCGCCTATGACGGTGACAAAATCGCCGTCGTTAAGTCTCAGGCTGAGCTCGGATAATGCCCGCTTTTCGTTTATGGTGCCCGCATTGAAGGTCTTTGAAATGTTTCTTACCTCAAGCATTATGCCTCGCTCCTTTCAGTTATCGCACGCTTTCCGGCGCTTGCAAACGAGTTTTTTGACCTCGCCTTGAGCTGCGGCACGGCAAGAAATACGGCAACTATCACGGCGGTGAGCAGCTTGAGGTCGTTCGGGTCGAGCTTGAGCCAGAGTATGACGACCATGACCGCATAGTAGATAACGCCGCCCAGAATGATAAAGCACAGCTTAACGGCAAAGTTGCAGCCCTTGCTGAAGATGGCGTCGCACAGTATCTCGCCGATGACGATGGCGGCAAGTCCTATTACAATCGCGCCGCGCCCCATGCTGACATCGGCAGTGCCCTGAAACTGGGTCATAAGTCCGCCCGCGAGGGCGACTATGCCGTTTGAAAGACCGAGTCCGATTACCTTCATGGTCTCGATGTGTATTCCCTGTGCCCGGCTCATTGCGGGGTTGTTGCCCGTTGCACGCAGGGCACTGCCCTGCTCGGTGCCGAAGTACCAGTAGCACAGCGCAACGATAACGGCGGCGATGACGGCGCCGACGAGTATCGCCTGCGGGATGTGCAGCGAGGATACGAGAAATCCGCTGCCGTCCTCCCAGAACATTCCGAACTTCTGAACGCTGGCGGTCTGGTTAGCCTTTGTCATTATGCGCAGATTTATCGAGTACAGCGCAAACTGCGTGAGTATGCCTGCCAGGATCGCCGGAATGCCGAGCTTTGTGTGAAGAAAGCCCGTGCACAGTCCGGTGATAACGCCCACAACTATTGCGATCAGCAGCGCCGCCCATGCGGGCATTCCTGCCAGAAGGAGCATTACCGTAACTGCACCGCCCGTTGCAAACGAGCCGTCAACGGTCATATCGGGTATATCCAGCAGGCGGAAGGTTATAAACACGCCCAGCGCCATGAGTCCCCATATGATGCCCTGCGCAGCGGCGGCGGGCATTCTTCCTATCAGATTGGAAACGCTCAGGGCGGACAGGTAAACGGACATTGTCATTTTTCAGACCTCATTTCGGTTGATTGTTTATTAGCCGATAGCTACATAATCGGAGGGAACGGTGATGCCGAGCTCCTGGCAGATCTCCGGATTGTACTTCTTGACGGGGTTTGCGTAGTACTCTATGGGCATGGTGGAAATGTCGGCCTCACCCTTGAGGATCTTTGCAGCCATCTTGCCGGTGGTAACGCCGAGCTGGTAGTAGTCGATGGACAGAGTTGCTATGCCGCAGCCGCTGCAGATGCCCTCCTCACCCGCAATGATGGGGGTCTTCTTGGGCAGAGCGACATTGTTTATTGCCTCGGCGCAGGATGCCGCGGTGTTATCGGTGGGGATGTAAAGTGCGTCGCACTCGTCGCAGGCGGTGGCGGTAACGGTGGTAACATCGTTGGAGTCGGAGAAGGTGTAGACCTTAACGGTGATGCCCTTTTCCTCAAGAGCCGCCTTGACTACCTCGCACTGGTAAACGGAGTTCGCCTCGGCAGAGCAGTAGAGTATGCCGACGGTCTTTGCATCGGGAACGAGCTCGGTGACCATTGCGGCCTGCTGATCCAGAGGTGCGAGGTCGGAGGTTCCGGAGACATTGCCGCCGACGGTGCCGCTGAAGTTTTCAATGTCAAGCGCCACGCCGTACTCGGTAACGGCAGTGCCGAGGATGGGGATGGACTGGGTTGCGGAAACGGCTGCCTGAAGCGCCGGAGTCGCATTTGCAAGGATGAGGTCAACGCCGTCGGAGACAAAGCCGTTGCAGATGGTGCCGCAGGTCGGGATATCGTTGTTGGCATTCTGCTCAACAAACTGTACCTTGTCGCCGAGCTCCTCCTTCAGAGCGTCCTTAAAGCCCTCGGTAGCGGCATCGAGAGCGTCGTGCTGGACGAGCTGGCAGATGCCGACGGTGTAGGTATCCTTGGCGGTATCGTCGCCGCCGCTGCCGCATGCGGCAAAGCTGAGACACATTGCCGCCGCCATAACCAGAGCAGTTATTTTCTTCTTCATGTCGATTTCTCCTTTTTACTTTTTTAATGTAAGTTGTTTCTGCCTCCCCTGCTTGGCTTCCGTCAGGCAAGGGTGAAATAAAAAAACAGGGTGTTACCGGAGCGGTAACACCCTGAGATTTCCTGAATATCAGAAAAGACTGGGATCCACACACCGGTCGGACAAATACGAAGCCGCAAAATAACGCCCTGCATAGCAGAGCTGTGCAAAGCGGAAATAGGAGTAGACAGACTCATAGCGTCTGCCGGTGTTCATGAAATTGTTCATTGCGCAGATGCTCATTGCAGCTTCTCCCTTCACTTGGCTCCGATGGCTCCGACCACCGTTTTTCATGGACAAATAATAGCGCTTTAAATGGCAAAAGTCAATTGTTATTTACAACAAAATGCACAGTATCCGACGGCAAAAATCATGCATCCGGCACAAAAATCACCGGACGCATGATCAAGAGTCTGTTTACTTGCCGCTTTCATTCCGATAATTTTTGCTTTCACAAATTGTCCTTTCCTATATACAGTCAGTCAGCATATGCCGATCGACCGCAAAAAAATTCCGAAATTTTTTCATTACGGTATTGACAACCGGAAATCCGGTGCTATAATTGCACCATCAAAACCGGTGACGAAGAGTAGTAGTTCTGCAAAACCGTCGTTTAAGAGAGCCGCGGGTGGTGTGATCGCGGTCGTCGGGGCAGGATGAATGGACTTCGGAGGGCGGCTTGAAAGGCTTTGCCGAGTAGATGCCGACGGGATCCCTCCCGTTATCAATCGGGGTGCGTATGATGGTACGCATAAGCGAGCGGACGCGAAAGCGTCAATTTGGGTGGTATCGCAGGAGTACAGCTCTTGTCCCATTGTCGGGACAGGCGGCTGTTTTTTTATTCTAAAAAACGGGCTCCCCTCCATCTGCACCCAAGAAACAAAAAAATCTTTTGGAGGAAAAAAACAATGAAAAGCATCATCAAAAAGGCAATCGCGCTCGTATGCGCACTGACAATGGTATTCACTCTCTGCGCCTGCGGAAGCAACGGCGGCGACAGCGGCGATGACAGCGCAAAGGTCTACAAGGTCGGCATATGCAACTATGTAGACGATGCGTCCCTTAACCAGATAGTCGAAAACATCCAGTCCCGCCTGAAGGAGATCGGCGAAGAGAAGGGCGTGACCTTTGAGGTCTCCTATGACAACTGCAATGCCGATGCGACCGTTATGGAGCAGATAATCTCCAACTTCATCGCCGACGGCGTTGACCTCATGATAGGCGTTGCAACTCCGGTAGCCATGCGTATGCAGGCTCTCACCGAGGATAACGGCATCCCCGTCGTGTTCTCCGCGGTTTCCGATCCCGTTGGTGCAGAGCTCGTTGAAAGCCTCGAAAAGCCGGGTGCGAATGTCACCGGCACGAGTGATTATCTCGACACCGCAGCCATCATGAACCTCATTTTTGCAAACGACCCCGACGCAAAGAAGATCGGTCTGCTGTACGATGTAGGTCAGGACTCCTCCGCCTCCGCGATAGAGGCAGCGAAGAAGTATCTCACCGACAAGGGCATTGAGATAGTCGAGCACACCGGCTCCACCTCAGAGGAGATCATGCAGGCGGCACAGGCAATGGTAGCCGACGGCGTTGATGCCGTATTCACTCCGACCGACAACTCCATCATGAAGGCAGAGCTTGCAATATACGAAACCTTCGCACAGGCGGGCATCCCCCACTACACCGGCGCCGACTCCTTTGCTCTCAACGGCGCATTCCTCGGCTACGGCGTTGACTATGCAAACCTCGGCGTTGAGACCGCAGACATGGCAGCCGACATTCTCCTGAACGGCGCCGACCCCGCCACTCTGGCAGTAAAGACCTTCGATAACGGCACGGCTACGATAAACACCGAGATCTGCGCAGAGCTCGGCTACGATTATGACACCGTTGCAGCGGCATTCCAGCCATACTGCACCAAGATAAACACCATCACCACCGCTGAAAGCTTTGACGATGTTCAGCAGTGAGCTTCCGACCGGAGAGGATTAAGAAATCATGGATCTTGCAACGATACTGGGTCTCGGGCAGACGGCTCTTGAGCTCGGACTTATATGCTCCCTGACGGTGCTTGCACTGTATCTGAGCTACAGCATGCTCAATGTGTGCGACCTGTCTACCGACGGCTGCTTCACTCTGGGCGCCGCGGTAGGCGCGGTAGTCGCCATCGCCGGTCACCCGTATCTTGCCCTCCCCGCGGCAATGGCTGCCGGCGTGTGCTCGGGCTTTATAACGGCGATACTTCAGACCAAGCTCGGCGTTGACAGCCTGCTGGCCGGCATCATCGTAAACACCGGCCTGTATTCCATAAACATAGCGGTAATGAGCGGCTCGTCGCTGCTGAACATGAACAAGGTCGACACCGTGTTCTCACTCATGAAGGAGCTTCTTAAGGGCACGGCCTTCGCAAAGCAGTATAAGCTTGCCGTGGCTCTCATAGCGGTCATACTCGCGCTCGTGCTGCTCACGCTGTTTCTGAAGACCCGCCTCGGTCTTGCGATACGCGCCACCGGAAACAATCCCGACATGGTGCGCTCATCCTCGATAAACACGGCGTTCACGACCGTTATCGGTCTGTGCATTGCCGGCTCGCTCACGGCGCTGTCCGGCTGCCTGCTGGCACAGTCGCAGAAGGCAGTGGATATAAACATAGGCACCGGCATGGTCACGATCGCGCTGGCGGCGCTGCTCATAGGCGGCGTTATCATGGGCAGGGGCGGCATATTCACCCGCGCCGTAGGCGTCGTGCTCGGCTCCGTGCTGTTCCGCGTGGTGTACACGGTCGCGCTCAGGTTCGATATGCCGGCATTCATGCTCAAGCTCATATCCTCGGTGATAGTCGTGCTTGCGATCTCTATACCTTATTTAAAAAAGCAGATGCCGATGATAAAGCGGCGCATGGCGCACGGAAAAGTGAAGGACGGTGTGTGATATGCTCAAGCTCGATAAAATATCCAAGACCTTTAATCCCGGCACCGTCAACGAAAAATGCGCCATAAAGGAGCTTTCGCTCGATGTAAACGACGGCGACTTTATCACAATAATCGGCGCAAACGGCGCGGGTAAGTCGACTCTCTTTAACGCGGTCGCCGGCAGCTTCTACACCGACGGCGGCAGCATATACCTCGACGGCAAGGACATCACCTTCATGCCCGAGCACAAGCGTGCGCGCATGATAGGCAGACTGTTTCAGGACCCCATGCGCGGCAGCGCGCCCGGAATGAGCATAGAGGAAAACCTCGCAATGGCCGCAAAAAGCGGCGGCTGGTTCTCTCACATCACGAAAGCCGACCGTGCACTGTTCCGCGAAAAGCTCTCGCTTTTGGGCATGGGCCTTGAGGACAGGCTCACACAGCCGGTCGGACTGCTCTCGGGCGGTCAGCGTCAGGCGCTGACGCTGCTTATGGCGACCATCGTTCCGCCGAAGCTCCTGCTGCTTGACGAGCACACCGCCGCGCTCGACCCCGGCACCGCGGAAAAGGTACTGGAGCTCACAAGGAGCATCGTCGCCGAGAACAGGATAACCTGCATGATGATAACGCACAACATGCAGTCGGCGCTCGATCTCGGCAGCCGCACGCTGATGATGGACAGAGGAAACATCATCATGGATGTTTCCGGCACTCAGCGCGACGGCATGACCGTTCAGGATTTCCTCGACCGCTTCAGGGCCGGCTCCGGAAAAGCCCTCGACAACGACCGCATGCTCTTAAGCTGACAGGCGATCGGCTTAAGCTGAATAATAAGCCAAAACGACCATGGAGCATCGTCCACGGTCGTTTTTATTTGTCCGTTCTTCCCAGAATATAGTCAACGCTTACATTATAGAAATCCGCAAGCTTTATCAGCGCCGCACTCGGAATGTCAAGCTCGCCGCTTTCATAGCGGGAATATGTCGTCTGACCTACACTCAGCAGCTCCGCTATCTGGCGTTGTTTGAGGTCTCTGTCCTCTCGCAGGTCGCGCAGTCGTTTGTACATAGTATCACCCTGCACGATTGTATGGTATGCGAATATTGCATATTGAATTTTATGCGATATTCGCATAAAATATGCCCAAGGAGGTGATATTATGCCCGATTTTGAAGAAATGTATTACACAATGATGAGGGCCTCCGAGGCAGCTGTCAGGACCATCATAGAGGCTCAGCAAAAATGCGAGGAAATGTACCTCTCTCAGCAGGAAGGGCAGGAGGCTCCGGAGGACCCTCCGGAAACATAAGCCCCGCTGTATGCTCCGGTCATGTCAACGCAAAAAATGTATCCGAACGACCCCGATTTGCCGCTAAAAAGGCTTGTAATTAAAGGGTTCAGGTGCTAAAATATATTTTTGTGTTGAATTTTGATTAGGAGTTGAGTTTAAATGCAGAAACTCAGGAATGTAGCCATTATCGCGCATGTTGACCACGGTAAGACAACGCTGGTCGATGAGATGCTCAAGCAGAGCGGCGTTTACCGCGAAAATCAGGAGATAGTCGAGCGAGTCATGGACTCTAACGACCTTGAACGCGAGCGCGGCATAACAATCATGGCAAAGAACACCGCCGTGCAGTACGGCGATACGAAGATAAACATTGTTGACACTCCGGGTCACGCCGACTTCGGAGGCGAGGTCGAGCGCATCCTGAAGATGGTCAACGGCGTTATCCTGCTCGTCGACGCAGCCGAGGGTCCCATGCCGCAGACGCGGTTCGTGCTCTCCCGTGCGCTTGAGCTCGGTCACAGAGTCATTGTCGTCGTCAACAAGATCGACCGTCCCGACCAGCGCATCCACGAGGTCATCGACGAGGTCCTTGAGCTTCTCATGGATCTCGACGCTACCGACGAGCAGCTTGACTCTCCCATGCTCTTCTGCTCCGGCAGACAGGGCACCGCCAGCTACTCGCCCGAGGTGCCGGGCAAGGATCTCAAGCCGCTGTTCGATACCATTCTCAAATACATTCCCGAGCCGGAGCAGGATGTTGACAGCCCGTTCCAGATGCTCGTTTCAAGCGTTGACTACAACGAGTATGTCGGGCGCATAGCCATAGGGCGCATCGAGCGCGGCGTTATAAAGCAGAATCAGGAGATAGAGGTCTGCAACTACCACGCCCCCGACGCGGCGCCCATGAAGGCTAAGGCGGTGTCGCTGTACGAGTTCGACGGGCTGAGCAAGGTGCCCGTCACCGAGGCGGCTGCGGGCAATATAATCGCGATGAGCGGCATCGGCGATGTCACCATCGGCGATACGATATGTGCAAAGGGCTTTGCCGAGCCCCTGCCGTTTGTCAAGATCTCCGCACCCACGCTGGAGATGACCTTCTCGGTAAACGACAGCCCGTTTGCCGGACGCGAGGGCAAGTTCGTCACCTCGCGCCAGATCCGTGACCGCCTCATCCGCGAAACGCTCAAGGATGTTTCCCTGCGCGTTACCGATGTTGACGGCGCCACCGATTCGTTCAATGTCGCCGGACGCGGCGAAATGAGTCTGAGCATACTCATCGAGACCATGCGCCGCGAGGGATACGAGTTTCAGGTATCGCCCCCGCGCGTGCTGTATAAGGAGATAGACGGCGCCGTCTGCGAGCCTATAGAGCGCGTCGTTGTCGACGTACCGTCGGATTACATGGGCTCCGTCATGGAAAAGCTCGGCTCCCGCAAGGGCGAGTTCGTCGAGATGATACCGGTCGGAAGCCGCGTGAAGCTCAGCTATCTCGTCCCGTCGCGCGGACTTTTCGGCTACCGCAACGAGTTTTTGACCGATACCAAGGGCGAGGGCATCATGGCATCCGTATTTGAGAAATACGAGCCCTACAAGGGCGATATCGCGCGCCGCAGCACGGGCTCGCTCATCGCCTTCGAGACCGGTGAGGCGGTGGCATACGGCATTTGGAATGCGCAGGAGCGCGGTGCAATGTTCATCACCCCCGGCACAAAGGTATACGCGGGCATGATAGTCGGCGTTTGCCCGAAGGCGGATGATGTCGCGGTCAATGTCTGCCGCACAAAGCATCTTACAAATACCCGTGCCTCCGGCTCGGACGAGGCACTGCGCCTTATCCCGCCCAGGCAGATGAGTCTCGAGCAGTGCCTTGAGTTCCTCGCCGACGACGAGCTCCTTGAGGTTACTCCCAAGAGCCTTCGTCTGCGCAAGAGCATCCTCGACCACGGTCTGCGAATGAAGACCGTTATGCGCAACAGATAAGCAGCCGCAAGGCAGCCTGCCGTGCGCAAGACGGTGCCCGGCGAGTCCGCCGCCGTAAAATGTATATGCAACACAGAGGTGAACTATGAAAAAACTGCTGTCAAAGTTTTTGGATAAAACATTCCTGCGCTTCATTATAGTCGGCGTTATAAACACCGTCTTCGGCACGGCGATAATGTTCGTGTTCTACAATGTGCTGCATCTTAGCTACTGGCTCTCGTCCGCGTCGAACTACTTTTTCGGAAGCATACTCAGCTACTTTCTGAATAAGTACTTCACCTTCCGGTACAAAAAGCGCGACTGGAAGGTCGTCGGGCGCTTTGTCGCAAATATCTCCGTGTGCTATCTCATCGCCTACGGAGTGGCAAAGCCTCTCGTAAGGGCACTGCTGTCCGGCGTTTCGGTGTCGATACAGGAAAATGTGGCTATGCTCGCGGGCATGTGTCTGTTCGTCGTTTTGAACTACCTCGGCCAGCGCTTCTTTGCGTTCAAGAAGGACGAGGGTAAGGAAGAAAAAGCGGAATAATAAAAAAACACCGGCGCTCATACGAACGCCGGTGTGATTATTCAGAGCTATAGATTAAAGATCGTTGCCTGCGAGCCAATCACCGATTCTGTCGAACCACTCCATCTCGGGGACATCACCGGTCATATCGAGAATCCATGCTACGAAACTTGCAATACCGCTTAACATTTGTTTGTGCTCCTTCCTGATTGTTACGATTGTCCTGTGAGGCCGATACATGTTTGGAAATAGTCATGTATTTTTGTGCCGCGGCTCGGCCTCTTGCCGCCTCACCCATAAGGACGGAATAATTCGGACAATATTCCGCTGATTTCGACCGTTAACAGAAAGTTAAAGGAAAGTTAATAAACGCTTGCACGAAATGCCGCAATGCGGTATAATGTCGCTTGCCGGGATATCCGGGTGTAGCGCAGCTGGTAGCGCGCCTGCTTTGGGAGCAGGATGCCGCAGGTTCGAATCCTGTCACTCGGACCATGCAGAGTGTCCTTATCCAACCTGAGAGTTGGATGAGGACACTCGATTTTTTATGCTTTTTTGAGGGCTGCCGATTGCTTCGGCGCGTCAATGCGCCTCCATCATGACCGGCTGGAGCTGCCTGCCGAGGAGAGCCGACTGCAGGGTCTTGTCGATGAGCGTGAAGTCCGACGCAAGCGAGCACGGCTTCTTCACGCAGTCATCCTGACGAAACGGCACAAAATAGACATTTTTGCGGTTCAGAAGTCCCGCTATATTCACAGCCGAGCCGGACAGACCGTCGTTTGTGGAAAACGCAATGACAAGAGGCTTGCCGTTTCTGAGATGCGCCTTTGCCGCCATGGTCACGGCGGTGTCGGTAATGCCGTGGTTTAATTTCGCCATGGTGTTGCCGGTACATGGCGCTATTACGAGCGCCTCCATCGGCTTTGCCGGACCGAGCGGCTCGGCATCGGCAACGGTGGTCACGGGCGCCGTGCCGCACACGGAGGCAAGGCGTTTTTTGAATTCGCCGGCGGTGCCGAAGCGCGAATCCGTCGAGGCGGCGGTCTCGCTCATTATGGGAACGAGCTCGTATTTATCCGCAAGCTCATTGAGCTGCGCAAACAGCTTTTCGTATGTGCAGTAGGAGCCGCAGAGGGCTATGCCTATTCTCGGTCTACTCATGCTCGGATACCTCCTTCAATATGTCCTCAACGGCGCGGAATATTGCCGCTGCCGCGCTCTCGGGTGCATACCGCCCCGGCAGTCCGCGCAGAACCGTGCAGTCGAGCCTCGCCTCTGCCGCCTTATCCATATCCACCCCGCCGGGTGTCGACGCAAGCTCAAGCAGGATGCAGCCCTCGCGCAGAGCGCACAGGTCGGAGACCACCGGTGCGGGAGCCGTGTTTATAACGGCATCAAAGCTCTTTAAAAGCCGCGTATCGCAGCTCGGTGCTATCGCACGGTGTCCGAGCGCACCTGCCAGGGCCCGCGATGCGGGGTTTGCAGACATGAGGTACACCGACGGGCAAAGCGCGCCGAGCTTGTGCATCAGCAGCTTTCCTATCCGTCCCCAGCCGATAACGAGCACGCGCATATCGCACAGCGCCGTGCGCTTTCTGCCCATGAGCCGGCTTATCGCGCCCTCGGCGGTTATCGAGGCGTTTTCGGCAGTGAGCGCGGGCGACTGCATATAGTCGAATACCGCCTGCCCGTTTTCCGCGGCGGTCCGGCGCAGTCGGGCACCGAGCCTGCCGCCGATGATAACGGCATCTCCCGCACGCTCGAGTATCTCGTCTATCCGGCACGGCCGCTGCTCAAGCGGAGCGCTCAGCATACCGCTGGCACTCTCCGCCGGAACGGGCAGTATAACGGCATCGGCGCGCTCGGGTGCATCGGCTCTTTCACAGCCCTCCGGAAGCTGCGCGCGGGAAAGCGCATAGCATCTGACCTCGTGTCCGCTTTTATGCAGCAGCTCCGAGAGCAGCACGAAGCGCTCATCTCCGCCGCATACAAGTATTTTCATTCCGTCACCTCCCAAAACAATTCATACTATGCTGTTGCAGAAAGGTCGGTGAGATGATAAAATGATAAAGCTTTATAGACAAGGAGGTGCGGCATGAGCAGAGCCGACGAAATTTTTATAGCCAACTGTAAGGATATCCTCCAAAACGGAGTTTGGGACACCGAGCTTGAGGTGCGCCCCCGCTGGGAGGACGGTACTCCCGCGCATACGGTGAAAAAATTCGGTATAGTGAACCGCTATGATCTGTCGCAGGAGTTTCCCATACTGACGCTGCGCAGGACCTACTGGAAGTCCGCCATAGACGAGCTCCTGTGGATATGGCAGGCTAAGAGCAGCAATGTAAACGAGCTGCGCACCCGCGTTTGGGATGCGTGGGCGGACGAGACGGGCTCCATAGGCAAGGCATACGGCTACCAGCTCGGCGTTAAGCACCGTTACCCTGAGGGGGATATGGATCAGGTCGACCGCGTTCTGTGGGACCTTAAGCACAATCCCGCCTCCCGCCGGATAATGACGAACATATACAATCACGCCGACCTAAGCGAGATGGCGCTGTACCCCTGCGCCTATTCCATGACATTCAATGTCAGCGGCGACAAATTGAATGCGATACTCAATCAGCGCTCACAGGATATGCTCGCGGCAAACAACTGGAATGTAGTGCAGTATGCGGTGCTCACGCATATGTTTGCCGCCGTCAGCGGACTGCGGGCAGGCGAGCTTGTCCATGTCATTGCCGATGCACATATATACGACCGCCATGTCCCGCTCATAGAGCAGATCATTGCAAACGAGCCGAAAAAAGCGCCGGAGCTCATAATAGACCCGACGGTTGACGATTTTTATAAATTCACCCGCGACAGCTTCAGGGTCGAGGGCTATGAGTATTCGGAGTTCACGGCAAAAATTCCGGTCGCGGTCTGAGGAGGTTCGCCATGGATGCAATAGTCGCGGTATACTCCGATTGGGGCATTGGCGCGGACGGTACCCAGCCGGTCGTTTTAAAAGCCGACAGGCGGCATTTCATAGACCTGACCCGCGGCAGAACGGTCATTGCCGGCAGAAAGACCCTTGCCGATTTTCCAAACGGCAGACCGCTCAAAAACAGAACGAATATCATTCTGACCCGTCAGGATATAACGATAGACGGCGCACTCGTCGCCCACGATGCCGGCGAGGCACTGAGTCTCGGCGGCAATGACGCAATGGTACTCGGCGGCGAGAGCGTTTTTAGAATGCTCATGCCGTATATCGACCGCGTTTTCGTGACAAAAATATATTGCTGCCCGCAGTCGGACAGCTATTTTGCCGACCTCGACGCGGATGAAAGCTGGCGCATAGCCGACGAGAGCGAGCTCATGAACGAGGACGGCACGGAATACCGCTTTCTGCGATACGAAAGGAAAAAGCCATGAAAAAACGAATCCTTGCGGCGCTGCTCCTGTCCCTTGCTCTGCTTGCCGGCTGTTCTGCCGACGAGCCCGCATCCACTCCGGCCCCGAGTGAGACGATCGTATCCTCCGGAGAGTGCTTCAAGATAACGCAGGAGCGCTCAAACGGCATTACGAAGTATGTCTATACGGTCACGGACAAGGACGGCAAGGAGCTTGAGAGCGCCATGTGCGCGCGCCAGCCGAGAGTCGCCGTCATAAGCGACGATCTTATAGGGATAAGGTTTTACACCGACGACAAGAGCTTCTGCCGGTACTACGATGTGACAAAGGGACTGGTGTCCGAGTCGTTTTTCAATGCCTTCTGGGATAACGGCACGCTCGTCGCGTATAACGACTACTCCGGCGGTCACCGTATGGTGGTATGCGACATTTTCGACACCGACGGCTACCGTTTTGAAAAGGAGATAGACTGCTCGGCGCTGACCATAACGGTCACGGAATGTACTCTGGATGAGAGCACCGGCGAGCTCACGGTCAAGTATGTCTACGGAGAAAGCTCCGGCTACTCCGGGACCGTAAAGCTCCAAACGAAGTAAAGCCGTTATCATTTTTCACTCCGATATACGCAAAAAAGTTTTTTGGGAGGCGTTTTTCCGCATCTGCGGATACGGTCATTGCGCTGTCCCGACCGGAGAGTACTGACGAAACCGGTACATTGCCGCGCAGAATCGGTGCGTCATTGGCTCCCTTGCGTAAAGGGAGCTGTCAGCCGCAAGGCTGACTGAGGGATCGTCGGCTTCCCCTCGGAGGGGAAGCCAAGGGCAAAAGCTTTCTCCGCAGTGCGTTACCGTGACAACGCAGATAAAACAACTGCCAATGTTGGCAGCGCATTGCCCGCCGCGGCGAGCGGACAATCCCTCCGGCTTGGCTTACGCCGACCCACCTCCCTTTGCACAAGGGAGGCATTTGACACATAAAAAAGCTCCCCCGACCGACGGTCGGAGGAGCTTTTTTGGTCTTAGCCCTCGATGGCCTCTGCGGGGCACTGTGCTGCGCATGCACCGCACTCAAGGCACTTGTCAGGATCGATCTCGTAGTGAAGATCGCCCATAGAGATAGCTTCGGCAGGGCACTGTGCTGCACATGCGCCGCAGGACAGGCACTCGTCGGTAATAACAAAAGCCATGATGTAACCTCCATATGTAATCTGCTCAATAGGGTCCCCTATGTCTTGCAAGTGCATTGTAACACATAATCTCAAAAAAGCAAATGCAAAATTAAAGTTTATAACTATTTCTTTGGCTTTCTGGCAATAATCCTTTCAGCGTACCATACGCTTCTATCAATTCGACATTATCGGCGCGACCGACACCGATATAATGGACACAGGAGGAACAAAGCTTTGAAAAACAACGAGAAATTCACTGAAAAAGCAGAGGGCGCAATAGAGCAGGCGCGGTTGGCGGCGTTCTCTCTCGGTCACAGCTATGTCGGTACCGAGCATCTGCTGCTCGGAATACTGCGCATTCAAAACGGTCTCGGCGCACGGATACTGCGCGATCGGGGGCTGAGTGAGAGCGGCATCAGAGATGCCGTAAGCCGTACCGCAGGCACCGGTGCACCGGGAATACCGACACAGGGGCTTACAAAGCACGCATGGCAGGCCGTAGAGCGGGCTTCCGCCGACGCTGCCGGGCTCGGACACAGCTATATCGGCACCGAGCACCTGCTGCTCGGAATACTGCGCCAGCCCGACTGCGGCGGCGTGAGAGCCATTGTAGGCGCGGGGCTTGAGCCGAATGACATTTACACCGATATAATGTCCGTGTTCGGTTCCGGTTCATTCAAGCCGCGGTCTCAGCAGACCGGAGGAGCCCGCACCGCCGTAAAGCACAGTGAAACGCGCATCCTCGACCAGTACAGCCGTGACCTGACGCAGCTTGCGGCGTCCGGCGGGATAGACCCAGTCATAGGACGCAAAGAGGAAATACGCCGCAGCGTTCAGATACTCTCGCGCCGCAGCAAAAACAACCCCGTGCTCATCGGCGAGCCGGGAGTAGGCAAAACGGCGGTAGCCGAGGGCATAGCCGTCTGCATTGCCGAGGGCAGAGCGCCGGACTGCATGGCGGGGAAACGGCTCGTATCGCTCGACCTGCCGGCGCTGCTTGCGGGCACGAAATACCGCGGCGACTTTGAGGAGCGCGTGAAGGCTGTGCTCAAGGATGTCAAAAAGGCCGGCGATGTCATACTGTTTATTGATGAGCTGCACACCATCATAGGTGCCGGCAGCGCCGAGGGCGCGATAGACGCGGCAAACATTCTCAAGCCCGCGCTCGGGCGCGGCGAGGTGCAGATAATCGGTGCGACCACTCCCGAGGAGTACCGCCGCCACATCGAAAAAGACGCTGCGCTCGAACGCAGGTTTCAGCCGGTCAGGGTCTCGGAGCCCTCGCGCGAGGAGAGCATTTCCATGCTCTCCGGCATTCGCGGCAGCCTTGAGCGGCACCACAAGGTCAAGATCTCCGATGCTGCCATATCCGCGGCGGTGGATCTGTCCGCACGGTATATAAACGACCGCTTTCTGCCGGACAAGGCGATAGACCTCACCGACGAGGCAGCCGCGCGTATACGCGTTTCCGGAGGCGGATTCGTTACCGCCGAGGATATTGCCGGGGTCGTTTCCGTGTGGACGGGCATACCGGTTGCAAATCTCAGCGCCGACGAGACGAAGCGTCTGCGCGATATGGAGAGCATACTGCACCGGCGCGTTGTCGGGCAGAGCGAGGCGGTGCACGCCGTGGCAACGGCGATACGCCGCGGCAGAGTCGGGCTTTCCGACCCCAACAGACCGATAGGCAGCTTTCTGTTTCTCGGTCCTACCGGAGTCGGCAAAACGGAGCTGTGCCGTGCGCTTGCCGAGGCGGTCTACGGTGATGCCGAGGCGATGATACGGCTCGATATGTCCGAGTACATGGAAAAGCACGCCGTGAGCAGGCTCATCGGCTCGCCTCCGGGCTATGTAGGCTATGAGGACGGCGGTCAGCTCACGGAAAAGGTGCGCAGAAAGCCGTGGTCTGTGGTTCTGTTTGACGAGATAGAAAAGGCGCACGAGGATGTATGGAGCATACTTTTGCAGATAATGGATGACGGACGGCTTACCGATTCCGCCGGCAGGCAGGTGAACTTTCGCAACACCGTCATCGTCATGACCTCCAATGTCGGCGCAAAAACGATAAGCGACGGCAGACCGCGTCTCGGCTTTGCCTCATCCGGAGATGACGGGCAGACCCGGCTCGGCGAGCTTATAAACGACGAGCTCAGAAGCACATTCAGACCCGAATTTCTGAATCGCATAGACGAGACGATAGTTTTCCGCCGTCTCACCCGCGCGGAGATACGCTGCATAGCCGAGCGGATGCTGCTCACCGTTGCCGCGCGTTTCGAGGCGCTCGGTATGAGCCTGAGCGTGCCCGAGCAGGTAGTCGATATGCTTGCCGAGCGCGGGTATGACGAGAAATACGGCGCACGTCCGCTGCGTCGGGCAATACGCAGTCTCATTGAGGACAGAGCAGCCGAGCTAATGCTTTCCGGCGGACTCGGCCGCGGCGATACGGTCTGCGCCGCCGTCGAGGACGGAAAAATAATTTTGACTAAGTCGCGGAATTAAGCTATAATTGGTCATATTTTTCGGAGGGAAAAGACATGACCAAGCAGGAAGAATTAAACGCAATCAATAACCGCTGTGAGTATAACAAATATAACGGGATCGTCGTCACCGACCTCGGGTCCGAGCGGTGTGTCGTCGAAGGCGAGCTCAGGCCCGAGGCGCTCAACCCCATGGGCATGGCGCACGGAGGCTTTATCTACTCGCTGTGCGATGTAGCCGCCGGTGTCGTCGCCGGTCAGCACGGCGGCAAATTCGTAACGCTCAGCAGTAATATGAATTTTCTCCGCCAGTCAAAGGGCACAAGGCTGCGCTGTGAGGGCATACTCGTGAAATCCGGACGCACCGTAAGCGTTGTCGAGACCATAGTTTACGACGATACCGGCAGGCAGACCGCGCGCGGCAGCTTTGAGATATTCAATATAAGTGATTATTCGTGAAGCGCAGGCTTCACAAAAAACGTGGCGTTTTTGAAGCGTGCAAAAAAGTCACAGACTTTTTTGCACGCCGGAATGTCGGGGCAGCCAAGCTGCCCCGACATTTTTACGGCTCCTGCCTTCCCCAGTCTCCGGAAATGCCGTCGGGAGCCTTTGCGCATCCGGGTTTGTTTATCTCGCCGTCGCGTCCGCGGAAATCGCGGGGAGCCACATTCTCGCCCGACGGGGGCGAGCTGCGCTTAGCTTTCTTTTTACTCGTTTTCATCACCCTGCAATACAAAGAATAAGCCCGTATACAACGCTTGCGGAAATACCGTAGACGATGACGGGACCGGCTATGATGAACATTTTAGCCGCCGTGCCGGTTATGAGCCCCTCGGTTTTGAACTCAAGAGCCGGTGCGGCCATTGAGTTTGCAAAGCCGGTTATCGGGACGAGAGTGCCGCCTCCGGCGAACCTTGCTATCCGGTCGTATATCCCGAGCCCCGTCAGCAGCGCACCGAGAAAAACGAGCGTCACCGAGGTCGCGGCGGCGCTCGCCTGCTTATCGAGCCCCGCGCCGAGATAAAGCTGCGATACGGCCTGTCCCACGCAGCAGATAAGCCCGCCGACCAGAAACGCCCTTGCGGCGTTCAGGGCGCAGCTTGAGCGCGGCTGATGGGTGTCGGAGTACTGCCGGTATTCATCGTTGGTCATTTTCATGCTTTCGCCTCACAAACTAAAAACTGCACCGAAAAGCCGGTGCAGTTAGTTTTAGCGGTAATTTATATTCTATGCATTATACTTATACATCGAGCGTGAGGTTTTCAACGCCGTTTTGCTCGAACTCGTCCATGTACTCATCCATTCGTGCGGCGAGCAAGGCCGGATCGCCGCTGTCCTCACCGAGATCACGCCGAGCGAGCTCCTCTGCGAGAATGTCAAAAAACACTGCATCCTCGTAGTCGGCTATGGCCTCGTGTATGCCGCCGTCCTCGTATGCGCGCGACGGAAAAACATGACCGTGCCAGACCTGTATGAGCGACTTCATCCCGTTTTTCGCGCACAGTGAGAATATCTTTTCCTGAACCAGATCATAATCCTCAAATCTGTCTGTCGTGCGGGTGGAGTTAAGTATCCAGTTGCCGATGTAAACAAGGTCAAGGAGCCGGCGAAACTCCTTGTCTGTCAGATCTATATTCAAAGCATTGCCTCCTATCGTGTTTTGTCGTTTCATTATATCAGATAGACTGCCCCAATGCCACATAAAAATCCTTGTATTTTTCGCCGATTTATCATATTATATTACGATGTAGAAAATTAGGAGTTATGATAATGGACAACAGACCCATAGGCGTGTTTGATTCCGGTCTCGGCGGGCTCACCGCGGTGCGCGCGCTCCGCAGGCTCCTGCCGGATGAAAATATAATATATTTCGGCGACACGGGACGTATGCCATACGGGGGCAGACCCCGCAGCCAGATAATAACCATCGCGCGGCAGAACATCGGCTTTGCCGAAAGCTTCGGCGTTAAGGCGATCCTTGCCGCCTGCGGCACGATATCGAGCAACGCTCCCGCGCTTCTGGAGGGCGGCAGGACAAAAACGATAGGCGTTCTCGAGCCGGGAGTTAAAATGCTCACGGCGGCCGGCTCAAAAAGGCTCGGCGTTATCGCAACGAAAACGAGCATAGAAAGCGGAGCGTTTCAGTGCAGGATACATGAGCTTGCGCCCGATGCCGAGGTGACGGCGCTGGCATGTCCGGAGTTTGTTCCGATGATAGAGAGCGGACATTATGACGATACCGACCCCGTGGTCGCGGAGGTCGTGGCGCGCAGCCTTGAAAGGCTGAAAAGCGCCGGAGTGGGCGCGCTGCTGCTCGGGTGCACGCATTACGGGCTGATTGCAGGTGCAATAAGAGCATATCTGGGCGAGGAGGTTGAGCTCATAGGCGCGGCAGATGCCTCGGCCTGCAGCCTTGCCGGATATTTGAGGGATAACGGTCTCACCGCCTCCGGAACCGGCAGCGAGGAGTATTACACCAGCGGCAGCACCGAGGCTTTTGACCGGCTTGCCCCCGTGATGCTCGGCTACGGGCTCAAAAGCCGCGTTCTGCATATAGAGCCGTTTCCGCTGGAGGACATTGAATGAACGCAGTTATCAAGATAACCGGCGTGCAGGGCTTTATGCAGCCCGACGCGGAGACCTTAGAGCTTGTGACGGAGGGCATTTACCGCCGCACCGAGGACGGCTATCAGGTGTACTACACCGAAAGCGAGATAACCGGACTTCAGGGCACAACGACGAGCATTTTTATCTCGTCCGACGGCATCACCGTTGAGCGAAAGGGTATGCTCAACTCGAAAATGGTGTTCCGGCAGGGCGAGCAGAGCCGGTTTTTATATGAAACGCGCTTCGGCGCGGCTACAATGGGCGTTGACACGCGCAGGATAGACGCAAGCTTTGACGATCTCGGCGGTGAGCTGAGAATTGACTATGTCGTCAATATGGAGCACGCCGTCGCAAGCAGAAATACACTTACTATGAGCGTTAAGCTAAGAAGCTGAGAGGATAGAGTTTATGGCAAATATGATACAAATGGCAAAGCAGCAGGTAAGCGATCTGGTAAACGCGGCATATCTTGCCGCAGCGGAAAAGGGCGAGCTGCCCGCCGGAATAACGCTCAACGGCAGCGTTGAGATACCCAAGGATACCTCAAACGGCGATTATGCGGCAAACTACGCCATGGCAAGCGCAAGACTGATGCATATGCCGCCGCGCAGCGTTGCGCAGACGCTTGTTGACAATATGCAGCTTGAGGGAAGCTGGTTTGAAAGCGCCGAGGTCGCGGGACCCGGCTTTATGAATTTCCGCATGGGCGGCAAATGGTATACCGATGTGCTCAGAAACATAGCACAGGAGGGGGATGCCTATTGCAGCTGCAATATCGGCGAGGGCAAAAGGCTCATGGTGGAGTTTGTTTCGGCAAATCCCACGGGGCCGATGCATATGGGCAATGCCCGCGGCGGCGTTTTGGGCGATGCGCTGGCATCCGTGCTCTCATACGCGGGCTATGATGTCTGGCGCGAGTTCTATGTAAACGATGCCGGAAATCAGATAGAGAAGTTTGCCTCGTCAATCGAGGCGAGAAGCATCCAGCTTTTAAAGGGCGAGGATGCGATAGAATTCCCCGAGGACGGTTACCACGGCGACGATATAAAGGAGCTGGCAAGGCTGTTCTGCGAGAAATACGGCGACGGCTGGCTCGAGCTTCCCACCGGGGAACGCCATAAGCTCATGGCGCAGTTCGGGCTGTCCGTGAATCTTCCGAGGATGGAGGAGGATCTCGCGCGCTACGGCATAAAGTATGACCGGTGGTTCCTTGAGTCGAGTCTGCACGAAAGCGGCTATGTCGCCGAGTCGGTGCAGAAGCTCACAGATGCCGGCTACACCTATGAAAAGGACGGCGCTCTGTGGCTGCACACCTCAAGGATACTTTCCGACAAGCTGCTCGCAGCCGGCAAAAAGCCCGAGGACATTGAGAAGCTCGAGCTTAAGGACGATGTCCTGCGCCGCGCAAACGGCTTCTACACATACTTTGCCGCCGACATCGCATACCACCGCAACAAATTTGAAGAACGCGGCTTTGACAAGGTCATAAATGTCTGGGGCGCGGATCACCACGGTCATGTCGCGCGTCTTAAGGGCGCCATGGACGCGCTCGGGCTCGACGGCGAGCACAGGCTCGACATAGTGCTCATGCAGCTTGTAAAGCTCATGCGCGGCGGCGAGGTAGTGCGTATGTCAAAGCGCACCGGCAAGGCCATATCGCTCAGCGATCTGCTCGATGAGATCCCCGTTGATGCGGCGCGCTATTTCTTCAACTCCCGTCCGGAATCGCCGGTCGAGTTTGACCTCGATCTCGCCGTCCGTCAGGACAGCGAAAATCCGGTTTACTATGTTCAGTATGCACATGCGAGGATATGCACCCTCCTCTCGGCTCTGCGCGTGGACGGTCATGAGGTGCCCGATATCGAAAGCGCCGATCTGTCGCTGCTGTCTACCGAGCAGGAGCGAGAGCTCATAAAGCAGGCGGCGCTGCTGCCGGAGGAGATAAGGCTTGCCGCCCGCGACTACGATCCGAGCCGCATAAACAAATATGTCACCGAGCTCGCCGCACGCTTCCACAGATTCTATACCGCGTGCCGCATAAAGGGTGCGCCCGAGGGGATTATGGAGGCTCGACTGCTGCTGGCCGACACGGTGAGAAGGGTGATCGCCCTGTCGCTTTCGATAATCGGAGTCTCGGCGCCGGAGAAAATGTAAGCATAAATGTCCAAGCACCTGAGGTCCGCCCGCAGGTGCTTAAAAATGCTCAATATACATTGACATCAGGCTCTGCGGATATTATTCTGCTGTATATATCTTCGGCATGCCGCCTGTGCGCCATGCGGGCCGCCGTGCATGGCGGTGCTTGTTTGCCGGAGGACAAAAGAGATATTTAAAGCATGAGGTGAGTAAGGCCATGGATATCGCTGCGCGGAAAAAGCGGCTTCGGGCGGAGGTCAGGGCATCCGAGCGGGCAATGAGTCCGGAGGAAAAGCGGCGTGCGGATGCGGCGATAACGCAGGCCGTTCTGTCAACGGAGATATACCGGTCGGCAAGGACCGTGTTCGCATTCGCCGGCACCGACCGCGAGATCGACACATCGGCGCTGCTCTGCGGCATTCTCGGCAGCGGCAGACGCCTGTGCGTGCCGCTGTGTACCGGCGGCGGGCTCATGCAGCCTAAGGAGATACACTCACTCGGTGAGCTTGCTCCCGGTGCCTACGGTATTCCGGAGCCGTCCGCGGACTGCCGCAGCGTCACGCCGGAGGAGATCGACCTTGTGATCGTTCCGTGCGTAAGCTGCAGCCATACCGGAGCGCGTCTCGGTCAGGGCGGCGGCTTTTACGACCGATTCTTCGAGCACTACCGCGGTGCGTCCATCCTCGTTTGCCGCGAGAGGCTGACAAGAGAAGATATCCCGACTGAGCCGCATGACGCGCGCTTTCGGACGGTTATCACCGACAGCGGACTGTATACCCTGTGACCGTGATGTGTGTGCGGCTGCGCCTTGATAAAGCAATACCCTCTGATGCAGTATTTTCGTTTTCTGCATCAGAGGGTGTTTTTTTGTTATTCGTTTTTTGCGGTAAAGCAGACTCAGGTCTGGGAGCGGTATATGAAGGTCACGACCTGGCCGCGTATACAGGTGTCGTCCGGAGCGAAAATGCCGCCGCCGTAGCCCTGCGTTACACCCGCCTCGGCAGCCCAGAGAACAGGCTGGTAATAGTATGAGGACGAGGAGACGTCGGTGAAGGGATTATCCCCGCCGGACACCGGCTTATCGAGGTAGCGCCACAGGAAGGTGACAAACTGCGCTCTCGTGCAGGTCCCGTCGGGCACGAAGGAGCTTTCACTCATGCCATTGGTTATGCCGTTTTCGATCGCCCACAGAACGGGCTTGTAGCAGTAATCGCTCTCGGAAACATCCGAGAAGGGATTGTCCGTGCCCTTGGGCTCGGGCTCGCCCGCCATGCGCCACAGGAAGGTGACGACCTGAGCGCGGGTGCAGTTGCCGTCGGGGCTGAAGGTGGTCGGCGTTATGCCCTTGGTTATATTATTCCTTGCAGCCCAGAGTATCGCGTCGGTATAGAACAGGTGCCGGACCTTCGCATCAATATCGGTGAACGGATTTTCGACATTGCAAACGGTGCACTTGCCGTTTACGAAGCTGTGCCCGAGCATATTCTTATAGTTGGCTGTGAAGGTTTCGCCGCAGCTTGCAGTCTTGCAGGTGTAAACGGTGTAGCCCTTTTCCGAGCAGGTGGGCGCTACGGTCACAACGGCAAAATCGTGAACATGGTTGTCCCAGCTCTCCCATGTGAGTGTCCCGCCGTAGTTTTTGCCGACCTCATTGCTCCATGCGGTACCGTTTGCGGGATAGACTATAGTCGTGGCAACGCCGTCGAATGCCTTGGGAGCAATGGTGCCGAGCTCGCCGTTAACGCGGACATAATAGGGCTTTGCGCCATCGGGCAGTGCATTGTCCTCAAGCGATAGACTGCGGCAGTCGAACGATATGGATTGGAGTGCCGTGCAGCCGGAAAAGGCGTTGAACGCAACTGTCAGGCTGTCAAAACGGTTGTATATGCTGACCTCATGCAGCGCCGTGCAGCCGGAAAAGGCATTTGTCTCAACGGCCGAGCCGCCGGAGGTGTAAACGGTGTTTTCCTCGTCGCCGATAATGACGGCGGTGAGCGCGGTGCAGTTTCTGAAGCTGTCGCTGCTTATCCTTGCAATGGTTGACGGAAGCTGTGCAAGCGTCAGTGCCGTGCAGCCGGAAAATGCGCCCTCGCCGAGCGTGGTGACGCTCGTCGGCAGCAGTATCGAGGTCAGACCCGACTGCGCAAAGGCGGATCTGCCGATGCTCGTGCAGCTCGTGGGAACGGAAATGCTCTTAAGAGCCGTGCAGCCCTTGAAGCACTCGGTGCCGATGACCTTTATGCCGCTGAGCCCGCTTATATCGCTCAGGCTCGTACAGCCGTAGAAGGCGCCGTCGCCGAGCTTTTTGATGCCCTCGCCGCTGAGCTCGACGGCAGTGAGCCTCGTAAGGTTTGCAAACGCATAGTCGCCTATGCTCTTAACGCCGGAGCCTACCTGCACCTTGGTGATGCAGCCGGCATATTCGCTCCACGGTGCGCCGAGATCCTTGGCGGAGGTGTAGCCTGTCATTTCGCCGGTTCCGCTTATCTTCAGCGTTCCTATATCAAGGTTAAGGCTCCAGCTCAGACCGGTGCCGCAGGTACCGCGGACGGTCATGTCCTTCCACTGGGCATACAGAGTGATGTCCTCGTGGATTATCTCGCCGTCATTGATGTTTCTGCCGCCTACGGGAGCGGTGAACCAGCCGAGGAAACGGAAGCCCTCACGCGTGGGCGTGGGCAGACCGTTAACGGCGCCGTCGGCAGTCACATAAGCGGTGGCCTGACTGCATGAGCCGCCGTTGGGGTCGAGCGTTACGGTGATAAGTCCCGGACCGCCGCCCTCCTTGTTGGTTATGTACCATATCTTGCTTATATTGCTTATTACACTGTCCTGCGTGCCGCCGCGCTTCTGTGCGTTCCAGCTCTGGGAGAGCTTTATCCTGCCGCTCGCGGTGCCGTTGGCGGGGTCGGCGCAGTAGAAGGTGTCGGTCGAGGAGTCATAATCGGTCAGCAGCACGGCGTGGGGTATGCCGGTGTCGTATATGACAAAGCCCTCGGGGTGCTTATCCAGCAGCGCTATAAGCGAGCTCTTTTTGTCGGAGCCGCTCACAAAATCCTTCGTGCCGAGTACGGTCATGCCCATATGGGAGAAATTGTTGCGCAGACCGGTGCCGCTCAGCCATGCGTCGCTGCTGAGCGTGGTCTCGGTTATCGTATCCCACTCGGTATTGCCGTCGACTATCGCGCGGCGGCGCAGCATCATGACCGTGGATGCGAGCGTGCACTTGCCGCTCTCGCTCTGCTTTACAAAAACATTGCCGTCGTTTATCGTCTCCGCCAGCGCGCTTATCGCCATTGCCGGCAGCATCGTCAGCACCAGTGCAAGCACCAGAACCATACTTAAAATGCGTTTTTTCATTCTTCCCTCCCGGTGGTCTGTAGTCACAATCGACAATTATAGACCACCGGCGCGCCCGAGGCAAGCAATTTCAAGGAATGTTTACATTTCTAAATGAGCAGCGGCGCAAGCGTGAGTATGCCGAGATTGTCGGAAAAGATCTCGTTAAACTGGCTTACCGGCAGCGGATTTTGACCGAGCCCCGCCTCAACGGTGTAGCCGGGGCGGTTAAAGCTCTGAATGAACCAGTCCTTGTAGCCGGCAAAGCCCGAGGCGTATGGAGTGTCCTCAACGGCATAGCCGGAAACGGCCGCAAAGGTATCGGCTATCCCGCGTGAGCCGTCCGGCTCATAGTCAAGATAGCGCCAGTATATGACCCTGCCCTGCGTGTGATATGCGAGGATGAGCCGCGGCGAGAGGGAGAGCGTGAAATCATACATGGCGCGGCTCTCGGGTGCGCTGAGCGGAGCGGAGCCCACATAGTCGGCGGGAGCGGGGCTGACGAAGCCCTGAGCGAATTTGTTCTCACGCGCCTGCTCCCAGCCCGCGGGGTATTGCAGATTCAGATCCGTCCCGCGTATGTTGGCCTTCCAGCCGGACGGAAACGGTATCGCGGGGTAATCGCGCGCGATATCAGCGGCCCTCTGATAATATTCTCCGGAGCTCAGCTCTCCTGTTACGAGGTCAACGCCGTCGGGATTTACGCATGGAGCTATGTACACCGCGGCGGACCTGAGCAGCTCCTGCGCGCTGTACCCGAAAATGCTGCCGTTCTGCGCGTCGGCACGCGCGAGAAGCTCGAAAAACCGCAGCAGCACCGGCGTTGTTATCCACTCGTTGGCGTGGTAGCCCGCATTATAAAAAACGCGGTCCGAGCCGCTGCCTATTGCGAGAAACCACAGCGGCGAGCCCATGACCGAGCTGCCGATGCGCCCGCTTTTGACGCTCGGATAGCGCGCGGCGATGCCGCGGACGCAGTAGGAAACGAGAGCCGAAGTAAATGCGATGCTTGTGGGCACAATATCAAACGGGAGCGGCACGGTAACGCTGCTGCCGATCTGCAGGTTTTCGGCGCTTATGCCCGGATTTGTCGTCAGTATTGCGGAGAGCTCTGCATTGTGCATTTGTGCGATCGAAAAAAGCGTGTCTCCGCGACGGACGCGGTGGACGGCGAAGCCCGTGTAGTACGGCATGAGCGCACGGGTGGTCTGCTGACCGACTATTCCGTCGGCGCTGAGACCGTTATCGGCTTGGAAGTGCATGACCGCGTCGCGCGTTTTCACGCCGAAAATTCCGTCGAGCTCGAGGACCGCCGTGCCCGCGCGTCCGAGCGCAAGCTGTAAAAGCTGTACCGACGGTCCCTCCGAGCCGAGCTTTAGTATTCTCATATAATGACCTCCTCACAACAAAAAATTTTACCTGTACGCGTTTTTGCCGAAAACACGGCACAAGGTAATTGAGCAAAAATTAGGCTTATATATTTTACGCAGTGTACCGCATACTTTATGTGAGGAGGTGAGATATGGCGATCAAAAAAATTGCGGGAGCACTGTTCGCCGTTATGCTGTGCTTTGCGCTCGGCGCGGCGGCACTTGCACAGCCGCTCGTTCCCGGCGGCAGAGCGCTGGGCATAAGAATGACTACCGACGGAGTGATGATAGCCGGCATATCCGAGGTAGAAACGACTTCGGGCAAATGCTCTCCGGCGGAAAAGGCGGGGCTGAAGCCCGGCGATGTCATAACCATGCTCGGCGCTGCGAAAATAAGCACCGCCGACGATTTCAAGGCGGCTCTGAACGGGCTTGACGGCAGCAGGACGACCGTTACCGTCGAGCGGGAGGGTAAGACCAAGCAGCTTGCCATAACGCCCGCGCAGGATGCGTCGGGTGTATGGAGGCTCGGTCTGTGGCTGCGCGACGGCGTGAGCGGCGTCGGAACACTGACATTTTATGATCCGGCGACCGGAGTTTACGGCGCGCTCGGTCACGGCATCAGCGACGACGGCACCGGCCAGACTCTGCCGCTGGGCGACGGCGGAGTTTACGATGCGCAGATAGTAGGCATCGTGCCCGGACAGGCAGGAGCTCCGGGACAGCTTGACGGCAGCACCGACTGCACGAAATTTCTCGGCGATATACGCATAAACTGCGGCTGCGGGATCTTCGGCACCGCAGGCTTTGACGGTCAGACCGTCGAGACCGGCGATATTGCCGTCGGCGAGGCGACGATACTGTGCACGCTCTCCGGCAGCGAGGTGCACGAGTACGGCATAGAAATAAAAAAGGTGTACTCCAATTCCGGGTACACGACGGTCATGCTGACGGTCACGGACCCCGAGCTGCTCGAAATGACCGGCGGCATAGTGCAGGGCATGTCCGGCAGTCCCATTATCCAGAACGGCAGGCTCGTCGGAGCCGTCACCCATGTGTTTGTAAACGATCCGACCTCAGGTTACGGCATCAGCATTCAGAATATGCTCGACATGGCGCAGAAATGTGCCTGAGAGCACGAAAAACCTCCTCTGCAGAGGAGGTTTTTTCAATGTCGTTTTTCCGCACCTGCGGATGCGGTCATTGCGTCTCCGGAAAAATCAGGTGTCCTGCATCGCCTTTTGGAATTTCGGCAGCACGCCGATGCCGTTCGTGCGGTGAGGCGGAAGCTGATATATGTCGTGACCGGGGTAGTCGTTGCCCTCTATAAGCAGCGGTCCGTTATCCGTCACGCACACATCCCAGCCGACTATGCCGACCTGCGGCACAACCTGGCCGGCCTGCTCACAAAGTGCCGTGACCTCGTCCCACAGCGGGATTCTGAAGCCCTTTATCGCCGTGCCGGTGAGCGGATGCACATCGTACAGCCTGCCCGATTTGTCAAGCGCCGGGTAGATTATTTCGCCGCGGTCCTCCTCAATGGGCACGACCATGCCGCCGTTATTGAAGTTATCGACATACCTGCCGTTGCCGATGCGGAGATACGCCGCGACCACCTTTGTTCTGCCGCCGTGCGTGAAGGTTATCACGCGGCAGGTGTTGACAGAGCACGGATGCAGCGCCATAAGGTCGCGGTGCTGCACGACGCACTCCTCAAGTATGATGTGACCTGCGCCGCGAAGATGCTCACGCAGCGGCTGATCGAGCTCACGAATGTCGATCTTCTCAATACCCTTGCCGCACTGACCGTCCACCGGCTTTGCCATGAAAACGGGATGCTTTTCGGTGAACTCCGCTATCTCGTCATCGGAGGCGGTGTCGAAATCCAGCCAGTCGCGGTGCAGAAACGCCGAGAAGTTTTTCGCAAATTTGAGCTTGTTCTCTATCTCGGGCATATATGCCGGGTCGTTATACTTTTTGATAAAGCTGTTGTTCATGCCGCGCGTCAGTATCGTCTTACGCTGGGCGGCGTTGAGATCGTACATCTCAAACAGCCAGTAGTCCATGTACCCCGCCTGATACCGCAGTCCGCACCATACCATGTCAAAAAATATAAAAAGCTTGCTCTTTCCGGACTTTTCGTGCACCTCGCCGATTTTTTGGAACATCTGGTGCCAGTTCAGCCCGACTATGCGCGCAAGCAGGAATTTCAGTTTGCCCATCGTGCATCTCCTTATTGATTAGTGCACCCATTATATTATTCCCCATCCTCAAAATCAATATTTTGAGCGAGGGATTTTTCGTTCAGATAAAATAGATCCGAGACTGTCAAAAGCCGGAACGGGATCCCGTTCCGGCTTTCATCTTATCCATTATTCATTACTCACACTGATGCGCCGATTTAAAGCGCCGCACCGAGAGCCCTGCATTTTGCAAGCGTCTGACCGTCGGGCTCGCCCTGACAGATCACGCTGTCATGAACAAGGTTTATACCGGCTGCGCGGCAATCGTCCTCCCAGAGCTGCATCCAGTCGCCGTCGCCCCAGCCGTAGGAGCCGAACAGTGCTGCCTTCTTACCGGCAAGCGCCCCCTTTACGCTCTCGAACATGGGCTCAAATTCACTCTCCTCAAGAGCCTCCGCACCCATTGCGGGACAGCCGAACGCTATGGAGTCATACTCCGCCGCCTTACCGGCACCGAAGTCGGATGCCCGGATAAGCTCCGCGCCTGCTCCCTCGGCAACCGCCTTTGCCATTGCCTCGGTGTTGCCTGTGCCGCTCCAATATACTACTGCTTTTTTCATTTTGAGATCTTCCTTTCAGTGTAATATCTGATCAAGCGCTTTGCCCCTGTACGCCCGGGTGCAGCGCTCGAAGCTTGCAAATGTTTTTCTCGCCGCGTCAACATCGCCATAGACCTTCCAACAGCCGATAAGCTTACAGCCGGCTGCGCGGTTTTCGATGAAGCCGCGCACATCCTCGGGCGGATAGCCGAGGAACAGTCCGACCTCATGCGGAAAATCCGCGTTCTGGCGCAGTCTTGTTATCAGGCAGCTCAGACAGCTCTCCGCACGAAGGCATGAGTAGCCGCACTCGCGAAGGATGTCCTGCGCGGCACTGTTTTCAAGATCGCGGCGCAGACTTTCCGGCCGGTAGAGGTACAGCAGCACGCGGCTGTGCATATACCGCATGGGCACTATCCTCAGACCGCGCGGCACCAGCATCGCGTTGAGAGAACGCAGCCACGCCGTGACCTCCTCGCGGCTCTCGTATTCCGCCGAGAACATATTTGCCGTTTTCAGACCCGCAAGCGTCGGCGCGCACTGCGAGACAACAATTTCATCACTCATTTTTCCCAGCGGCATTCCGTCGCCGCGGCTATGCGCTCTTTTTCGTCCCAAGCCTTCCTGCGTTGCCGCATCATCCTTATTATGCGGCAAAAACGGAGCCTTATCCGCTCCAAATGAAACGGACAAGGCTCCAAATAGGCTTTTTTAGAGGCGGCTTTACGCTGTGCGTTGCCGTGACGGCGCAGTCAGATAGCTGCTGCTGTTCGAAGAGCATTGCCCGCCGCGCTGAGCGGCTCGCTCGCAGGCGGAGGTCCTATTCCGGCGACAGTGCGTAGGTGTTCAGATCTATGCGAAGCTCGGTGCCGCTGCCGGGTGCGGACACCGCGCTTATGCCGTGACCGAGCCTACGGCAGATGCTGCGGCACAGGTACAGCCCCAGACCGCTCGCGTGCTTGTCGATCCTGCCGTTATAGCCGGTGTAACCCTTTTCGAATATCCGCGGCAGATCCTCGGGCGCTATACCGATTCCGGTGTCACGGATGCACAGCGTTTTCGGCTGCGCCATGTATATCCTGATGCTGCCGGCTTTCGTGTACTTCAGCGCATTTGACAGCACCTGCTCGATAACGAACGCGAGCCACTTCTCATCGCTTATAACGCGCGCATCCGTCGGCACAAGCTCAAGACTTATGTGCCTGCCGATGAAATCTCCGGCGAATTTCCTCACCGACTGCCGGATGAGCGGATCAAGCTCCAGCTCGTGTATGACATAGTCGGTGCTCTCCGAACCCAAGCGCAGATATGCCATGACCATGTCGACATACTGCTCTATGCGCACAAGATCCGAGCTGAGTCTGCGCGACTGCGGCGAATCCTCGCTCTGAAGCGTAAGGCGCATGGATGCGATGGGCGTTTTTATCTGGTGAACCCATACGGTGTAATAGTCCATCGCCTCGCCCATGGTGCGCTGCGCATCGTCTTGTATCCTTGCGCGGCTCTCGGCGAGCAGGGCAATTATGCGGCGGTAATCGGCATCGTCGATGCTCCGTACCGGCGGCAGGAGCCCCTCCTCGGCGGCGGTGAGCTCGTCGAGCGCCGAAAATTCCGCATGGCGTCTTGCCGCGCGGATATAGCCCGCGGCGACGAACGCCGCCCCGAGCACGGCACACAGCCCTGCCGGGTACAGGACTGCCTGCACCGGCAGCTTATACAGCGCAAAGCTTACGGTCAGCAGAACCGAAAGCAGCGCGAACAGCGCAATTGCCCGGATATGCTCGCCCAGGTACGAAAAAAACAGCTTCATTTTTCACTCCACAATATAGCCCACACCGAATTTCGTCGTGATAAAATCCTCAAGCTGCGCCGCTGCAAGCTTTTTGCGCAGTCTGCCGACATTGACCGTCAGTGTGTTTTCATCGACAAAGCTGTCTGTCTCCCAGAGCTTCTCCATGAGCTTTTCGCGGGAGACTACCTTGCCGCGCTCGCGCATAAGGCACAGCAGAATACGGTACTCGTTTTTGGTCAGCGGTATATGCTCGCCGTTATAGGTCAGCGTGCCGCTGCCCGTGTCGAGCATGGCGCCGCGGTGCTCTATTATGGGCGCACCGGCTGCAAAATCATAGCTGCGGCGCAGTATCGCCTGTATCTTTGCCATCAGCACGCCGCCGTCAAACGGCTTTGCAATAAAGTCGTCGGCTCCCATGCTCATCGCCATAATGATGTTCATATTATCCGCCGCCGAGGATATGAAAATTATCGGCACCTTGCTCACCCTGCGTATCTCACCGCACCAGTGATAGCCGTTATAAAAAGGCAGCGTTATATCCAGCAGCACAAGGTGCGGCCGGTACTGCACAAGCTCGCTCATAACATCGCGTGCATCCGAGGCGATGCGCGCCTCAAGCCCCCACGATTCCGCCTGCCGCTTTATTCCCTCGGCTATGCCGGAGTCGTCCTCGACGATGAATATGCGGTACATATATCATTCCTCCGTGCAGTCCAAAAGCCCTGCCGTGATCTCGGCGGCATCCTCGACGCAGCCCCTGCATTGGCGCAGCACGACGCCGGTGTCTCTGCCCTTGAGCTCGCGGCAGAACACGGAGCCGTTTTTTGCCTCAAACCTGCGCAGCAGCTCCGCGGCCTTGTCCGAAGCCGCGCCGTCGAGCGCCGCGGGATCATCCTCGCACATATCGCCCAGCTGCATGTTCATTGCCGCAACGGCGCCCATGAGCGCGCCGCAGTATTTGTAAGCGCCGCCGCCGTAACGCCGCGTGAGCGCCTTCATGGTCTGCTCGTCCGTTCCCGCTTTATCGCAGAACGCGCAGCCTACCGCCTGTGCGCAGTTGCAGCCCGCGCCGTGATACTGCGCGGCAAGTTCTTTTCTGCTCATAATTTTATCTCCTTATTATGCGGCTTACGCCGCGATTTGTTTCCGCCTCGCCGGTCTGAGGGCGCAGGCTTTCCGCCCGTTTCATTTTACATCATGCGCCTGATGCTGTCAAAGAATTTGCATTGCGGCGCGGTTCGTCTTGACACATTGCCTTCGGCATAATATACTGGATATAATGATAAAAGATAAACGAACTAATATATTTCTAACAAAAATGGGAGGGAAAAATGAAAGACCTGAAGCATCTGATCTACTTTGAGCATCTGCTCGACGAGGCGGCAAACGAGCTCGTCATGCAGGCGGTGTCCGAGGGCAGGCATGCGGTGGGCTACACCTGCTATCACATGCCTGAGGTGCTGCTGAACCTTGACAACTGCTTCTCCGTGCGTATGCGCGCACCGCGCACCGGCTCACTGGAGATCTCGACCTACTACATGACCAACTACCTCTGCGGCTATTCCAAGGCGCTGGTGGAGCGCGGCATCGAGGGCGGGTATAACTTTCTGTCGGCGCTTGCGGGCGGTGAGACCTGCACGGAGATGAACCGCACTCTTGAGCATTTCGAGCTCCTGCAGCTCGTCAAAAACGACAAGTTCTTCGTGTCGTTTATTGATGTGCCGTTCAAGGTCACTCCTCACGGCATAAAGCACTACAAAAATCAGCTCCGGAAGAAGGTGCTTGAGCCTCTGCACGAGCGCTATGGCACCGACATTTCCGACGGAGCGATACGCAGAGCGGTTGCGGAGCACAATGAGGTCTGCCGTATTCTCACCGAGATTGGCGACTTCCGCAAGCTCCCGAATCCGCCGATAACCGGCTATGAGTACCATGTGCTGTGCCTCGTGTCGTACTGCTGCCCGAAAAATCTCATAATCGGCAAGCTGCGCGAGACGCTCGAGGAGGTAAAAAAGCGCAGGAGCGACGAAAAGCCCGCTCACCGCGCCCGCGTGGTCGTTGTCGGCAGCGAGATCGACGATCTTGACTTCACGCGCACCGTCGAGCAGTCCGGCGCGCTCATAGTCGCCGACCGCTTCTGCTTCGGCGCGTTCCCCGGCAGGCAGGAGATCATCCTGAACGACTCCGAGCCCGCGCTCGATCAGGTCTGCCGCATTTATCAGGAAACGAGCCAGTGCCCGCGCTACATGTCGCAGGACAAGGTGCATGACCGCTATGAATTTGTCGATAAGCTTGCCAGGGAGTATAACGCTCAGGGCATTATTTACGAGCAGATGAAGTTCTGCGAGTTCTGGGGCTATGAGAGAGCGCTTGCGTCTCATGTTATGACCGAGCTCTACGATTACCCCACGGTGTGCGTTGACAGAGAGTACACCGGCAACGCCTCCGGTCAGCTCCGCACGCGCGTTCAGGCGTTTGTGGAGAGTCTGGAGATAAAGCAGATAAACAAGGGAGGGCGCTGATATGGCAGTTAAACCGAGAAACCTTGGACTTACATACATCGACAAGACCGGCGTTCGCCGCTGGCGCGAATGGCGCGGGATAAAGGATACGCTCATTGACTACGGCTGGTGGTGCGTCATGTGGAAGGACATGATAAGATTTGTCCTCCGCTCCCCGCTTCAGGTAGTCAAGGGCATTTGGCGCTACCGCTGGATGCTGACCTATCTCACGCTGCCGCAGTTTATCGACCGTCAGCTCGAGGGTATGCGCGGCGTGCAGCTCAGAGCCGGACATCTTCTGTATGACATAATCATAAAGCACACCATCGACATCATAGCCGAAACCTTCGACGCCGACCAGAACATCGGCGGCAAGAAGTCGCTTGCCGACCGCATCGTATGCTTTGACGAGCTCGTTCCGACAGAGCTCATGGCAGGCTTCCCGAACCTCATCGGCATTCCGGTGCAGACCATACCTATTTTCCTGTCCTCCATGATAAATCAGCAGCTTCCGCCGGTATATCTCGACGCCATCGAGAACTTCGGCGTGCCTGCCGATGTGTGTCCCCTGCCATCAGCCGAGGCCGGCGTTGCCGCCGAGGGTGATTTCCCCATATTCGGCAAGTGCTTCATCGCCTGCAACATGCCGTGCGACGGCTCGATAATGACGACCTCGTTCCAGGACCGCTATTTCAAGCTCCCGACCTACTGCCTCGGCGTTCCTCTGCGGTATAATGACGATGTCGACGCGCAGGAATACGCCGTTGAGGAGCTGCGCGGCTGCATAGCGTTCATTGAGGAGCACACGGGCGAGAGGTTTGACTGGGACGCGTTTGCAAAGGCGCTCGAAAGCTATAACGAGGTTACGCGCTTCCACCTCGATCTCTGGGAGATAAACCGCACCGACTATCCGCAGGTGACCGGTGCTACGCCTTGGCTGTACCGCATGTACAGCTATCACCTGCACGGCGGCATGGATGAGCGCTTCAACAAAACCGACAAAAAGGTTCACAGGCTCATGACCGCAGCCTACGAAAAGCGCCTGCCGTGCTCGCTTGAAATGCGTCACAAGGCGCTCGTGTGGTCATGTCCGGCAAACTACTACACGAACTTTGCAAACTGGCTCGAGCAGTGCTGGGGAATAGTGTCCGTAATGGATATGGAAACCCACATCTCGCAGGTCATAATCGACACCTCCACGCCAGAGTCGATGCTCCGCGGCGTTGCACTGACATACCAGCGTGCGACCATGCGCAAGCACACCAAGGGCGGCTTCCGCAACGCGGTCGACGAGATGTGGCGCGTTGCCGAGGAGTATGGCGTCGACACCATCATCATGTATGACCAGATCTCCTGCAAGGGCATGGACGGGCTTCAGGGCATCTTCGACGAGCAGGCGCGCGAACGCAGCATCAACTTCATCTGGGTGCAGCAGGATCTCATGGATCCGCGCACCATCTCCCGCCGCGATATGCGCAATCAGGTAAACCAGTACATGACGAGCGTTCTGCGCGAGGAGCCGATCGACCCCACCCTCGTGGATTTCGACGACTGCGACGCTTTTTAAATGCGTTTGTCTGCACCGTCGGATACGGGCATTGCGGTGTCCCGGCCGGCAGGTGCGGGCAAGGCCGGAGTGCTCCCGCGTCCCGTCGGTGCGCCTGACTGATGAGATGAAATGAAATCATGCCGAAAAAGGCGCACAGCACATTGGCATATTATAAATAGACAGAAAGCTCCCGTTTTCGGCTTGCGAAAACGGGAGCTTTCCGACATACTGCCGAGTCTGGATACGGACTCGGTTTTCGTCATTCCCTATATTCGTTTATTATCTCGTCAACGGCATCCGCAGACCTTGCACCGTCCTTCGGGCGGCGGGTCGGAGCCTGCAGCGTCGGCTCGGGGCTATCCTCGGTATTGCCGGCTTCAATGACGACATCCGTCTCCGGTTCTGCCTCCGGCACTGGCTTTTTTACCGGCTTTGGCTTAGGCAGCTCCTCGGGCAGACAGCGATTTTTGATAATGAGCCAGCCCTCGATCAGCAGCATTCCCGCCGTACCCACGAGGATAAGCTCAAGTCCCATATACCGGCTGTCGGCAAGTGTGGTTATGCACATGAACGCTGCAAGCTGGCACATATAGCACGCCTTACGCGGTGCGCTTCTGCCGAACGCGTATCCGGCGGTGCGCATGAACGCGAGGATAATGCTGCATACGGCGAGGATCTCTATCGCGTAGCTCCAGAGGTTGGGGTTATTTGCGTTCGCACGGTAGCACACGATGAGCCATATGCAGTACATTATGACGGGTATCACCATGAAAATGCTGACGAGTCCCGGCGAATAGTGCTTGCGCGAGGCGTTGCAGATGAGCGGAAAGCTCAGCCCGCTGAGTATCGCAAGTGCTGCCAGCAGCGCATAAAAACCGCGCTGAGCATCCAGCGATGAGTTCACGATCGTCATGATGCCGCCGATAACGGTAACTGCCGCAATGATATATGCCGCGATGATATACACTATCGAAATGCCGCGCAGAGCCTCACTCATGCCGGTGGGATAGACCTTGCCGTCCTTGTCCATCGCCTTTGTGCGCAGCCAGAACACGATAACGGCGGCGGCAATGATGAGCGGCAGAATTATATTTAGCGCGCTTGGGTTTATAAGACCGGTCTCGGAATCGCGCGCCACCTGCATTTGCAGCCAGCGGAAAAACGCGCCGAATGCGCCGAGGGCACACACATAGCACGAGGCGACCAGCGAGTCACTGGCGTTTTTATTATTTTTAAGCATAGCACCTGTCCCAAAAAAATAGAATTACCTTAGGTCAAGCATACTTGACCTGCCTATTGATTTTATACTTATTTGGGCTGGCAGTCAAGATGGAAGGGTGATGCCTTGATGAAAAGAATATTTGCCGCGGCGGTTTTGATGACGGTAATGGTGCTGCTCCTGCCGCGTTTGTCGGACACCGCCGCACTTCCGGCACCCGCAGCGTCCGATGCGGTGACTGCCGCACCGGACAAGACCGCCGCGCCGCTGCAGGCCGATTCCGAGCGCAGGATAAGGCTGCTTTCCGGCGGTGAGGTACATGAGATAAGCGTTTATGACTATCTTTTGGGCGTTGTCGCAGCAGAGATGCCGGTATCGTTCGAGCCGGAGGCGCTAAAGGCACAGTCGGTAGCCGCACGCAGCTATCTTCAGCGCGCCATCGTATCTCCGAAGCACGACGGAGCCGATATCTGCGCCGATGCGGACTGCTGTCAGGCGTACCTGTCCGAGGACGAGCTTCGCGCAGGCTGGGGCGAAAGCTACGGAACATATATGGAGAAGATACGCGGTGCCGTGACCGCAACCGACGGCGAATATCTCAGCTATGACGGTCAACCCGCGATGGCGGCGTTCCATTCCTCCTCCGACGGCGAGACCGAGGACAGCTCGGCAATCTGGTCGGAGGTTCCGTACCTTGTGAGCGTTTCATCACCCGAGACCGCCGAAACGGTGCCGAATTTCGTGAGCAGCGTTGAAAGCGCGGACATTGATTTCCGCGACACGATATTGTACCTCAAGCCCGAGGCGGACATGACCGGCGATGCGGAAAACTGGATCGGTGAGGTCAAGCGCAGCGCTTCCGGCCGCGTCGCGGCGGTGACGGTCGGCGGCGTTGAATTCACCGGCGGTGAGCTGCGCAGCCTCTTTAAGCTGCGCTCGACCGACTTTGACATCTCCCACACCGGCGGCAAATTCGTGTTCACCGTCCGCGGCTACGGTCACGGCGTCGGCATGAGCCAGTACGGTGCCGATACCATGGCAAAGCAGGGCAGCTCCTACCGCGAGATACTCAGCCATTACTATCCCGGCACGACCTTAGTGATAAAAAAATAACGGTTTCTTTTGCCTGCCGTTTCGCCGTTTTTTGGTTTGCATCCGCGCACGGTTTATGTTATCATTTTTATTAATTAAGTATATACAAATGACAGGGAGTTGAAATGATGGATTGCAGGCAGTTTGAAAAGATTCGCAGTGAAAATCCGTTCATGCCGCTTAACGATGTGGTGCATGAGCTCATATTACAGGAAATAATCAGCTTCTCGCTGCTTCCCGGCAGCCGTGTCAGCGAAAGCAGCATCGCACAGGAGCTCGGCATAAGCCGTTCGCCGGTCAAGGCGGCGCTCGAAAAGCTGGCGGCAAACAACTATATAAGAATACAGAACAGCCGCTATTATGTGGCCGAGTTCGACAAAAAGGAATACGACGAGATCTGCGATTTTACGCAGATGATAGAGTCGTATGCCGCGGGTGAAGCCGCTCTGAACATAAGCCCCGAGCAGCTCGACGAGCTGTATGCGATGGCGCACAATCTTCAGGCCACCTATGACGAGGCCTTCCATAAGGGAAGGGACTTCGTGTTTAAAAAGCTTCTTGAGCAGGAGATTGCATTCCATTTCAGCATTGTAAAGGCATCCGGAAACAGTCTGATAACCGACATTTACGATCAGATGAAGTACCGGCTTTTCCGCTGCCGCAGCTACCTGCTGTTCTCGCGTCCGGAGGGCTTTTACGACACCATCGACACCGACCATGTGTTTCTCTGCGACATTCTCAAGTTCGGCGACAGGGATATGGCGGCCGCCGCGATACGCCGCCACCTCGGAGTCTCCCGCTCCGGCATCGAGCGATATAATCTGCTCGATCTGCAAAAAAAGTAAAGGTAATAAGGCATTTCAAAACCGGTCTGTCCATATGCCGTACCGCACGGGCGCACGGCTTTTTTCGGGTTCTGTAACAGATGCTGCGGCAGCCATCCTCAAGGGATGAACTTTGCCCGGCATTTATTATAGAACCTTTTTGTCGAAACAGCTAAAATTCTTGCAATAAGGTGAATTTGCAGTTATAATATTTTATACACTTTTTATGCAGAATTTAAAGGAAAGTAGGTGGCGGCATGGAGAATGCTCCTGAGTATGTGATCGAAATGCTTCACATCACCAAGGAGTTCCCCGGCATCAGAGCTAACGACGATATCACGCTGCAGCTTCGCAGGGGCGAGATACACGCACTGCTCGGAGAAAACGGCGCGGGCAAATCGACGCTGATGTCGGTGCTCTTCGGAATGTATCAGCCGGAAGAAGGAGAGATCCGCAAAAACGGCAAACCGGTCAAAATAAACGACCCGAACGATGCAACGGCGCTGGGCATCGGCATGGTACACCAGCATTTTAAGCTTGTTGATGTTTTCACCGTGCTCGACAACATAATCCTCGGCGCGGAAACGACAAGGCTCGGCTTTATCCGGCGCAAGGAAGCGCGGAAAAAGGTTGAGGAGCTCTCCGAGCGCTACGGGCTCAAGGTCGATCTCGACGCAAAGGTAGAGGACATATCCGTCGGCATGCAGCAGCGCGTAGAGATTCTTAAAATGCTCTACCGCGACAACGAGATACTTATTTTTGACGAGCCCACCGCAGTCCTCACCCCGCAGGAGATAGACGAGCTCATGAACACGATGCGCGAGTTCGCCAAGGAGGGCAAAAGCATCCTGTTCATCTCCCACAAGCTCAACGAGATCATGGCCGTTGCCGACCGCTGCACAGTTCTGCGCAAGGGAAAGTGCATCGGCACGGTCAACACCTCCGACACGAGCAAGCAGGATCTGTCGACAATGATGGTCGGCAGACCCGTCCAGCTTGAGGTCTCAAAAGCTCCCGCAAAGCCCGGCGAGGCAATACTCTCCGTCAGGGATCTCTCCGTTCGCTCAAAGCTGCATAAGGGGGATGCCGTTAAGGGTGTTTCCTTTGATGTGCGCGCGGGTGAGATCGTATGCATCGCCGGTATCGACGGCAACGGTCAGACCGAGCTGATCTACGGTATAACCGGTCTTGAGAAGACCTCCGGCGGCAGCATAACGCTGTGCGGAAAGAATATAACGAAATCGAGCATCCATAACAAGAGCGCCGCCGGCATGAGCCACATCCCCGAGGACCGGCACAAGCACGGTCTTATCCTCGACTTCACGCTTGAGCAGAACATGGTGCTCCAGCGCTTCAAGGAAAAGCGGTTCCAGAATCACGGCTTTATAAAGCGCGAGGCGGTGCGCGAGTACGCCGAGGGGCTCATCGAGCAGTTTGATGTCCGTTCCGGTCAGGGTGCGGTCACGACGGTCCGCAGCATGTCCGGCGGAAACCAGCAGAAGGCGATGATAGCGCGCGAGGTCGACCGCAACAAGCCTCTCCTTATCGCGGTACAGCCGACCCGAGGCCTGGATGTCGGCGCCATCGAGTATATCCACAGTCAGATAGTCGCACAGCGCGACTCGGGCAAGGCGGTGCTTCTCGTATCGCTCGAGCTCGATGAGGTCATGAGCCTGTCCGACCGCATCCTCGTTATGTACGAGGGCGAGATAGTCGGTCACCTTGACCCGAAAAAAACCGATCTTCAGGAGCTCGGACTTTATATGTCCGGTGCCAAGAGAGACAGCGGGGAGGGTGAGCAGTAATGAAGGAAAACAGACTGAAGACCCTTTATGAAAAGGAAGACACGAAAAAGGTTCTTGCCTCGCTGCTTTCGATAATCATCGGGCTGTTCGTCGGCAGCATCATCGTTGCCATTGTCGGCTTCAGCAAGGCGGACATGGGCGGCAAAAGCGTGTGGGACGGCATACGGCTCATATTTGCCGGTCTGTTCAGCACGGGACGCGATGCGAGCGGTGCCCTGACATGGGGCTTTAACCCGACGAGCTTCGGCAACATGCTCTTCAGAGCAACTCCGCTGGTAATGACCGGTCTGTCCGTTGCCGTTGCGTTCAAAACCGGACTGTTCAACATCGGCGCTCCCGGTCAGTACCTCATGGGCACCATGGTAACGCTTATGCTCGCACTGGGCATACCCTCCGAGGCCGTGCATCCGGTGCTCATCTGGTTCATCGCATTCATAGGCGGTATGCTCGCCGGTGCGGTCTGGGGCTCAATACCGGGGCTCGTGAAGGCGTACCTCAATATAAACGAGGTCCTGGCGTGCATCATGACCAACTGGATAGCCGCAAATGTCGTAACATGGCTGTTCGATATCAGCAACTTCAAGAATGTCACCGAGAACACCAAGGCCAGCGAGATCTATAAAACGACCTTCAACGGCGTTGCGACCTCAAAGATGGGGCTGGATAAGCTTTTCCCCGGCTCGCAGGTAAACGGCGGCATAGTAGTTGCCATTATACTTGCGATAATCGTCTTTATCATAATGAACAAGACCACTCTCGGCTACCAGCTCAAGGCCTGCGGCTCGAATCGCCACTGTGCCCGCTATGCAGGCATAAAGGACAAGCGCAATATCGTGCTTTCCATGGCCATATCCGGTGCGCTCGCCGCCGCCGGCGGTTCGCTGTATTACCTGTCGGGCAACACGGAGTTTTACTGGTCGACATATCAGTCTCTCCCTGCCGAGGGCTTTAACGGCATCGCGGTCGCGCTGCTGGCCGCCAACAACCCCATCGCCGTCATATTCACGGCAATATTTATGTCGATGCTTGACATTGCGGGTCTGCAGCTTACAAACCTAACGGCCTACAACGAGTACATAACCGATGTTATCATCGCCGCCATCGTTTACCTGAGCGCATTCTCGCTGGTTATAAGAATGCTGCTCGACGGAAAGAAAAAGCACAGAAATCACGGCGGCAAAGCGGATACGCCCGCCGGAGGCGCCGCGGAGCCCGCATCACCGTCGGAGGAAGCGGTCACGGAACCTGATGCTGCCAAGGAAGGAGGCGAGCAGGCATGATATTTCTTATCCAGCAGACCCTGCTTTATGCGGTCCCGCTTATGATCGTTGCGCTCGCGGGCTGCTTCTCGGAGCGAAGCGGTATCATAAACCTCGCACTTGAAGGTATCATGATATTCGGCGCCTTCGCCGGTGTCCTGTTTGTCCGCGAGATGCAGGGCAACGAGGTCTACACCGCGGCAAAGGCTGCCGGTGATTGGGTAACGCTTCAGGGGCTTGAGCTTCTGGCAATGCTCGTAGCGGCAATAATGGGCGCACTGTTTTCACTGCTGCTCAGCTTTGCCTCGATAAATCTGCGGGCCGACCAAACCATCGGCGGTACGGCGCTGAACCTTCTGGCTCCCGCGCTCGTTCTGTTCTTCATCCGTATCATCGCAAACCAAAACACCCTGCAGATGGCCACCGGCGGTGCCGGAAGCTGGTTCATGCTCAAGAAGTCGACATTCGGCGTCGACAAGGAGGTCGAGTGGAGCTTCCTGAAGGAGATCCTGCTCAACAAGGCTTATCTTGCGACATATGTATGCATACTGCTGTTTATTATACTGTCGATCATCCTTTATAAGACCAAATTCGGTCTGCGCCTGCGCTCGTGCGGCGAAAATCCTCAGGCCGCAAACTCGCTCGGCATAAATGTATACCATATGCGCTATGCCGGCACGACCATCTCCGGTGCTCTTGCCGGTATGGGCGGCTTTGTGTACGCACTGACTACGGCTAACTGCTCGTCCAACGGCGATGTAGCCGGCTTCGGCTTCCTCGCTCTGGCGGTCATGATCTTCGGTAACTGGAAGCCGCTGAACATCGCAATGGCATCGCTGCTGTTCGGTCTGTTCAAGTGTATCGCCGCGGCGTACACCAGCATTGATATAAACGGCGACGGCGTATATGCTCTTGCCGAGCTCGGCATCAGCTCTCACCTGTACCGTATGCTGCCGTATATCATAACCCTGCTCGTGCTCGCGTTCACCTCCAAGAGCTCGCGCGCTCCGAAGGCAGAGGGCATCCCCTACGAAAAGGGCATGCGATAATATCGGAAGTCATAATGAAGAAATCCCGACCGCCGGTCGGGATTTCTTCATATTCCGTTCGTTCTATTCGTCCTTCGGCGGGTATTTCTGAACGCCCCATATGCCGATGAGGACTATGACCATCGCAGCAAGCGACACGGTGCTCAGATCTTCGCCGAGGATGAATATGCCCGCCGCCACGGATATGACTGTCGTGAGATTCTGAAAAATGATAACGTTTGCCATCGGCGCGTGTGACACCGCGTAGTTAAACAGCGAGTACCCCGCGACCGACGCGCCCAGCGCAAGAAACAGCACCGCAAGCAGAAAGCGCATATCAGCCGCCGGAGCCAGCAGAGCCGCACCGCTGCCGCCGCATTCGATAAGCGCAAGAGTCGTGAAGAACACAGCGCCCATCAGCTGCATGAAATATGTCCGCTCGAAAACGGAGAATTTACCCGACAGGCCGCAGGACACTACGCTGTAGGCAGAGCCCGTCACGACGGCGAGGCACAAAAACGCAAAGCCCCTGAGCGTTATCGAGCCGCCGCTGTTCTCGGCGAGGGTTATGATAATTATTCCGCCGATCGACAGCGCGCTGAAAAGCCACTGCTTTCCGCTTGGCCGCTCTCCGAGGAAGGCCGCCGCCATGATTATCGTGACGATGGGTATGACCGCTATCATGATGCCGGAAAATGCGGAGCTTGAGTACTTGAGTCCGTACTGCTCGCCGATAAAATACAGGCATGGCTCCATCGAGCCGAGGAGCAGCAGCGGCTTTATATTCTTGCCGCGCAGACTGAGCTTCTTTCTGCCCAGCAGCACGGGAACGGTGAGCACGATTATCGCTATGTCAAAGCGATAGCTCATCAAGACAAACGGCGATGCCGTTTCCTGCCCTATGCTCGACGCGAGAAAGCTCAGACCCCAGAACACCTGCGTGGCTATCGCCGCGGCAATGGCCTTCGGATAGCTCTTGCCCCTCATGCGGCGCTCCTTTGAACCTTCATACCGTCGCTGAAGATGACTATGCTGCCTTCGGTATCGGTGCGGTAAACGGCAACATCGGCATCGCTCAGGCGCGAGAGCGTTTCCTCGTGCGGATGACCGTACTCGTTGCCCTTTTCACAGGAGATAACGCCGATCTGCGGCTGAGCCTCATACAGGAACTGATAGCAGCTTGAGCCGGACGAGCCGTGATGGGCGACCTTGAGAACATCGCACCTGACATCCACACCGTCGGCTATGAGCTCCCTTTCAGCCGCTGCCGTCATGTCGCCGGTAAACAGGAAGCTCGTATCTCCGTATTCAAGACGCATTACGAGACTGTCGTCGTTAAGATTTTTGTGGTCGGAAAGAGGTCCGATAAACTCAAACTGTGCCTCGCCCAGACGGTATTTCGCGCCCAGCTCGGGCACCTCGAGCGTGAGTCCCGCATCGTCGACAGCCTGCACGAATATCTCGTACGACGCGGCGTCGCCCGCGTACGGCGAGGTGAACACCGTTTCCACCTCAAAGCCTTCGATTACCGCATCAAGTCCGCCGCAGTGGTCGGCATGACCGTGCGTGCACACAACATAGTCGAGCTTTTTTATTCCGAGGTCCTTTATGTATTCGACCACCGTATCCGACGCGGAGGGCTCGCCGGCATCTATGAGCATATACTCTCCGCCGCAGCATATAAGCTCCGAATCGCCCTGCCCGACATCTATATAGTGCACATAAAGCCCGTCCATGGGCACCGTGACCGTGCTGCCGGTCTTCTGTGATATGAGCACCGCGGCGGCTATTATCACTACTATCACCAGTGCGGCGATCGGGTATTTCTTTGCAAACCTGGCGAGCTTGTCGGCATCGCGCTTACTCATCTTCCTGCTCATGTTTTCTCTCCCGTTAATTTGATGCAGCATGAGGTATTTTCTCACAATCGCCCGAAAAATGCAATATAATGCTTTTCAAATCGGCAATGATATTTTATAATGATTCATATTCCGAAAGCAAAGGATCTGATATCATGAAATATGTTCTTGTCATAGGCGACGGCATGGCCGACAATCCCGTGCCGTCACTCGGCGGGCTCACGCCGCTTGAATACGCCGAAAAGCCCTTTATCGACGAGCTCGCCGCACGCGGCGAGGTCGGCAGCGTTCTGAATGTACCGCACGGTCTGCCTGCGGGCAGCGACACTGCGATAATGTCCATTTTCGGCTGCGACCCCAACCTCTACTACACGGGCAGAGCCCCTCTTGAGGCTGCCGCAACCGGCATAAAGCTTGCCCCCGGCGATGTGGCATACCGCTGTAATATGGTCACCTATGAGCAGGGCTGCATGCCGTTTGCCGAAAAGCGCATTCTCTCGCACTCGGCGGGCTCCATAGACGGGGAAATGTCCGACGAGATAGTAACCGCGCTTTTCAATGACCCCGAGTTTGCACCTCTTGCGGAGAAGGCGGGAATGAAGGTGAATCTCGGGCATTCGTTCAGGCATATAGCCGTGCAGTCGCAGGCGGATATCAAGGGCATTCGCCTTGCCCCGCCGCACGACCATCTCGGCGAGAAGATAGGAGCTATCCTCCCGACCGGCTGTGACAACGCTAAGGTACTGCTCGAGCTCATGGAAACGGCAAACCGCGTTCTTGAGCACCACCCGCTCAACGAAAGGCTCATCGCCGAGGGCAAAATGCCGGCAAACGGCGTTTGGTTCTGGGCGGAGGGCACGGCCGTCGCGCTGCCGAATTTCAAAAACGAGACCGGACATGACGGCGTTGTGGTCTCCGCCGTTCCGCTGTGCCACGGCATAGCCGCCCTCACCGGACTGAGCTTTGTCTGCCCCGAGGGTGCAACCGGCGAAAAGGACACCAATTACGAAAACAAGCTTGCCGCCGCGCTCGACATTCTGAATGAGCACGACTTTGCCGCCATCCATGTCGAGGCGCCCGACGAATGCACCCATAACGGTGATCTTGAGGGCAAGCTCGAGGCCATCGGCTGGCTCGATACGCGCATGATACATCCGCTTGACGACGCAATGCGCTCACGCGGCTGGGACTACCGCCTGCTGTTTTTATCCGACCACAAGACCCTGACCTCGACCCGCGGGCACGATGGCGATCCCGTTCCGTATATGCTCTATGACAGCCGCACGGACTCCCACGCGGGTCTGCCGTATACGGAGAAAAGCGGTGAACAGGGACCGTTTGTAAACTCCGGCGTCGCCCTCATGTCAATGCTGTTTGAAAAATGAGCAGCACCGACGAAAAGGCTTACGCCAAGATAAATATATCCCTTGATGTCACGGCAAAGCGTCCGGACGGGTATCACGATATGCTCATGGTCATGCAGACGGTAACGCTGTGCGACGAGCTTACCGTAGCGCTCACGCCGGACACGCCAAGCCGCGCCGAGTGCAATCTGAGGTTCGTGCCCTGCGATGATCGAAACCTCGCCGTGCGTGCGGCAAACGCGTTTTTTGCGCACACGGGAATAAGCTCGGGCGCGCATATAGCAATGTACAAGCGCATACCGGTCGGTGCGGGCATGGCAGGAGGCTCAAGCGATGCCGCGGCGGTGCTCCGCGCGCTAAACAGGCTGTGCGGCACACGGCTTGGCTGTGCGGAGCTTGAAGCGCTCGGCGCGCAGATAGGCTCGGATGTTGCGTTCTGCATAGCCGGAGGAACTCAGCTCGCCTCCGGCAGAGGCGAGGTGCTCTCGGCTCTGCCTCCGCTTCCCGACTGCAAAATAGTTATCTGCAAGCCCGATTTTTCCGTATCGACTCCGGAGCTTTTCAAAAAGCTCGATTCCGTAAAGCTGCGCTGCCATCCTGACACGCAGGGCATAATCGAGATGCTCGGTACCGGCGAGCTGCCCCAGATAGCGCGGCGGATGTACAATGTGTTTGAGGATGTGCCCGACCGGAGACATCAGGAAATTTCGCTCATAAAAAGCACCATGCTCGACCGCGGCGCATTGGGCTCGATCATGACCGGCACCGGCTCCGCCGTGTTCGGCCTGTTTGACGATGCTGCCGCCGCCGAGGACGCCGCAAAGGCGCTGCAGCGCGATTACCGCTGCGTGAGCGTTGCCGGAAATATGCCCGCTCTCGATGTTTAAAAATCAAAACGGCCGCCAATACTATCCGTACAACGGTACATAGTAAAGGCGGTCGTTTTTTATGAAGGAATATAAGCTTAAGATCTGGGAGCTGTCGCTGCTTGCGGCGCTGGCGATAACGCTGTGCATCGGTACATGGGCGCAGGGGAGACAGCAGGCCATAAGCTCGTCGCTCGTGCGGCTGCACATCATTGCGGTGTCCGACGAGCCGGAGGAGCAGGCACTCAAGCTGCGCGTTCGGGACAGTGTGCTTGAATATCTCACGCCCGTACTCGAAAATGCGCAGAGCTCAGCCGAAGCGCGGGAGATCATCCGCCGTGAGCTCGGCAGCATCCGCACCGTGGCGCAGGAAAGCTCCGAGGGGCGCGCCGTGACGGTAACGCTCGGTCAGGAGTATTATCCCACACGCGAGTACGACTCGTTTTCGCTTCCCGCGGGACGGTATGAATCGCTGCGCATAACACTCGGAGACGGCAGAGGGCATAACTGGTGGTGCGTAGTGTTCCCGCCGCTGTGTGTTTCGGCGGCCGGGCAGGACAGGGCGCTCGACGCCATGAGCGGCGATAACCGTGCACTCATAACGGAAGCCGACGGCTATGAGCTGCGGTTCCGCATCGTCGAGCTCTGGGGCGAGCTCATGAATCTTATAGAAAAAAGCACATCCTGACGATGTGCTTTTTCGTTTTCGGTCCTTTACCCGACTTCAACGACACCGTCATCCTTGACGGTAACCCTTGCGCCGGTTTTTACATATTCGAGGAACTCATCGCCGAGGCAGTCGACAACGGGCATTTTCGCATCCGTCCAGACATCTCCGAGGATGGCCCCCGATGCCGCCAGCGAGTCAATGGGCTTTGAGAAAAGCATACAGGCCGCCTGCTTGCCAAGCGCGCAGACGGTGAACAGCACCATACCGCCGGTGGTCGAGCCGATTGTCATGGGCAGGCACAGCGCTTTGCCGATCATCGGCTTTTTATAAATGTCGGCATTGTTCTGATCGCCGCATTTCATCTGCTTATCTCCGAACATCATCCCCATCTGGTATGAGGCGAGCGTGTTGAAGCCGCCGTGGGATACGAGCGCCTCGGCGGTGCAGGTGCCGGGAACGACTACTCTTCCTTTGAATGTCTTCATTTTTTGCCCTCCCTCTTTGTTGTGATGGTGTGCAGTATCTCCGCCTCGGTGTAATAGCGCGCGCTCGTGTAGGTGCGCAGCTTGTTCGACGAGGTGATGACGGCCTTCTTCTTACACAGGGGATTATTCATGTACATCAGCGGGCAGATATAGCTGAGTATGATGCCCTGACGCTTGAGCTGCTTATAATACGGCGTTTTCTCAAACTCCTTGATAACGGGCGTGGATGCCGTGAACACTGTGGGCACGGTGACTTTTTTAAGTCCGTTTTTATTAAGCTCCCTGCCGACCGACTCCGTCCAGTCGATGAGCTGCCGCAGAGTCATGTGCGGGCAGCCGACAAAGCAGAGCTGCGGCTCGGCATCGGGATTTTTCCAGATGACCGGATAGCTTGCCTTGACTCTCTCGAGCTCGGCATCGTCAACGACATAGACCTGAGCGCCCTCCGCAATAAGGCTCTCGCCCTGCTCGACGGCTTCGGGCGTGAGATTTTCGATGTGGTACAGACCCACGGCGCCGTTGGACGCGGTGGCGGCGCCGAAATCCTTGAGATATGCGCATGCCTCATCGTCGAGCTCGCTTCCTATCCACTTGTCAAGTCCCTTTACGAACGGGACCTCCTCCATGACCTTCATGCCGATGGCGGAGCCGAGAAGCTGTGCCTCCGGCTTTTTGCTGCATCTGACCTCTACTATCCATGTCGCCTTGCGGTTTTCGTCCAGCAGAAGCCCGAATTTGGGCACAAAGCCGGCTATCGAACCCATGAGCTCTATCATGCCGGAGTTGCGGTTGCATCTTGCCCCGAGCACGGAGTTTGCATAAACGACCGCCGAGGACTCCGCCCATGACAGCACCTCGCCCTTTTTCGGCTTGTTGCCGACCTGATCGAGATAGCAGGTACAGGTGTAATCATCGTCGCTCGTGATGCCGAGCTCGCGCAGCTGCTGCTCATAGCTGTCCTGATAGGTGTACATGAATTTCTTGAACACAAGATCCTCAATTAGGCTGCTGGGGACATGCTTATCCAGCGGCTTGGGGTCGGCGGTGAACCTCTGCTCCGAGGCAAGCCCCGCGTCGATGATCTCCTGATACAGATCGTACACGGGCTTCATTACCTTCAGTCCGAAGCTGATAACGGTGTGACCGTATTTCGAGCTTATCGGCACCATTCGTTCCGCACCGAATGTGTCGCCATACATAACAAGGGTCTTGACGACCTTTGCCATGGTCTCCCCCTTTTCACCGTTTAGCATTGCCTGCTGTTCGGGTGTAAGCTTCATGTGCAAATCACTTCCTTTTTGAGTTTTGCCTTGACCGGCGAAGATGTTTTGTTATCGAATTAACAGTTTTATTTTATACCCTGTGTATTATATTGTCAACAACGGCGATGGCCGATATAGACCGATATTTTGCCGAAATGCACAACCGGAGTCCAAAAGGACTCCGGTTTACGGTTCTATTCAAAATTTTCGGCTTCGGGCATCATTTCGGCGGATATGCGCTTGAGCATGCCTGAAAACAGACCGATCTCCTCGGGGGTAAAGCTTTCCTCCATCCTGCCGAGCACGGTTTTTACATAGCTGCGCATTATATCGGTGTAGTTATAATACTTTTCCGACAAAACGAGGTGGTACTCCCTGCGGTCGGTATCGGAATTCTGCTTTTTCAGATAGCCCTTCCTTATGAGACTGTTGACCTTATATGTTGCATTCGACTGCGAAATGTTGAGAAACTCCGCAAAGCGCCCGATAGTCGGCTCACCCAGCGCATGTATTATCTCTATCGAGAACGCCTCCATAGCCGACAACGAGCCCTCGCGCTCACGCACGAGCTCAAATATTCTCCTGAAAAACTCTAGCTTGAACTTATCGTAAACTTCCAAGAAATTATCCTGAAGCATGAAGCCCTCCCCTTTCGTCATCCGGTTTGTTTAATTTTAATATATTTTCCCCTCTTTGTCAATTTTCGTTGTGCAAAACAAAAACCCGATGGCTTTTTCCCATCGGGTCGTAAAATGAACTTATTTCTTGCGCTTGCCGAATATGCCGTTTTTCGACTCCGCCGTCTCGCCCATACTGGACGCATAGGCGCGCAGAGCCTCCTTCTGAGCTGCGCTCAGGTTCTTCGGTACCGCGACCTTTACGGTGACGAACTGATCCCCTCTGCCGCCGGAGCGCAGGAACGGTATGCCCTTGCCCTTGAGGCGGAAGGTCGTACCGGTCTGAGTGCCCTCGGGTATGTTGAGCTTTACCTTGCCGTCAAGCGTGGGGACCTCGATCTCGGAGCCCAGCGCCGCTGCCGCAAACGAGATATCCTGATTCAGCAGCACCGACGCGCCGTCGCGCTCGAACCGCGCATGCGGCTGTACGAGCACCGTTACCCGCAGATCGCCCGCGGGACCGCCGTTTATGCCTGCATTTCCCTGACCGCGCAGGGATATGGTCTGACCGTCGTCTATGCCGGCGGGGATGCTGATGCTGACCTTATGCTGGCGGCGGATGCTGCCGACTCCCCGGCAGGTGCCGCAGGGGGTGTGGATTATCTTGCCGCGGCCCTTGCACTTATTGCAGCGGGTATTCTGCTGCATCATGCCGAACGGCGTGCGCTGCGTGGTTTTCACCTGACCGGTGCCCTTGCAGTCGGGGCAGATCTCGGCGGTCGTACCGTCGGCGCAGCCCGTGCCCTTGCAGTCAGGGCACTGCTCTACGCGGGCAACGAAAACATCCTTTTTTGCGCCGAACGCCGCCTCCTCAAACTTGATGCTGACGGTCGCGCTCAGGTTATCGCCCTTGCGCGCGGCGTTGGGGTTTTTGCCGCCGCCACCGCCGAAGCCGAACAGGTCGCCGAACAGGTCGCCGAAGCCGCCGAAGTCACCGAAGCCGCTAAAATCGCCGAAGCCGCCGAAGCCCTGACCGCCGCCGAAGCCCTGACTGGGGTCAAATGCGGCATGACCGAAGCGGTCATATTTTGCGCGCTTATCGGCATCGGAGAGGACCTCGTATGCCTCATTTATCTCCTTGAAGCGGGTCTCACATTCCTTATCGCCGGGGTGAAGATCGGGGTGATTTTCTTTGGCAAGCTTTCTGTATGCTTTTTTAAGCTGATCCTCGGTCGCGTCCTTGGATACGCCGAGCACCTCGTAATAATCTCTTTTTTCTGCCATAAAGCCACCTCATTTATACGCTCAAATACGGGCGCACCTTAAGTGCGCCCGTGAGATAAGCACTTTTGAATTACTTCTTGTCGTCGTCATCGACAACGGTGTAGTCGGCGTCGTAGAAATCCTGGCCGCCGTTGTCCGCGCCGCCGGCTGCCTGATTGGGGTCAAAGCCCTGTGCGCCCTGAGCCGCCTGAGCCGCCTCGTAGAGCTTGCCGAACACATCGGTCAGCTCCTTGGTCGCATTCTTGATGGCCTCGCTGTCGGTGCCGGTGAGAGCGGTCTTGAGCGCCTGAAGCTTTGCCTCTATCTCGCTCTTTACCTCTGCGGGAGCCTTATCGCCCAGCTCCTCGAGAGTCTTCTCGGTCTGGTATACGATCTGGTCGCCCTGATTGCGGATGTCGATCTCCTCCTTGCGCTTTGCATCCTCGGCTGCGAACATCTCGGCCTCCTTGACAGCCTTGTCGATGTCCTCCTTGGACATGTTGGTCGAGGAGGTGATGGTGATGTGCTGCTCCTTGCCGGTGCCGAGATCCTTTGCGGATACATTCACGATGCCGTTTGCGTCGATGTCGAAGGTGACCTCGATCTGAGGAACGCCGCGGCGTGCCGGCGCGATGCCGTCGAGGCTGAAGCGGCCGAGGCTCTTGTTGTACTGAGCCATCTCGCGCTCGCCCTGAAGGACATTTATCTCAACTGCGGTCTGGTTATCCGCAGCGGTGGAGAACACCTGACTCTTCTTGGTCGGTATGGTGGTGTTGCGCTCGATAAGGCGGGTGCATACGCCGCCGAGGGTCTCAATGCCCAGAGACAGAGGAGCAACATCAAGAAGCAGAACGCCCTTTACATCGCCTGCGAGAACGCCGCCCTGGATTGCAGCGCCTATGGCAACGCATTCATCGGGGTTGATGCCCTTGAAGCCTTCCTTGCCGGTGAGCTGCTTTACCATCTCCTGAACTGCGGGGATACGGCTCGAGCCGCCGACCATCAGGACCTTGGAAATGTCGGATGCGGACAGACCGGAGTCGGAAAGCGCCTGCTTTACGGGACCCATGGTCTTTTCAACGAGGTGATGAGTCAGCTCATTGAACTTTGCGCGGGTGAGAGTGACATCGAGGTGCTTCGGACCCGCTGCATCGGCGGTGATATAAGGCAGGTTGATGTTCGAGGTGGTTACGCCGGACAGCTCGATCTTGGCTTTCTCGGCAGCCTCGCGCAGACGCTGCATTGCGACCTTATCGCCGGACAGGTCGATGCCCTCAGCCTTCTTGAACTCCTCAACGAGGTACTTGGTGATGCATGCATCAAAGTCGTCGCCGCCGAGACGGTTGTTGCCGGCGGTTGCGAGAACCTCAATGACGCCGTCGCCGATCTCGAGAACGGAGACGTCAAAGGTGCCGCCGCCGAGGTCGTAGACCATGATCTTCTGGTCGCTTTCCTTATCCAGACCGTATGCCAGAGCAGCGGCGGTAGGCTCGTTGATAATACGCTTTACATCAAGACCCGCGATACGGCCGGCGTCCTTGGTCGCCTGACGCTGTGCGTCGGTGAAGTATGCCGGAACGGTGATGACCGCTTCCGTAACGGTCTGACCGAGGTAGCTTTCCGCATCGGCCTTCAGCTTCTGAAGGATCATTGCGGAGATCTCCTGCGGAGTGTATGATTTATCGTCAATGGTAACTCTGTGAGCCGTGCCCATCTCGCGCTTTATGGATGAGATGGTGCGGTCGGGGTTGGTGATAGCCTGACGCTTTGCGACCTGCCCGACCATTCTCTCACCGGTCTTTGCAAATGCGACCACCGACGGAGTGGTGCGGGCGCCCTCTGCGTTTGCGATAACGGCAGCCTCGCCGCCTTCCATAACGGCAACGCAGCTATTAGTAGTACCGAGGTCAATACCTATAATCTTTCCCATGATCTGTTCCTCCTATTTGAAAATCAATGATATACTGAATCTGAAATATATATAATCAGTTTGCTACCTTTACCATAGCAAAACGGATCACCTTGTCATTGAGCTTGAAGCCCTTCTGAAATACCTCGACGACTTCGTTTTCGCCGTAGGCTTCGTCCTGGATGTGCATGACTGCGTTATGCATATTCGGGTCAAACTTCTGCCCGAGCGCATCTATCTCGGTTATGCCGAGCTTATCCATCGTGGTGCGGAACTGAGTCATTATCATTTCAACGCCGCGGCGGTAAGCCTCGTCCTCGGTGGGAGTGGCAAGCGCACGCTCCAGATTGTCGTAGACCGGCAGGAACTTCAGCAGCGTGTCCGCCTTTATGTCGGCATACAGCGTGTCGCGTTCCTTCTGGCTGCGCTTGCGGAAGTTATCGTACTCCGCGCATAGCCGCAGGTATTTATCCTTTTCCGCCTGAATGAGCTTTTCGGCGGTTTCCTTGAGCTCGGCTTCTCTTTTGGACTCCTTTTTCTGCTTTTTTTCTTTTTTGGCCTCGTCCTTCTGCTCGGGCTCGGGCTGTTCGGCGGCAGTCTCCGGAGCTTCCTCCTGAATCTCGGCCTTTATTTCTTCCTGCTGCTCGGCTTTTTCCTTCTTACTGCTCATCTATTGTGTCATCTCCCTTTATTATCAGCTTATTGTGCATACCCGACGGGGGAGCTTCACCGCCGCCGAGACGCCTTGAAAGACCCGCAGCCAGAAAGCTGAGCTTTGCGGCTACCGCAGAATAATCCATTCTCGTGGGTCCTACAACTCCTATGAGTCCCTTTGTATTATCGCCCATGTCATAGCTTGCTATAACAACGCTTGAATCCTTGAGCTCCTCCGCGACATTTTCGGGTCCTATCAGCACGCGAACCTCGGAGTCTGCGTCAAACAGAGCCCGGTCGGCATCGGCTATCACATGGCCGCCGTCGGAGAGGTAATTCATAAGCCTGTGCGCCTTGTCGGGATCTCTGAACTCCGGCTGGCTCAGAAGCCTGTTTTCGCCGGTTATAAATGCCTCAATGCCGCGCTGGTTTTCGAGCGTTTCAATTACAAACGATGCGATAACGGCCGTCAGCCCCATCGTATCGCCCGCCGCGCGCTCCGTCGAGCTTATGATAACCGGTGTTACACCGTCTCCGGAAATTCCGGTGAAGTTTGCGTTGAACAAAGCCGCAAGCTTTTGTATCATCTGCTGATCTACCGATACGGGCAGATGAACGAGCTTGTTCTTCACCGCGTTATTGCTGAGCATAACAACGATTATAAAGGTGTTTGCATCAATGTAAATAAGGTCAAAGCGCTTTATCGTCGCCGGCGCATATGCCGTGAGCGCAAGCGCGGGGTAATCGGTGAGCTGAGATGCAAGCTTTCCGACATCGCGGAGCTGATCGTCGAGTTGACTGAGCCTGTCGTTCAGACGGCGGTTTATCTCCTCGGTCTCCTCGAGCGAAAGCTTTTGCTTCTGCATGAGTTCGTTTACATACATTCTGTAGCCCGCCGGAGTAGGCACGCGCCCTGCCGAGGTGTGCGGCTGTTCGAGATATCCCATGCCGGTGAGCTCGGCAAGCTCGTTGCGTATCGTCGCAGGACTGCACCCGAGCTCGGCAATGCCGGATATGACCTTGCTGCCGACCGGTTCGGCCGTCCTGATGTATTCTTCGACAAGTGCGCCGAGTATTTTCTTTTTTCTTTCGCTTATACTCATTTAGCACTCAACCTCTTTATTTGCTGGCACTCTAACCCTACGAGTGCTAATATAGCATTCTTTCAGCGTCCTGTCAAGGCTTTTCTCGAAAATTTTGCACAAATATTTATATATATTTCTCTGCGAGTTTTGATAATCTCGCTGTAGCTGCGGCTATGCGCCACGGAGAAGCCTCAGCCCTGAAGGGAAACTGCGGACGCACCGATTCAGCGCGGCAGTTTACCGGTTTTGCCGGTACCCACCGGTCGGGACGCCGCAACAGATGTATTGGCAGGTGCGGAAAAACGCCATTGAAAAAAACCTAAAAAGGAAGTGAGGCAAGGACGGCGGTGAAGTACTCCGGCAGCTCGGAGGCTATGACCATGTGCTCACCGGTGGAAGGATGCACGAACTTGAGCTCGCGCGCATGCAGGCACTGACCAGTCAGCCCCTTATCGGGCGCGGGCGCGCCGTAGGTAAAATCGCCGAGCAGCGGGTGTCCGATGTGCGCCATATGCACGCGGATCTGGTGCGTGCGCCCGGTCTCAAGCCGGCACCGTATGTGCGTGTACCCCCGGTAGCGCGCAATGACCTCCCAATGCGTGACGGCGCTGCGCGAGCCCCTGCCCGTGACCGCCATTTTTTTACGGTCGGTCGGATGCCTGCCGATCGGCGCATTCACGGTGCCGCTGTCCTCGCGCATATTACCGCGCACTATCGCCTCGTAAACGCGCGAAAGACTGCGGTCGGAAAGCTGCGCGGACAAGGCAAGATGTGCGCGGTCGGTTTTTGCGGCGATGAGCAGCCCCGATGTGTCCTTGTCGATGCGGTGCACAATGCCCGGGCGCTTCTCGCCGCCGATTCCGGACAGCGAGTCGCCGCAATGGAACATGAGTGCATTTACGAGCGTGCCGTCGGGATGTCCGGGTGCGGGATGCACAACCATGCCTCGCGGCTTGTTCACAACGAGCAGCTCCGAGTCCTCATATGCGATATCCAGCGGAATATCCTGCGGCACGAGCTCGCCGTCGGCGATCTCGGGCAGCGTGACGGTCACTCCGTCGCCCGGCTCGCACCGGTAGTTTTTCTTCACCGGCTTTGCGTTTACGGTGACAAGTCCCGCGTCAATCAGACGCACAGCCGCGCTCCTCGTGAGCTCGGGCACACAGCGCGCAAGGAGAGCGTCGATACGCTCGGCGCTCTCCTGCACGGTTATTGTTATGATGTTTTCTTCCAAATTATCCATTACAGATCCCTGAACTCCGCGAGAATATCCTCAAGGCTGTATTCGACCCGCTCTGGCTCCTTCTCGGCGGGCTTTGGCGCGGGCTTCTCGGCGGGACTTGCGGCGGGGGTCCTGCCGGCAGGGGCAAGATCTCTCCAGAAATCGTCGTCGCGTGCGGGCTTTTTGGGCTCGGCCGGCGTCAGGCGCTCGGGCTTATCCGGCTGCATTGCGGCGGTATCTATGCCGAAGATATCGGCAAAATCGTCGGACGCGGGAGCTGATGCCGCGGGAGCCTCGGTCTCCTCGTCATCCTCCTCGACCGCGCGCGAGCCGAAGAACACATACAGTACAAACATAAGGCACGACACAACCAGAACCGTATCGGCAATGTTGAAAACGGCGAAGTTTACAAAATCAAGCTTGAACATATCCACGACATAGCCGAGGAAAACCCGGTCAATGCAGTTGCCGAGCGCGCCGGTGAGAAACAGCACCTCACACCACACCGCAAACTTTGAATCGAAAACATGCTTGACGAGCAGCAGCACGATGATCACGACGAACGCCGCCGTTATCGCAAGGAAGATCCATCGCGCATACGAAACATTGTCAAGCAGACCGAACGCCGCACCGGAGTTGTGGATGTTGACGAGCTTGACAACACCCGACAAAAGCTCTTGCGAGCCGGTGGCGAGCGTGATATTAACCGTGACCCAGTACTTGAGCCACTGATCCGCGATAAGAATAACCGCGGCTACAATAGCGAAGATCATATATAAAGCCTTTCGGTAAATTATAAATTACCTTATATAATGCACCAAAAACACCGTTTCGTCAAGTCCATTCGGGCTTTCGCCGCGACTGGCAAGCGCCATGAACACCGGCGCTTGTCCATCTGCGCCGTCACGGTAACGCACTGCGGAAAAATACCATTGAAAAAACGATCCCTCAGTCGGGCCAACGCCCGACGGCTCCCTTTACGCAAGGGAGCCGTCGGGTGCACTACAGCAGGCGCGTCAATTTGCCTCCAAAAAGAGATCCTTGTCGATTATCGCCTGGAGTGCCTGCTGAACGGCGGTGTCAAAGCCGAGCTCACGCAGCTTGCACACGCCCTCGACGGTCGTGCCGCCGGGAGAGCACACAGCATTCATGAGCGCTATGGGGTGCTCGGAGCTGTTCATCGCAAGCGCGCCGCTGCCCATGACCGTCGCGGTGGCGATCTCCTCGGCAAGCGGTCTTGCAAATCCCGCACGGACGCCCGCCTCCGCCAGAGCGTCGATGTACATCAGCACAAACGCGCCCGACGCCCCGCCGAGCGCCCCGAATGCCGGAAACATATGCTCATCTATATGATACACCTTGCCGACCGACGAGAATATCGCGTCGGCTGTTTTTATATGCGCGGCCGCGGCCGCCCTGCCGCCGCATATTGCCGTGACGGAGGCCTTGACCCTGGCGTTTATGTTCGGCATTACGCGCACGACCGGCACGCCCTTTGCAAGGCGCTCCTCATACCACGCGGTGCTCTTGCCGGCGGCGATTGTGATAACGGTTTTCTCCTTGGTTATGCTCTTGCCTATCTCCTCGATAAGTGCGGGCATGACCTGAGGCTTCACGGCCAGCACTATGACCTCGGACTTTTCGACGACCTCGGCGGCGCTTGCGCAGGGAATGAGCCCGTGCTTTTCCCTTAGCGCGAGGGTCTTTGCCTCGGAGCGGTTATAGCCGTAAAGGTAATCGTTTTTGAACTTCCCGCAGGCTGCCATGCCGGAGATTATGGCTCCCGCCATGTTGCCCAGACCTATAAATCCGTATTTCATGGGAGTGACCTCTTTTCGTTTTTTCTCTATTTTATCATCGTGCGCCGCGATTAACAAGGGCGAAAAAGGGCGGCGGCATATTAACAAAATGTGAATCAGGACTTGACAAACATGAAATAACCTATATAATGAGCTCAATTGAACAAGGCATGATAGAGGCGCGGTTGCCATCAGTAGCTTAGTCAAAACGCAGGGAAGCGTTAAGCGAAAGGGGCCATCGCCGAAGGGTCCGGTTCCCCAAGTCCGGATGCCTGGGATGCAGGAGAATATCCTGCATACTGTCGCTGACGCGGAGAGCTGTCATGATCCGGCAAGATGTTTTTTCTGTTGAGTCATGATCGCATCATGGCTCGATTTTTTGTTCAAAATTTTTTGTTAAGGGAAGAAACATCATGCAATTTGTAAACACCTTCTGGGCGCTGGTCCCGCCTATCGTCGCTATCGTTCTGGCGCTGATAACCAAGGAGACCTACAGCTCACTGTTCATCGGCATACTTGTCGGTGCGCTGTTCGTGGCAGGCTTCAGCCCCGTCGGCACGCTCGACGCGATGATCACCGAGGGCTTCACCCCTGCAATTTCCGATAACGCGGGCATATTCATGTTCCTCGTCATCCTCGGCATCATGGTCGCGCTTGTAAACTCGACCGGCGCGGCGGCAGCCTTCGGCAAGTGGGCGGCAAAGCATGTCAAGACCCGTGCAGGCACGCTTTTTGCCACCTTCGTCCTCGGCGTTCTTATCTTCATAGACGACTACTTCAACTGCCTGACCGTCGGCTCGGTCATGCGTCCGCTGACGGATAATCAGAAGATATCCCGCGCAAAGCTTGCATATCTCATCGACGCGACTGCGGCTCCCGTGTGCATGATCGCACCCGTGTCGAGCTGGGCGGCAGCCGTTTCCGGCGTTGCCGAGGATCTGGACGCGGGCATCTCCGGCATCCAGCTTTTCATTCAGGCCATACCCTTCAACTTCTACTCGCTGCTGACCTTCGTGTTCGTTATCGGCATCATCGTCATGGGCTTTGACTACGGTCCCATGGCAAAGAGCGAGCTTGAGGCACTCAAGGGCAATCTCGGCTCTCTCGGCGGCGACGAGGAGATCGAGAATACCAGAGCAACGCTCTGGGATATGCTCATCCCCATCATCGTGCTTATAATCATGTGCGTTGTCGGTCTGATGTATGTCGGAGGCTTCTGGGACGCCGAAAGCGGCGTTGCCGGCGATTTTGTCGGTGCATTCGGCAACACCGATGCCTTCGTCGGTCTGCCCTGGGGCTCGCTCGTGGCGCTTATATTCACGATCGTATACCTCATCTGCCGCCGCGTTACCAACTTCAAGGACGCAATGAGCTGCGCCATCAAGGGCTTCAACGCAATGGTCCCCGCGATCCTGATCCTGACCTTCGCCGTGTCGCTTAAGAACATGACGGGTCTGCTCGGCGCGGATGTCTATGTCGAAAGCGTTATGAAGGCGGCCTCGGCAAACCTGTTCAAGATGCTTCCGGCGATCATCTTCATCGTCGCCTGCCTGCTGGCATTTGCCACCGGCACGAGCTGGGGCACCTTCGGTATCCTCATCCCCATCGTTCTGCCCATCTTCGAGGTCGGCGACCCCCTGCTGATGATCGGCATCTCCGCCTGCCTTGCGGGCGCCGTCTGCGGCGACCACTGCTCGCCCATCTCCGACACGACCATCATGGCCTC
>CAVGWF010000013.1:0-4445 GCA_963632825.1 Escherichia coli | reverse complement strand
GACCTCCTCCACCTCTTCGATGGAAACGGTCTCCCCCAGGTCCGCCGCAGAAGTGTCTATCTCAGGTTCCTGCGCCGCGGTTTCGTTTTTTTTGAACTGGGACATATGAAAAAATCCTTTCACTCGGCGGCTCTCTCCGTGCTGCCGAGGCTTTGTTGTAATACATTTGCCGTACCATATCGTCAAGGTACGGTCAATTGACTGCAATGACTACGATGCATTTCTGCACCGTAGTCATTGATAGTGTTGTGTTTTGCGTTAAGACGCCGTTAATTTTATGCGGCAGTGTTAACGGTGATGCCCTTCTCGGCAAAGTACTTTGCAGCGCCGGGATGATATGGAACGTCGGTGATGGAGGATGCAAACTCGAGGCTCAGCTCGGACTTCTTCGCGTGGCCGATCTCGTCGATGTTATCGAAGATAGCGGATACGAAGTTGTAGATAGCAGCATCGGGAACATCGTTCTTTGCGATTACGACCGCTGCGACTGCGACGGTGGTAATATCCTCGGGAGTGTTGTAAACGGACTTGTCGATGGTGTACTCCTTGTAGTAGGGGCAGTTCTTTACAAGGTTTGCCATATGCTCGCTGTCGATGGAAACGAGGTAGACCTGCTTGCCGGTGCCGAGGTCCTGAACCGCGGGAGTGGGAGCGCCGGCGACGACGAACGCCGCGTCGATCTTGCCGTCCTTGAGGTTGTCGGCGGAGTCGCCGAAGTTGAGGTACTGGGCCTTTATGTCGTTCTCGGAAAGACCGTACTCGTTGAGGACATCAAGTGCGTTGAAGTAAACGCCCGAGCCCACTGCGCCGATGGAAACGGTCTTGCCCTTCAGATCGGCGACGGACTTGATGCTCGAGTCGAGGGTCACGATCTGGACCTGCTCCATGTACAGAGCCGCGACGACGGAGAAGTCGGTGTTCTTTTCGGTGAAGAGCTTCTCGCCGTTGTAGGCGTAGCTCATAACGTCGGACTGAACGAAGCCGAGCTGAGCGCTGCCGGCTGCGAGATCCTCGACGTTTGCCTGCGAGCCCTGGCTCGTAAGAGCGGTGACGCTCGTGGAGGTCTTATCGGAGACCTGCTGTGCCAGAACGGTGCCGAAGGCGTAGTAGGTGCCCTGATCGCCGCCGGTTACGAAGTCGAGGCTTACTGCTCCTTCATCCTTGGCCTTGTCGCCGTCGCTGTCGCTGCCGCAGGCACACAGGGCGAAGACCATCAGCATTGCCAGAATTAATGCTATAGCTTTTTTCATGGTTTGATTTCCTCCTGTTATACACTCGTCTGAATTTCTTGCTTTGAATAAATTTATCTCTCAAAATTCAATACAACGGCATTATACACCCTTTTGGGTGCCATTTCAAGTGCAAAAATGAAATTTCAAAATTCAGAATTTGCAAATAATTTCGCAAACTAATGTGAGCTCAGCCTGTTTGCAGTGCTTTTCCGACCGCGTATGCAATATATGCCCCCAATTTTGCAATTTTCCGCTATATGTAGCTGCAAAATTGCGTGACTGCGGCAGCCGGTCGGAGCGTGCAGAAAAAAACCTTTGACTTTTTTGCGGAATCTGATATAATCCCAAGCGTTGAGTAGCAAAAAAAGCGTAAGTCCAAACCGGACTTGCGCTTTTTTTAACGCCGTTTTTACGCACTTGCGGATACGGTCGCTGCGGTATCCCGACAAGGGACAAAAGGAGAATAAATATGAGCAAAAGGAGAATAAATATGAGAGAAATAAAGCTTAAGCCGCTGGCAGTCAGTATACTTTCACTTTCGCTGCTGACGGTAATGGCGGGAGCGGCGGTGGCGCCCGCGCTGGAGGTCATACGCGAGTACTTTTCCGATGCCGGCACCGTGGCAGTGCAGATGATCGTGAGTATGCCGGCGCTGTTTATCGTTATCACAAACCTGTTTTTCGGCCGCCTTGCGAGCCGGTTCGGCTCCCGAACGCTGGTAATGACGGGGCTTGGACTGTACACGGTCGGCGGCTGCTGCGCGGGACTGTGCAGCTCGATAGCGGCGGTGCTGGTGCTCCGTGCGCTCGTGGGCGTGGGTGTCGGCATCATCATGCCTCTGTCCACCGGACTTTTGACCTACTACTTTCCGCCGGAAAAGCGTGAGGGGCTCATGGGCCTGTCGTCGGCGGCAAATCAGCTCGGCGGCGTTGTCGCAACGCTGCTCGCGGGCGTGCTGTCGGGCATAAGCTGGCGCATGAGCTTCCTCGTGTACCTCATGGGTCTTATAAGCATCGTGCTGTGCCTTATATTCCTGCCAAACGACTGCATCGGTGCGCCCCGGCAGTCCGGCAAGACGCGCTCAGGCGGCGTGTGGCGGCGCAACTTCTGGCACATCGCGGCTATGTTCCTGCTGATGACCGCGTTTTTCGTTTACCCTGCCAACTTCGCCATTGTGACCGCGGCAGAGGGTATCATACCCATGTATCTGTGCGCGCCCATTATGGCGGGGCTCGACCTTGTGGCGTTCGCCGGAGGGCTTTCGTTTGCGCACATTAAGCGCGGCATCGGCAGATACACCCGCTTTGCTGCACCGACGGCGTTTCTGTGCGGCTACTGTCTGCTGGCATTTGCCGGAGGCTGGGCCGGAACGCTTGCGGGCTGCGCGCTCGTAGGCTTTGCAAACGGCGTCGGCGTGCCGTGCATCATATCGGCAGCGTCGGCAAACGAGGGCAGGGATGCCGCGACAACGGTCATGCCGATGATCTCGGCATCACTGTATCTTGCACAGTTTGTAAGCCCGTTTCTGCTCTCACTCGTGTCGGGCATCGCGCCGGATACGGTGCGCCTGCCGTACTACCTTGCCGCCGCAGCCAGTGTTCTGCTGCTGGCCTGCTCCGTTTTCGAAGACGGCTGAGTGCCGGCAGACGCAAGCCGTGCCGGTCAAAAAAGTCTGTGATTTTTTGCCGTCATGCCGAAAAAACCTCCGTTCGAAAGAACGGAGGTTTTTTCAGTATTAAGTGATTTCTTACTTGATCTCGACTGCTGCGCCGACTGCCTCGAGCTGAGCCTTGAGAGCCTCTGCGTCTTCCTTGGAAACGCCTTCCTTGACAGCAACGGGAGCCTTCTCGACAAGTGCCTTTGCCTCTGCAAGGCCCAGGCCGGTGATGCCGCGGATCTCCTTGATGACCTTGATCTTCTCTGCGCCGAAGCTGGTCATAACAACGTCGAACTCGGTCTTCTCTGCAACTGCCTCTGCTGCGCCGCCGGCTGCGGGTGCTGCCGCTGCGACTGCGGAAACGCCGAAGGTCTCGCAGATCTCGTCAACGAGCTCCTTGAGCTCAAGAACGGAAAGAGCCTTGATCTCATCGATCATGGCGGTGATTTTTTCGCTTGCCATTATAATTTCCTCCAATTTAATGTTTTGTGCAGCTTACTCGGCTGCCTCTGCGGGAGCGGCCGCGCCGCCCTTCTGCTCTACGACCTCGCTCAGGCATACTGCAAGACCGCCGATGATGGCGTTCAGGGAGCCTGCCAGCTTGGAATACAGGTCGTTCTTGCTCGTGAGTGCAGACAGTGCAACTATCTCCTGCTCACTGAGGATCTTGCCCTCCATGAAAGCCGCCTTGACATTGAATTTGTCGCCGAGCTTCTTGGAGTAATCGTTGATGATGCGGAACGGTGCGATGGGGTCATCGCAGCTGGTTGCCAGAGAAGTGCTGCCGTTGAGGACGGGATCGAGCTCGCTCATACCGACCTTGTCGATAGCAATCCTGGTCAGGGTGTTCTTGACGACGGTGTAGTCAACGCTTTCCTTGCGCATTTCGGTACGCAGAGCCGTATCCTCTGCCACGGTGATGCCCTGATAATCTACGAAGACACCGGAGCTTGCCGCATTGATGCGCTCGGCAAGGGCTTCTACTATCGCCTGCTTCTCGCTGAGAACTTTTGCGTTAGGCATGTGTGTTTTTTCACCTCCACACTAATGTTCACGCTCATAAAGAAAACCTCCCCGTCCTTGGACAGAGAGGCTGTAAGCAATCAAAACCATTGATGCTATCCTCGGCAGGACTTACTCCTTGCGGAACCTGCTGTCTTTGGAGCGCCTGAATATAATAACAGCTATGCTCCCGTTTGTCAAGGATCGGAGCATAAAAAAGTCTGTGATTTTTGTGCGCCGTTGTGATCAGATCGCACCGCAGGCGGCAATATTGAAAAGCTGTGCGGCTTACGCCGGAATATAATTCTACCTCATCAGCCGGCTTCGCCGACAGCTTCCCCTCCGAGGAGAAGCCGACGATCCCTCAGTCAGCCTTGCGGCTGACAGCTCCCTTTACGCAAGGGAGCCAATGACGCACCGATTCAGTGCGGCAATATACCGGTTTTGTCGGTACCCACCGGTCGGGATGCCGCAATAACCGTATCCGTAGGTGCCTAAAGGCGCCTCTGAAAAAGCCTTTACGCAAGGTAGCCAAGGGAGGGAGCCGTTTCATT
>CAVGWF010000012.1:0-3220 GCA_963632825.1 Escherichia coli | reverse complement strand
GCTTCCAGAGCGCGGTTGATATAGCGACAAACGTCATAGACTATATCCACTCGACAGCCTCGTCACACAGCCGCGTGTTCCTCGTCGAGCTCATGGGACGCGACGCGGGCTGGCTCACGCTGCACGCCGGTATAGGCTCGGGCGCGGATATCATTCTCATCCCCGAGATACCCTATGATATCGACAATATCCTCAAGGCCATCGACCACCGCCGCCGCCATGGCAGGAGCTTTTCCATTCTTGCGGTTGCCGAGGGCGCAAAGAGCGTGCACGATCAGATACTCACCGAGGAGGAAAGCCGCAAACGCCGCGAGGAATCGAGGCATTCTACAATATCCTACGAGATCGCAGCTCAGATCGAGGCAGCCCTCGGTCAGGAGGCCCGCGTCACCGTTCCCGGACATTATCAGCGCGGCGGTCCTCCGTGCCCGTATGACCGCGTGCTGGCCACTCAGTTCGGAACCGCTGCCGCAGATCTTATCGCCAACAGACAGTACGGGCGTATGGTCGCCATTCAGGAGGGCAGAATAGTGTCCATTCCGCTTGAGGAGGCTGCCAGCAAGACGAAATTCCTGCCCATCGACCATCCTCTCATCCAGGTCGCACGCGATATCGGCATATCCTTCGGCGACTGATAAGTATCGGCAGACAAATAAGAATAATAAGCATTGAAAAAGCTGCTGCATCGCTTGATGCAGCAGCTTTCTGACACACTGAAAATCAGCTTTCGCAGTATCTCTGGATGATCGAAGCCATTTGAGCACGCGTTACAAGGCTTTCGGGGTGCAGGCAGCCGTCGTCGTAGCCGGTGATGATCCCGCATTCACAGGCCCAGCTCATTGCGGCGCCGGCATAACCGCTCACTGCGGCTGCATCCGGAAAACCGTCGGGCTCGGAGGAGGAAACGGCAGGGGAGCCGGCGTAGCGATAGAGCATCGCGGCTGCGTCCTCACGGCTCACCGCAGCATCGGGCTTGAAGCTGCCGTCGGGGTAGCCATTTATTATGCCGCGCTCATACGCCCATTTGACCGCGTCGGAATACCAGCTGCTTTCTGAAACATCGCTGAACGGGGCTTTTCCGCTGACGGAGGGCGAACCGGCCAGACGGTAGAGCATCGTTGCGAGCATAGCGCGCGATACGTCGGCATCGGGAGCAAACATATTGCCGCTCACGCCGATCATTATGCCGCCGAGCTGATTGTAAACGGCAGCCCCGGCGTACCAGCTGCTGCCGGAAACATCGTCAAACACTCCGTCATAGCAAAGCGGCTGTGCCTTTGAGGTCATGTAATCGTCCGGCAGTGTATGCATCCATGCAAGGCATGTCTCAACATAATGCGCGGATATTATGGCGGAGGTGTTTGCCAGCAGCGTTGCCGCAGTATCGGGATGCTTTACGACAAGCTTTGTAAGGCGCGTCAGCAGGATCTTTACGGCATCCTTGAATTCCTGACTGTTAAAATCGGTGATTCCCGCCTCATTGAGGCTTTCAAAGAAAAGCTCCTCTATGGTTTTGTATGCGCCGCTCTCGGCAATGTCGCCGCCGGTGTAGCCGGAGGATATGGCGAGGAAATTATCCTTGAGCTTCTGTGCAAATATCTTGAGCGCCAGCTCAAAATCGAGCTGATGCTTATCGAAATACACCGCAAGCACCTCGGAGAGGCTGCGCTGAACATTGTCAACATAGTCCTCACGCGAGGAGACGAAATCCGTTATCATGGCCTCCGTAAGCAGAGCGTAATACTCCTTCTGAGTCATTTTGCTGCCGGTGCCGGAGAGGTTTATGCCTACATACTTAAAATCGTCAATGGCGTATTCACCGCCGTTATTCGGAATGGTGTCAAACTCCGCAACCATTGCCGCCTTTAGCTGCTCATAATCGGCGTCCCCCTTGGTTGGGTAGGTGTGGTCAACTCCGTAGCGCGAAAAGCCCCACTGCGGGAAAAGAATATAGGTGACGAGGTCGTTCTCGTTCACGACATTGTGGATGTTTGCAAACATTATCGCGTCGGTATCGGTGCTGACCGTGGCCATGGGCGGCTCAAAGCAGTAGCAGTAAATGTCGTGGCGCGAGAGAGCTGCGCCGCCGAGATCATAGCCGCGGTCAAGCTGTGCCGCGGCAAGGTTTGCCACCGCTGCGGAACGGCTGTAGCCGGCCATCCAGAGCTTTACCGGACCGGTTATGCCGTTCTCGTCTATGTACTGCCTGAGGTAGGCAAGCGTCTGCTGCGCGCCGAGCGTAAAGCCCTCATGATCTCCCGAGGTACCTACGACGGCGTTGCCGCCCCACTCGCGGCGGTAGAAGTTGCCGCGCACGCCGAGGGCTATGAGAGTGTACTCCGTACCGTTGTCGCTGACGGTCTTGCTTGCCGCACAAACGCCTATGGAGTTGAGCTCCGGAGCCTTTCCGAACCATTCGTTCGAGTCGATATTCTCAAAGCCGCACTGCTGCATCATTGAAACAAAGTTGCAGTCCTCGTTGTCGTAGGTCTCGGCATCCTTGCTCGAAAAAGAGGCGAGTGCGAGTGCGATAGACGCCTCGGCAAGGTCCTGCCTGTAGCCGTAGCCGCTTTTTGTAAAGTAAGAGTCGCTGTAAGAAAAATAGGTCTCGTAGTCGTGGTCGTTTTCACTGCCGTGACCCGAGCAGTATCTCACCGTACCTTCTATAACGCCGTCGTCGGCGCATGCCGTCGGCAGGAGTGATACGAGCATTAAAGCAGCAAGAAATAAGCTCAAAAATTTTTTTGCCATACTGTTCTCCTTTTCTTTTTCTTTTCCTCGGACAGAATTATACCATAACCGCCGAAAAAAGCCAGCACAATCGTCAAAAATGAGATATGACCATATGAGAATAAAAATAGCGGCTAATTTTTGTGTAAAAAAATCTTGACTGAATTTGTGTAATATGCTAAAATTTCAGACTATGTGGGGTTGTTGCGCCCAAAAGCGGCAAAACTCCGCAGAAACCTTGAATTTCAAGGAAAATTTTAAGAAAGGAGAAATGAAAATTGCCTACGTTTAACCAACTGGTGAGAAAAGGCAGAGAGAAGTCGACCTACAAGTCCAATTCCCCCGCAATGCAGAAGGGTCTCAACACCCTGAAGAATTGCGAGACCGACCTGAGCTCCCCTCAGAAGAGAGGCGTCTGCACCGCAGTCCGTACCTCGACCCCCAAGAAGCCTAACTCCGCACTGCGTAAGATCGCCCGTGTGCGTCTGAC
>CAVGWF010000011.1:0-38300 GCA_963632825.1 Escherichia coli | reverse complement strand
AGTGAGTATATCACCAAAAAACGAGGAGTGCAATACATATGGCAGAGATAAAAAAACAACTTGTGCCGCAGCGGTTTTCGATATTAAGAAAAGCATAAGAACAACATACGGAAAACCGTAAAAATTCTAAAAATAAATTTTTTGCGAAAAAAAGTTTAGATAAAGTGAAATATTATGGCTTGTTCTCCGTCTATATAGTCAGAGGGTCGCAAGACCCATACCCCCCCCTTGAAAAAATTTGTGGAAGGAGAACTACTATGAACCCTGTTATTCTCGATGATTACAACGATGAGTTTGCAAAGTTCGGCAAGCTGGCAGCACTCTGGATTCTGCTGAAGATCATCTTCTGATTCAAAGAATTGAATGTGAATAACAGACCGTCGGAATTTCCGGCGGTCTGTTATTTTATACGCTCTTACGCGCCCTCCGTTTTACGGGATATCATGACCTTCAAGCTCAAGGAGACGCATCTTGCGGTCTGTTCCTCCGGCATAGCCGGTCAGACTGCCGCCGGCACCGATAACGCGGTGGCAGGGAATAATGACCGATATCCTGTTGTGTCCCACGGCGCCGCCGACCGCCTGAGCCGAAGGTGCTCTGCGCCCCGTCCCTTCGGCGAGGCGCTTTGCAAGCTCGCTGTATGTCACCGTCTGCCCGTAGGGGATATCCAGCAGCATTTTCCACACGGATCTCTGAAAATCCGTTCCGGATGGGTCCAGCGGCGGAGTGAAGCGGGGCTCCGTTCCGGAAAAGTAAAGGTCGAGCCATCGCTCGGCGTCGGCTATAACGCCGTTTTTTTCCTCGCACCTTTCGTCATCAAGTCCCGCCGCAAAGTATTTCTGACCGCAGAACCACAGGCCGGTGAGACCGGCTTGGCTTGACGAGAGGAGCATCCTCCCGAGCGGCGAATCGTAATATGAAATATATGTCATTTCCTGACCTCCGTGCTCTTTCGGTACCGATTATATCATAAATGGACACCATACATACGCAAAATTTTAAAAACGGCTTGTTAGAAATGGTGGGTTCTGCTATAATCACTTGTATATCTTTAAGGAGATGCAGATAAAATGAAATTAGGTATCGTGGGCTTGCCGAATGTAGGCAAATCGACCCTGTTCAACGCAATAACAAATGCCGGAGCGGAAAGCGCGAATTATCCGTTCTGCACGATAGAGCCCAATGTCGGCATGGTTACCGTGCCCGACGAGCGCCTTGACTTTCTCGCCTCGATATACGAGCCGAAGAAGTACACCCCTGCGGTTATCGAATTTGTCGATATAGCCGGTCTTGTGAAGGGCGCATCCAAGGGCGAGGGACTGGGCAATAAGTTCCTGTCGAATATACGCAATACCGATGCCATCGTCCATGTTGTCAGATGCTTTGACGACGAAAATGTTATCCATGTCGAGGGCGGCACCGATCCAGCACGCGATGTTGAGATCATCGACCTTGAGCTTATAATGGCTGACATGGAGATGGTTGAGCGCCGCATTGAAAAGGCAAACAAAAATGCCAAGGGCGACAAGAAATATCTCCACGAAGCCGAGGTTTTTCAGAGGCTGCTCGAACACCTCAACGAGGGAAAGAGCGTTCGCAGCTACGAGTGTGAGCCGGATGATATGGAGCTTATAGCCACCAGCGACCTTTTGACGATAAAGCCTGTTATCTATGCCGCAAACATGGATGAGGACGGTATAGGCGATTATGAAAACAACGCTTATTACAGGCGGCTTTGCGACATAGCGGCAAAGGAGGGAGCGCAGGTGCTCCCGATCTGCGCAAAGCTGGAGGAGGAGATAGCGGCACTCGAACCGGACGAGCGTGAAATGTTCCTCGAGGAGATGGGCATGAGCCAGTCGGGACTCGACCGTATGATAAAGACCTCATATGCACTGCTCGGTCTTATCTCGTTCCTGACCTGCGGCAGCGACGAATGCAGGGCATGGACCATCCGCCGCGGCACAAAGGCACCTCAGGCGGCAGGGAAGATACATACCGACTTTGAGCGCGGCTTCATCCGTGCGGAGATAGTCGCATTCGACGATCTGAAGGCCTGCGGAAGCATGGCGGCGGCAAAGGAAAAGGGCTTGGTGCGCTCGGAGGGCAAGGAATATGTCATGCACGACGGCGATGTGACACTGTTCAGATTCAATGTGTGATGGATGAGGTAATATTTGTTCTCGAGCTCATAGGCGCGGCGGCGTTTTCCGTGTCGGGAGCCATGGCAGCAATAGAAAAAAAGGCTGATATTTTCGGCGTCCTGTTTCTTGCAATAACCACGGCGCTCGGCGGCGGCGTTATCCGCGATGTGCTCATAGGTCAGATACCGCCTCGTATGTTCGTGAGCTACTGGTACCTTCTGGTGACGGTTATAGCGGCTCTTGCGGTGTTCGCAGATGCCTATGTTCGCAGAGAAAAATATAAGCTGCACATAGATAAGCTTGACGCGATAAACAACATTTTCGACGCCGTGGGGCTTGCGGTTTTCACCGTCACCGGCATGAACACGGCAATGGCGGTGAGCGATAATGTCATACTGCTGCTGTTTGTCGGAATGTCTACCGGCATCGGCGGCGGTATGCTGCGCGATGTTATGACAAATACCATGCCCAAGGTTTTAAGAAAGCGCATTTACGCCGTGGCATCGCTGCTCGGCGGCGGGCTCTATTATGTTATGCTGATGCTCGGAGCAGGTCAGTTTATGTCCGTCGGGTGCAGTATGCTGCTGATATTTGCTATGCGTCTGCTTGCGACCATAAATAAGTGGAATTTGCCGTCGGTGAAGCTTGATTAAAATTTTTGTTAAATCCCAAAAAAATGATTGACTCCGTGCGGCGGAATATGATATCTTAAACAAGTTAAAAGGGAGTAGCGTGCGCCAGCCGGCGTTCGGCATATCGTCATCACGACCGAAAGGTTCGGTGTGCCGAATACTACATTGTATTTGCAAGACTTTTACGGCAAAAAATAATTTTGCTGTAGAAGTCTTTTTTATTTCTTCAGGGAGGATAATGCATGAAGTACTATTGCGAAGAAAAAGATCTCGTTATATCGCAGCTTGAAAGCAGCGAAAACGGGCTGAGCGAGGCCGAGGCCGAGCGCAGACTTGCCGAAAACGGGAAAAACAAGCTCAAGGAGCCTAAAAAGGACTCCATCATAAAGCGGTTTTTCGCACAGATGGCAGACCCGATGATAATAATTCTGCTTGTGGCGGCTGCGATAAGCGGTGTGCTGGCAGTAACGCAGGGCGAGAGCTTCGCCGATGTCATTATCATTTTGTTCGTTGTTGTCGTCAATGCCGTACTGGGCGTCTATCAGGAGAACAAGGCGGAAAAAGCGATAGAGGCGCTTCAGGAAATGTCGGCGGCTACCTCAAAGGTGCTGCGTGGCGGCAAAATAGTCACCGTGCACAGCGAGGATCTCGTCGTCGGCGATGTGGTGCTGCTTGAAGCCGGCGATGCCGTACCGGCGGACGGCAGGATAATTGACAATGCCAGCCTCAAGATAGAGGAGGCTGCGCTTACCGGCGAGTCCGTTCCGGTGAGCAAGTTTATAGATATAATAAATCTCTCCGACGGTCAGAAGGATGTACCTCTCGGCGACCGCCGCAACATGGCGTATATGGGCTCGACCGTCGTATACGGCCGCGGCGCCATGATAGTCTGCGCAACCGGCATGGATACCGAAATGGGCAAGATAGCCGATGCACTGGCTCAGGCGCAGGACGGGCAGACCCCGCTGCAAATAAAGCTCACTCAGCTCTCCAAGATCCTCACATGGCTGGTGCTCGGCATATGCGCCGTCATATTCGCCGTCCAGCTCCTGAGAGCCGGCGGCATGAGCTTCGAGGTCATCCTCAACTCGTTCATGATAGCCGTTTCGCTCGCCGTTGCAGCCATACCGGAGGGACTTGCCGCCGTTGTGACGGTTGTCCTCTCCATAGGTGTTACCAATATGTCGAAGCGCAACGCCATAATCCGCCGTCTGACCGCGGTCGAAACGCTTGGCTGTGCGCAGATAATCTGCTCGGATAAGACCGGCACTCTCACTCAGAACAAAATGACCGTTGTCGATCATTTCGGCGGCAGCGAGCAGGAGCTTGCAAGAGCAATGGCGCTGTGCTGCGATGCAGAGATAGACGAGGACGGCACCGTTACGGGCGAGCCTACGGAGGCGGCTCTTGTCGTGTGGGCAAGCAATTTGGGACTCAATAAAACTCAGCTCAAGCAGTCGTTCCCGCGCTGCGGCGAGGCGCCCTTCGACTCCGGCAGAAAGATGATGAGCACTCTGCATCTTGCACCTAACGGAGTAGTGCAGTACACCAAGGGCGCACCCGATGTCATAATCGGTCTGTGTACGCATTATCTCCATGACGGCCAGGCGCTCCCCATGACCGAGGAGTACCGTGCGGAGATATTGAAAAACAACAAGGATATGGCTGATAAGGCGCTGCGAGTGCTTGCATGCGCAATGCGCGTGTGGGAGTCGGAGCCCGACGGCACCGAACCGGAATACCTTGAGCACGACCTGTGCTTCCTCGGACTTACCGGCATGATAGACCCCGTGCGCCCCGAGGTAAAGGCGGCCATAGACGAATGCAACGAAGCGGGCATCCGCGCCATCATGATAACAGGTGACCATGTTGACACGGCGGTAGCCATAGCGCGTGAGCTCGGCATACTGCGCGACGGTGACCGTGCGATAACCGGATCGGAGCTCAGCGAAATGAGCGACGAGGAATTTGAGCGCGAGTTCAGAAACATAAGCGTTTATGCGCGAGTACAGCCGGAGCACAAAACAAGGATAGTCACGGCGTGGCGCAAGGCGGGCTTTGTCACCGCCATGACCGGCGACGGCGTAAACGACGCACCAAGCATAAAGAGTGCCGACATAGGCGTCGGCATGGGTATAACCGGAACCGATGTAACCAAAAATGTCGCGGATATGGTGCTTGCCGACGATAACTTTGCAACCATCGTCGGAGCCGTTGAGGAGGGCCGAAGGATATACGACAATATCCGCAAGGCGATCCAGTTCCTGCTCGGCTCGAACATGAGCGAGGTAATAAGCATTTTCGTAGCGACCCTGATGGGCTTTACAATACTTAAGCCCGTTCACCTTCTGTGGATAAATCTTGTCACCGACTGCTTCCCGGCACTTGCACTCGGCATGGAAAAGGCAGAGGGCGACATTATGCGCCGTAAGCCCAGAGCGGCTAACGACGGTATTTTTGCCGGCGGCATGGGCTTTGATATAGCGTATCAGGGCGTTCTCATTTCGGTGCTTGTACTTGCGGCATACTTTGTAGGCCACTATATTGAGACGGGCGTATGGACGATAACCGACAGCGCCGACGGAACGACGATGGCGTTTCTCACAATGTCCATGGCAGAGATATGCCACAGCTTCAACATGAGATCTCTGCGCGGCTGCATCTTCACCATGGGAACAAAGAATATGGCGCTCACATGGGCAGCCGTCGGCAGCATCGGCGCAACGACGCTTGTCTGTGAGGTGCCCTTCATTGCGGAGGCCTTCGGCTTTACTCCCGTATCCTTCGGTGAGTATGTCATCGCAATGGGTATCGGCATGGTCGGTATGATCATCGTCGAGATAGTAAAGACCTTCCAGCGCAATGCCATGAGAAAAAGAGGAGAAATACTGTGATTTTGCTTCATGGTATCAAAACCGTATAAATCAGCCCTCCCAAGACCGTGCCTGAATGAAGGCACGGTCTTTTTGCGTAAAAAAAGTCTTGACTTTCGGAAATAGTTAAGCTATTGTAATTATAACAAATTAACTGATTGAGGTAAACCATGAATTTACGGAAAGCACTTGATACTTTTTATTACAGCAGCGCGCTGTGTGACCTGCGGCTGATGAACAGAAAGCTCGTGGATGAGAGCATCACATATAACAGCCTTTTGTACATTGAGCTGATCTATACGATGAACGGAACATGCACGGCCTCCAAGCTGGCGGAGCTGCTGCATATCTCAAAGCCCGGAGTCACGCTTAAGCTAAATGAGCTGCTGCGGCAGGGACTTATCACAAAAGCCCCTGATCCAAACGACAGGCGCAAGTACTATCTGACCGTCAACGAGGAAGCAATTCCGCAGTATCAGGTATTCCGCCGCCAGGACAGCGAGGCGGTCAAGCGGATCACCGAACGCTTCACACAGGAGGAGATCGGCAGGTTTTGTGAAATGCTGGATATAATTTCACAGATCAATTTTGAAGAAATAAACTCGGCCAATGAAACTAAGAGAAAATAACTTTTTGGAGGGCGCTATTCTGCCATCGCTCTTGAAATTTGCCGTTCCGGTGCTGCTGACCCTGATGCTGCAGGCACTTTACGGTGCCGTTGATCTGTGGGCGGTCGGAAAATTCGGCACGACTGCCGATATTTCCGCCGTGTCCACCGGAAGTCAGACCATGCAGATCGTCACGGGTGCCGTGACCGGACTTTCCATGGGAACGACCGTGCTGCTGGGACAGCGCATCGGATGCAGAGACGGTGAGGGCGCGGCGCGGGTGGTCGGCACAAGCATCAAGGTGTCCGGCGTTCTCGGAATTGTGCTGAGCGTTGTTATGGTATTTGCCGCAAGACCCGTCGCATATCTGATGAACGCTCCCACAGAAGCGCTTGAGCAGACCGTTCGCTACATACGGATCTGCGGCGGAGGAAGTATTTGCATTGCGGCATATAATCTGCTCAGTGCGGTTTTCAGGGGAATGGGGGACTCCGGATCGCCGCTTATTTTCGTGTCGATCGCCTGCGTGACCAATATCGTAGGGGATATTGCCCTGATCGACGGCTTTAAAATGGGAGCGGCGGGAGCGGCCGCTGCAACCGTGGCGGCGCAGGCGGTCAGCGTTGTACTGTCCGCAGCGCTGATAAGGAAAAGGGGTCTGCCGTTCGCGTTTACAAAGGAGCATCTCGCGGCCGACGGCGATACGGCGGCGCGGATCATCAGGCTCGGCTCGCCGATCGCCTTGCAGGATATGTGCAACGAGGTTTCTTACCTTATCATAATCGGTCTTGTTAACGCGTTGGGCGTTACGGCCTCAGCCGGTGTCGGAATTGCGGAAAAGCTCGTCATCTTCATCCTGCTGATCCCGATGGCTTATATGCAGTCGATATCCGCTTTCACGGCGCAGAATATCGGCGCGGGAAAGCCCGAACGCGCGAAAAAGGCAATGTGGATGGGTATGGGCACGGCGCTTATCCTCGGCGGTGTCATGGCCTATGCTTCGTATTTCCATGGCGATGCACTCTCCCTGCTGTTTGTGAAAGACTCCATGGAAGATCGAACGGAGGTCGTACGGGCCTCGGCGGAGTTTCTGCGCGCAACCTCCATCGAGTGCTTCGTGCTGTCGGTTGCCTATTGCCTGACGGGGTATTTCAACGGCTGCGGCAGGACCGCGTTTGTTATGGCTCAGGGACTTTGCGCCATTTTCCTCGTGAAGATACCATATGCATATATTGCGAGCCGCAGGACGGTGCCGCAGCTTTTTGACATAGGTCTGTCAACGGCATATGCCGCCGTGTTCACACTGGCGGTCTGCCTTATCTATTATTTTTGTTTACGCAAGAAGCTTTTGGTTTCCGAAAAAAAGCAGGGGGTATGATATGGGAATGATCATAATCAGTCTGATTGCGGTGCTGTTTATTATTGTGTCTATCATCTACACACTCGTGAACCGTGGGAAGTGAGCCAGCAGGGCTCATACATACACAGACGCATGAAAATATTGTGATTTGCGGTTGACACGGTGGCATTTGGGTGATAATATTTAAAAATCAGCGATGACGGAGAACGATGATGCCGTATCCGCACAGAGAGAAAGGCCGCAGGCTGCAAGCCTTTCCGGGGAAAACATCGGAGACCGCTCCCGAGCCGAAGCAAGTAAATGTGCTTCCGCGCCGCGCCCGTTAAGCGCATGATGAGTCTTATCAAGGTGGGACCGCGTAAATACTACGCCCTTGACGCATTGCGTCAGGGGCGTTTTTTGATAAAGGAGTAGATATCATGGAAGAAAATAAGTACACTTTTGAAAACCCCGAGTTTAAAGACACTTATCGTCATACCACGAGCCATATCCTCGCTCAGGCCGTAAAGCGCCTGTACCCCGAGGTCAAGCTCGCCATCGGTCCCGCGATAGAAAACGGTTTTTACTATGACTTTGATGCGCCCTTTGCGATAACCCCAGAGATCCTTGAGAAGCTTGAGGCTGAAATGCGCAAGATCTGCAAGGAAAAAATAAAGCTCGAGCGCTTTGAGCTGCCCCGCGAGGAGGCAATAAAATTTATGGAAGAGCGCGAGGAACCCTACAAGGTCGAGCTCATAAACGATCTGCCGGAGGATGCAGTTATCTCGTTTTACAGACAGGGCGATTTTACCGACCTGTGCGCAGGTCCGCATCTTGACTCCACCGGCAGAGTAAAGGGCAATGCCATAAAGCTCACATCCTGCACCGGCGCATATTGGCGCGGTGATTCCAAGCGGAAGATGCTCCAGCGCGTTTACGGCACATGCTTTATGAAGAAGGAAGAGCTTGACGCTTATCTTACCCGCATCGAGGAAGCCAAAAAGCGCGACCACCGCAAGCTCGGCAAGGAGCTCGGTCTGTTCATGCTCACCGATGAGGGCCCCGGCTTCCCGTTCTTCCTGCCTAAGGGCATGGTGCTGAAGAACACGCTTATAGAGTACTGGCGCGAGGTACACAAGAAGTATGGCTATGTTGAGGTCTCGACTCCGATGATCCTCAACCGCCAGCTTTGGGAGACCTCCGGTCACTGGTTCCACTATAAAGAGAATATGTATACCACAGTCATTGATGGCGAGGACTTTGCCATAAAGCCCATGAACTGCCCCGGCGGTATGCTTGTTTACAAATCCGAGCCGCATTCCTACCGCGACCTGCCTCTGCGTGTAGGCGAGCTGGGTCTTGTCCACCGTCATGAGCTCTCCGGCGCCCTGCACGGTCTGTTCCGCGTCAGATGCTTCACTCAGGATGATGCTCACATCTTCATGACATGGAATCAGATGAAGGACGAGATAAAGAATGTCGTCAAGCTTTTCGATGAGGTATATTCGCTCTTCGGTCTGCCGTATGAGATAGAGCTCAGCACTATGCCCGAGGATCACATGGGCGACGAGAAGGACTGGGAATTTGCCCAGAACACTCTCAAGGAGGCCATCACCGAGATGGGCAAGAGCTTTGTCATAAATGAGGGCGACGGCGCATTCTACGGTCCCAAGCTCGACTTCCATCTTGAGGACAGCCTCGGACGCACCTGGCAGTGCGGCACGATACAGCTCGATATGCAGCTGCCCGAGCGCTTTGAGCTCGAGTATGTCGGAGCAGACGGCGAGAAGCACCGCCCCGTCATGATCCATCGCGTCGTTTTCGGCTCGATAGAGCGCTTCATCGGCGTTATCACCGAGCATTTTGCCGGTGCATTCCCGACATGGCTGGCACCCGTTCAGGTCAAGGTCATGCCGATAACCGACCGCGTTGACGACTACGCAAAGTATATTTCAAAGCGCCTTGACAAGCAGGGCTTCCGCGTTGAGACGGACCTGCGCAATGAGAAGATCGGCTACAAGATCCGCGAGGCGCAGACTCAGAAGATCCCCTATATGATCATTGTCGGCGACAAGGAGGCCGAAAACGGCACAATTTCCGTGCGCACCCGTGCCGGCGGCGACGAGGGCAGCATGAGGGTCGAGGACTTCGTCGCAAAGCTCAAGGAGGAAGTCTCCTCCCGCGCAAGATAAGTATAATAATAAAGCATTGAAAAACGCGGCAGTTCATAACTGCTGCGTTTTTTCGCTGTATTTATGTTTATATGATAACGGTGAAGGTGCTGCCCTCTCCGGGAGTCGAAACAAGCGAAACGCTGCCGCCGTGCAGCTCGGCTATCTCCTTTACGAGCGGCAGTCCGAGCCCGTTCCCGACATTCTCACCGTGCGATGTATCAGCCTGCCAGAAGCGCAGCCATATCTTGTCCTGCTCCTCGGGGGCGATGCCTATGCCGTCGTCACGCACCGAGAGCACGGCTCTGCCGTCGTCTGACTTCAGTGACAGCCATATGTGCCCGTTTTCCCTGCCGTAGCGGTAGGCGTTCTGCAAAAGGTTCTGCACGAGGCTCGCCATGAGCGGCGTGTTGAATTTTGCCGCAACGCCGTCGGAAATGTCGGTGATGAGCGTTATGCCGCGTTTTTGCTCCGGCATATAGTCCTCGCACGCCTCGCGCACGAGCTCACTGAGATCACCCTCTCCGAGAGCGTACCGCTCCGTGCCCTGCTGGAGCCTTGTGAGGTCGAGCAGGTGGTTTACAAGACAGGACATGTGGTCTGCCTGCTCGTCTATAATGCCGATGGTTTTCACAAAATCCTCGCGCGTGAGATCCTTGCGCAGAGCCCTGTCACAGCTTGCGCGGATAACCGTTATGGGCGTGCGCAGCTCGTGGCTTGCATCTGAGGTAAATTGCTTTTCGGCTTTGAACGAACGCTCCAGGCGGTCGAACATCCCGTCAAATGTATCTGACAGCGCCAGCATTTCCGACGAACCCTTTTTCAACGCTATGCGCTGTGTCAGGTCATCGCCGTCGCCTATGGAATTTGCGGTGCGGATTATTTTCTCGATGGGCGCGAATACGCTTTTTGCTATGAGCCAGCCGCCGCCTATGCTTATTATGAGAAGAAACGGCAGCAGCATGAAGGTCATGACGGTGACGGTATGCGCAGCTCCGGAGTCGTCGTTTGCGGGAACTATGCCTCTTATCCATATCGCGGAGCTGTCGGAGGTTTTCAGATGCGCATCGTATATGAAAAACTCGTCAGAGTCGACTACTATGCTCTGAAGGTCGTGCTCGTTGAACGGAACATCGGCAGGGGTAAGCTCATCCACGGTGAGCCCGCGCAGGAGCGTACCGTTTCCGTCGTAGAACGCACAGTATACTCCGCGGGTGAAGAAATCCACATCGTTCCAGTCGACGGCGCCGCTCCCGTACTCGAAATTCTTTTCGTTGTCGAGAACCGTCTCAACGAGCCTCTCTGCCGGATCGTCAACAAGTCCGGTTTCATCCACCCAGATGACGAATGCAAGCGTTACCACCGACAGCAGAAGCATCATAGCCGCTATCCAGACGGTCAGTCTCAGCTTAGCCGACATATCAGTCCTCCTTGAGCACCCAGCCTATGCCCCAGACCGTGCGAATGAGCTTTTTGTCAAAGCCCTCGTCTATCTTCCTGCGCAGGTAGCCTATATATACATTGACGACATTAGAGCCGCCCTCGTATTTATAGTTCCAGAGGTTATTCTCTATTTGCTCACGCGAGAGCACCATGCCCTTGTTGCGGATCATGTACTCAAGCAGGGCATACTCCTTTGCCGTCAGCTCTATTTCGCGGCCGGCACGGCTGACACGCTTTGCGGCGGTGTCAACGCGCAGATCCGCAAGCTCGTACACATTCGAGCGGTTGCCGCTCGTCTTGCGCGTCATGACATGTATAACGGCGATGAGCTCGCGGAAGTCGAAGGGCTTTACCATGTAATAGTCACCGCCGCACTCAAGCCCCTTCACCTTGTCAGCGACACCGTCGCGCGAGGTGAGGTACACCACCGGCGTTTTGCAGCCGCGCTCACGCAGTACCTTCACGAGCTCAAAACCGTCCATCTTCGGCATCATGATATCAAGCACTATGACATCGTAGCTTGCACATTCGCACAATTCAAGCGCCTCAAGCCCGTTAAAGCATGAATCGACACTGTAGCCCTCGTCCAGTATTGCCTCCGAGATCATCCTGTTTAAATGCTTTTCATCCTCGACAACAAGCGTTCTCACCGAAAAGTCCCCCCTAAAATCACAGTTTTGATCTCATTTTATTTATAGAGAATAATCTTGTCAATGCCCTCTAATTCTTTTCTAATATTTAAGACTTAAAGTGATAGTGGGTAATAGTATGCCCATGGGAGTTTCGCGCTCATCTCCAAGGAGCATACCGCCGATATGACACCCTCAAGGAGAAAAGTATATGAAAAATAAGGTTAAAAGAGCACTGAGCCTTTTGCTCTGCATGGCAATTGTGCTCGGACTTTTCGGCATTGCACCCACGGCTATGGCGCTCGACAGCTGCGGCTATGACTGCGATGGCTCGGTCGAGCAGCTTCTTAAGGCCGAGAGCGATGCGGCGGAAGGGCAGTGCTACAGAATAGTAAATAACGACGATATCATAGCCCTTGCCGACTATGTTGCCGCCGGAAGAAACACGAAGGGAGTTACCTTCTATCTGAAAGCGGATGTCGATATGCGAAAGAACACATGGAACGGCATCGGCACGGCAGAGCATGCGTTCGAGGGAACCCTCGACGGCTGCGGCTTTGCGGTGGTAGGGCTCATAACATATCTGTTTGCCTATGTCGGCACGGATGCCGCCATTATCAACCTCGGCGTAAACGGCGTGTCAAACGGCGCCGATGCCGCGGGCATAGCCTCGCACCTTTCCGGTACGATAGCAAACTGCTGGAATGCGGTCAGGGTAAACGGCACCGGAAACAACGGAGGTCTGGCGGCGGTCGTTGACGGCGGCAGGATAGTCAACAGCGCAAACTACGCCAAGGTAAGCGGTACCGGAAATGTCGGCGCCGTAGCAGGCAAGGTCACGAATGCCGAGATAAGCGATGTATACTACACATACTACAGCGCGGATAAGAACATCGGCAGCGTCGACGCAGGCAGCAGCGTTGATACCATGAGGTTTGCGTCGAGCCCCACCATGTGCCCGACCGAGGAGGAAAAGACAGTCGGCTCCGTCACGAGCGATGACCTCATGCAGCTCCTCAATGCGTGGATAGCCGCCGACGGCGGCGCAAAATGGCGCAAATGGGTGTTTGACGCGTCGGCTGAAACGATAGAGCGCACCGGCGGGAAGTATCCCGCGCAGGCATATCCCGGCTATGCCGCCGAGGAGCCGGTGTATAAGGACAGCGTGCCCATGGCAACTCTGTATGAGTCTCAGGCGGATGCTCAGGAGGGTATCTGCTACAGCATCGGCGATGTGAAAGAGCTTGAAATGCTTGCAAACTTCGTAAATGAGGGGCACAACACCGAGGGCGCTACATTTTTCCTGACTGCCGACCTCAGCATCGTTATAAACGGTTCGTTCTATAAGGGCGAGAGCTGGGTGCCCATCGGCAGCAGCGAGCAGAACAGCTTCAAGGGCACCTTCGACGGTCAGGGCTTTGTCATAAACGAGCTCATAATCAATAAATGCAATGATCCCTCCGGTCTGTTCGGCTATGTAAACAGCTCCAAGGCCGTCATAAAGAATGTCGGCGTCGGCGGAGGCATAACCGCGAATGCGTATGCCGGCGGCATAGTCGGTTATCTCAAGGCGGGCACGGTCGAAAACTGCTGGGTCGGCATGAATGTAAACGGCGATAAGGCGACCGGCGGAATAGTCGGCTATGCCGACAGCGGCAATGTGTATAACTGCGCATTTTACGCAAACGCCGCCGATAACCATAAATACGGCGCCATCGTCGGCGAGGCGACCGAAAACACCAATGTCCGTTACTGCTATTACAGCAGCGACAACTCCGCGGTATCCGGAACTCCCGATGCGGGCAATTATCAGATAAATGTGCCGTTTAAGGTCACAAACGGCGTGTATACGCTCACAAGATCGGTAAACATAAACGGCAATAAAACGATCAAAGTGCTCAATGCGCTCAACTACTGGGTAGATACGCTCGGTGCAAAGCAGAATATGCGCCATTGGAAGCAGGATGCATCGCCCGACAGCGTTGCGCGCCTGCGCGGTACATTTCCGGCGCATATCTATTATAACGATCCGACTCAGCTTGAATACATAAAGGAGACCGACGAGGAGCTCAACCGCACGGATAATCCGTACAATGTCGTATACAAGCGCACGGCCACTATGACCGAGCTCTACGACAGCAAGACCGACGCCATAGCAGGCGGCAACTACAGCATATCCACCGGCGACGAGATGGGGCTTCTGTCAAAATATGTTCAGGAGGGCTACTCGACAAAGGACGCGAACTTTTACCTGACGGGCAATATAAATATCGCCACTCAGGGCATAGATGTAGAGGGTGCGGGCTGGGTACCTATCGGAACGACGCTCAATAACCATCAGGGCATACAGACCATAACTTATTTCCGAGGAAATTTTGACGGCTGCGGCTACACGGTGAGCGGACTTTACATCGTGTCGGACTTCATCGACATGGCAGGCCTTTTCGGCCAGTGCTGGGGCAGTACGATCAAGAACCTTGGCGTGGCGGGCGAAATGCTCGCCGATGACGAGGTCGGCGGCATCGTCGGCAGGGCAAACGGCTGCACCATCGAAAACTGCTGGTCGTCCGTCATAATCCAGGCCTCCACCGAGGTCGGCGGCATCGTCGGCTATGCTCACAATTCCACGATATCCAACTGCGCCGCCTATGGGCCGCTGTACACCACCAGCGATGAGGGCGAAAAGGCGGGCTTTGTCGGCAGGGCAAACGGCTCGACCTTCAATAACTGCTACTATCTGTACGGGCTTATTGACGATTTCTGCAACAAAACGGATAAGGACAGCGTTTTCAACGACTGCATGTACTTCAGATACGACACCGACGGCGACCAGAAGTGTACGCTTCAAAAGGCGATAACCGTTGACAGCTATACAGGCGACGATATGCTTGAGGCGTTGAACGACTGGGTCTACAAGCAGGACTGTGAGCTGTACTGCACATGGCATATCGCATCGTCCATAAACGAGATACCCGGCGCAAACGGCTATTTTCCGGTGCTCATGAATCCCTCCGTAAACGGTCCCGAGGAGGATGAGGAATACTGCGGAGACTACACCGCGACAAATACAATGAGCGCCCTTTACAGCACCCGAAGCGACGGCACCGAGGGCGGCTGCTACAGCATAAGCAATATGGACGATCTCATAGCCTTCAGAAAGTATGTAAACGAGGGCTATAAGACCCGCAAGATAATATTCTTCCTGACCCGCGATATCGACATGAGCTACACCTACTCGGCGGCAAGCGGCACCTCATGGACTCCCGTCGGAACGGCCAAGGATCCGTTCAAGGGCATATTCGACGGTCAGGGCTATACGATAAAATATCTTTACATTTCAAGCTATGCCGACGATCAGGGCTTCTTCGGACAGGTCACCGGCACGGATGCCGTGGTCAAGAACCTCGGCATAAGCGGCTCGGTAACGGCAAAGGGCGTTAACACCGCCGCAATATGCGCCGACTTCAACTTCGGCACCATCGCAAACTGCTGGACGAGCTGTGAGGTTGCGGGAGCCGCCAATACCGGCGGCATAATAGGCGGCGGCAACATGGGCACGGTTGTAAACTGCACCAGCTACGGCGCTGTCATCGGTGCATCGACCTACGGCGCAATAGCCGGCGCACCGGTCGGCACAAAGCTTCAGTACTGCTATTACCTGTACGGCTCCTGCCAGCAGGGCTATCCCAGCGACGGAGACTACAGCGTTATCTACCCCACGGTGCAGAGCTTTAACGGCACCGGCGCCGTGTGCATCCTCGGAGACTATGTCACCGTTGAGGGAACCCGCACAAAGAATGCCTCCGGTGCGCTCAAGCTTTATGTCGATGCCCACCCCGAGATAAATTACTGCTACTGGGGCATAGGCGATTCCGAGGAGTATTACCTCATGGGAGTTACCGGCTTCCCGGTGCTCATCTCGGCATCGGATACCAAGGGTGAGCATGATTATAAGGTGGCTCAGGCGGAGTTTAACGGCAAGCAGTATTACTCGGTCGTAACCGCCATAAATGATGCAAATGCCTATGAGGGCGGCGGCACGGTGAAGCTTCTTGTAAACGCCCAGCTCAAGAACAGGGAGGATATAACGCTTGATGATGATGTCACCGTCGACACCTCCGATTTCTCGCTTATCATCATGTCCAATGTGTCCGTCAAGAGTCTCAATCAGCTTCTCGGCACATACATCATCAAGGACGGCGGACTTATAAACCTTGACGGCAGTAAGTTTATCTACTCCAGCCGCAATGCGGATGATTCATGCAACAGCGAAATTTACGGTAAGGAGAGTCTGACCGTTCAGATCAAAAAGACGGATGATCCTACGGCATATGACCTCACCCTGCGCAGCGGCGAGTTTATCGTCAATGCTGCCCTCGACTCCGGAAATCCGCACAAGATCCCCGGCGGCAGCAAGCTTACCGTACACGAGAAGGCAACTCTGAATATAGAAAAAAACGCCCGTATCAGAACCACCGGCGGAGCCGAGGTGTATGACTACGGCACGATAAAGATCGGCAACGCAACGCTCGACCGCAATAAGGGCAGCCGTATGGTCGGTGTGTTTGAAGACGATAACGGCAAGGTATGTCTCCCGTTTATCTACTATGAAGGCTACCACTTTACCGGCTGGTCCGACGGTACGAACACATATCCCGCCGGCAGCACCGTCGATGTTCCCACCGCAAAGACATTCACCGCTACATGGCGTCTCGGCGACCGCGACGATCCGTATCCCGGCGATGATTACTACGATGATGATGACGAACCGGTGTATAACATAAAGATTACCGTCATTCAGTCCGAGGGCGGCAGTATAAGTCCCGAATCCATAAATGCCGCGAAGGGCGAGAGCCTCAGCTTTAAGGTAACGCCGGGCAGCGGGTATTACATTAAAAATGTGCTCGTTGACGGAAAGAGCGTGAGTCTCGATGAGGACGGCTATTACACCTTTGTCAGCATCGGCGAGGATCACAGCATCACGGCACTCTTTGCAAGGAACGCAAATCAGGATTATGACGGCTACCGTATGGGCTTTACGGATGTAACGCGCGATGACTGGTACTATAACAATGTCCGCTTTGTGTGCAGCATGGGACTTATGAACGGAACGAGCGACACGCTGTTTTCACCTGATGAGCAGACGAGCAGAGCCCAGTTCATAACCGTTCTGTGGCGTCTGTCGGGCTCACCGGTAATGCCGGGAGACACCTGCCAGTTTACCGATGTCCCGAGCGGGAGCTACTATTACGAAGCGGTGCGCTGGGGTGTTGCATACGGAATAGTAAACGGCTACTCTGCGACCTCGTTCGGCCCGAATAACAGCATAACGCGCGAGCAGCTTATAACCATGCTCTTCCGCTATGCGAAGAACTATGCGGGAGACGATGTTTCGCAGTATGACAGCACGAATATTCTCGGCTACTCCGATGTCCTGCAAATATCCCGCGGCATGACGCAGGCGTTCCAGTGGGGCATAGGAGCGGGCATCATAAACGGTACAGGCGATACGACGCTGACGCCGCAGGGCACCGCCACCCGCGCTCAGGTTGCAGCTTTCCTCTCACGCTACTGCAACAAATTCGTGCTTAAGGTGCCCGTTATAATGAACTGAGAAATTCGTAAAAAATGGGCTTGAAGCACGCATCAAGGCTCAGATAAAAATGAAAAGACAGGGTCTCCGGTCAAGCCGGAGACCCTGTTTGCTTTTCGGGATATGATATACGGTATACATTCGCCGAGGCAGTCAAACAGCCTGCCGAGCGGATCACTCGTCGGTGGTATCCTCAAAGTCTATGGTATAGAACACCGAATTGTCACCGTCTGCGGCACTGTTCACCTTTGCGGCCTCGACTGCCGCCTTTGCGGCCTCAAGCTCCTCGCGCATGACTTCAATACGCTCGTCGATGGCCTTGAGCTCATCAAAAAGAGGGACATAATTGCCCTGCGGGTCATTGCGGTTTTCGTCGTAGCAGAGGCGGCCTATCTCGATGAACACCTTTTTCTGCTCCTCAAGCTCGCCGTTTATCTGCAATGAAAGCTTTGCGATGTTTGCATAGCATCTGGCAGCGGTGCTGCCCTTGTCGTAAGCGTCCTTAAGACCGCCGCCCTCGACATACTGCTTTGCCTTGCTTGTAACGCTGTTTATCGTTCCCTTGATTATGCTTTTGTAATCAGCCATTGCTGCTGCTCCTTTCCTGCCCGCCGTCCTTTTCCGTCCGCGTGCTGCGGTTTACGAAAAGCTCGTCGGGCGAGTGCTTTTTTCTGAGGTTAACTATGAGTATGACGGCTGCGGTGAGCGCACTTATCGCAGCTAAGAGCTGAGATACGCGTATATCCGTCGAGCCGATATACAGACTGTCCGTTCTGAGCCCTTCGACCCATGCTCTGCCGAGACCGTACCAGAATATGTACAGGCAGAAGAACTGACCGTCGTACTGCCGTTTGCCGCGTCTGAGCAGAATGTAAAGAGCTATAAGGCCTATGAAATTCCAGAGGCTCTCGTATAGAAATGTCGGGTGTACATATATTGTCTCCCCGAACGGCTCGGTGAGACCCATGCGGCAGAAAATGTCCGTCTGTGCGCCGAATGCTTCGCGGTTTATGAAGTTTCCCCAGCGCCCGACAGCCTGCCCGATGAGCAGCCCGAACGCCGAAAGGTCGCCGAGTGCCATGACGGGTATTTTCTTCCTTCTGCACACGAGTATACCGGTTATGACTCCCGCGATTATGCCGCCGTATATGGCAAGCCCGCCGTCGCGCACGGAGAAGATATCTGCGGGATTTGCGATGTAATAATCGAGCTTGAACAGTACATAGTAGAGTCTTGCGCCGATTATGCAGGTTGGGATGAGCCATATCACATAGTCGAACAGATCATCGGAGCTGAGTCCAAACCTTGCGGCCTGCTTTGCGCAGAACAGCGCCGCCAATATAAATCCGGCTGCGATTATAACACCGTAGAAATATATCTCGAAGCCGAACACCGAAAAGCTGTAGGGGGGATCAATGCTCCAATCGCCGAGCATGGGGAAGCTTATCGAGGCGTCCCGGAGCATCGTTGAGGTCAAAAAGCCCATATTATCAGTCCTTTACCGGGGATATAACGCTCAGGGCAAGCTTGTCGTCTGCCATGAACGAGGTGAGAAAGCCTTCACACTCGTCTATACCTATGCTTTCCAGCATGGCAAAGCTGTCGAGCGCGCAGTAGTTGCCGAAAATTCCGTCGACAAGTGCAAGACAAATGTTGTCGAAATCCTCAAGACCGCGCAGCCTTGAGCCGAAGGAGGCGTGCTTTGCGGACTCGAACGCGGCTTTATCAAGCCCGTTTTCCGCAACGGAGCTTATCTCCCGCTTTATCTCGTCAAGAACCCTCCGAGGCTCGGCGCTTTCACCGCCGAGTATTACCGTTGCGGTGCCGGCGGCATAATCTATCTCGTAGTCGTAGTCGCGGTTGAGCGTACCGTCGGAGTACAGGCGGTTGTAGAAATCGCCGGAGGTGCCGAACAACGTGCGCATGGCAAGCTGAGCGACGAGCTTCTGCCTTAAAAGTGCGTCGCCGTCGGGCGCGGGCTTTACCTTTGCGCCGATGAGAAACTGCGGCGCGGAGACCTCCATAAATTCTTCGTTGTAGGTCCTTGCGGGCACATCGCTCTCGGCCGGTCCCATGTCCGCCTTGGGTATCTCGGCTCTCTCGCGCGGCAGCATCTCATTTGCAATGTCGAAAATGCATTCCGGATCGCAGTCGGCGGCAACGCACAGCGCCATGTTCGACGGGGCATAGAAGGCCTTGTGGCAGCTATAAAGCGTTTCGGCGGTTATCTCCGCAATGCTTTCTATGCTTCCGGCAACCTGATCGCGTATCGGATTGTGCTCATACAGCATGCGCATGAGTCGGTTGTAAACCACATAGCCGGGGTTATCCTCGACCATGCATATTTCCTGACCGATTATGCCTTGCTCCTTGGCAACGGTCTCATCCGTAAAATAGGGGGTCGAGACAAATTTCAAGAGCATACGCAGGTTTTCCTCAAACCCGCCGGTGCAGTCAAAATGATAGGCGGTCATGCCGCTGGAGGTGAAGGCATTCGGCTGGGCACCGTTTGCGGATAGAATGCTCAGAGCGTTATCACCGTCGGGCATATCGAACATTTTGTGCTCAAGAAAGTGCGCAACGCCCGCAGGGGTATCGTGCATCTGCCCGCCGAGAGAAAAGCGCCTGTGCGCTCCGCCGTAGTTTGTTGCGAAAACGGCATAGGCAAGCCTGAAGCGCGGCTTTGTAACAACATTTATTTGCAGCCCGTTGCGAAGCTGACCGGAGTAAAGATTCTCGCCGATCTTCTCATATCTTTTATGCTTCATCCGAATTTACCTCCTCGCTGCCGCGCAGATAATACACCGCATCCGGCACAACGCTGTTTGCTATCTCAACAACGCTGTCAAGCTCAACACATTCGACTGCCGCGGCGAGCTCCGACGGATCAAAATCCAGCCCGTCAATGGCGTTTGCAAGGTAAAAGCCCTCGAGACTGTACTGAGAGTCCGCCATGGCGCGCAGATCCGAGGCAACGCTGCTTTTGGCCGCATTGAGCTCGTCCCTTGTTACATCACCCCTGCGCACGGCATCAAGCTGACTCTCTATCTCGGCTTTGGCGGCGTCGAATTTGTCAAAATCAACACCCGAGGAGACTATCATCAGCCCCTTGTGAATGTCCAGCATGGAGCTTGCATAATAGCACAGCGACAGCTTTTCGCGCACATTCATGAAAAGCTTTGAGGTCACGCTGCCGCCGAAAACGGCATTGAAGGTGTACAGTGCCGCAATGTCCATATCGTCCATGCACTCGCCGAGACGGTAGCCCATAACGAGCTGCCCCTGTGCGACCGACAGCACATCGGAAAAGCTGCGAACGCTCTCCTCGACCGCGTTCAATCGGATATCGGTGCCTATATCGTAATTGATCTCGCCTCTGGGCATTCCGCTGAGCGCGTCCGACAGCACATCGGCTACCCTGTCCGCACTCATACTGCCGCAGTAGAAGATCTCAACGGGGGAGGACATGATGAGGCTGCGATAGTGCTTTGTGAGCTTCTGATAGTGAATACTCTCGACTGCATCCTCGCTGCCGTAGCGCGAAACGGCAAAGGGCTCAAAGCAGCACATCTGCTCAATGAGCCGCTGGAGTGAATATGCCCGTTTATTGTTCAGCTTGCTGAGTATCTCATCCCTGAGCTTTTCCTTTTCGCTCTCGACATACTCCGGAAGCAGAAGTCCGCCCTTGGTCACAGGCGTGAGCAGCAGCTCGGCAGTGAGCGCTGCTGCGCTTTCAAAAACGCCGCTGCCTGCGGGAAGATATGCCTCGTCCACAAAGCTTGACAGAAAACCGATGCACTGTATCTCGCCTATCTTGCGAACAACGGGCTCAATATAGCTGCCGTAAAGCGAATCAAGCTCGGAGGCTAATGCGCGCATATCGCCGTGATACCGGCTGCCTCGCCTGAGAACATAGGGGATCAGTGCGTTTAACGACGCCGTTTCCCTGTCAAGCTGAGTAAGCAGGCTTATGCTCAGACATCCGGTTTTGAACTTGTCATTTTGCAGAGCGGTGAGCCACACGCCGGGGAGCAGCTCTTTTCTGATGGTATCCATGGCATGACCTCCTTGGACTTATAATAAATCAGTATATCACACTTTTCATGCATATGGTATACCCTTTCCGTCGTATTTTTCGCCGTCGACGAATATGGCGCTGCCTATGCTTATATCATGCGCTTTCCCGCCGACAGGCCGCCAGCTCACACGGCATTCCGGAAAGCCGTCGGGCAGGGCCGGGCGGATATACAGGGCTCCGTGCCACAGTCTGAGTCCGAGCAGCTCCTCGCAGAAAACGCGGAAATACCAGCCGGATGAGCCGGTGTACCATGTCCAGCCGGCCTCTCCGACATGCCCGGGGCAGGTATAAACATCGGCTGCGATAACAAAGGGCTCTGCGCGATATCGGCTGCGGTCATGCTCCTCGGGCAGTATTGCACGCAATATCGCCCAGCCGTCGTTTTCACGCGAGCGCCTGAAGCATGCCATAGCCAGCCACAGCGCGGCATGGGTGTACTGCCCGCCGTTTTCGCGGAAGCCCGGACCGTAGCTGCGGATATATCCCGGATCGCGCCCATTGCCGGAAAACGGAGGGTCAAAGAGCTTGACTATGCCGTTTTCGCGGTCAAACAGCAGTCTCAGCGCACTGTCAAGGGCAATATCCGCACGAGTGTTCTGCGCATCGGCGCAGAAGCATGCCCAGCTCTGCGCAATGGAGTCTATGCGGCAGCAATCGCTTGAATGTGAGCCGAGCTTTTCGCCGTCGGTCCAGTAGCCGCGCAGGTACCATTGCCCGTCCCATGCGGTATCTGCCGCTTTTCCTGCTTTGACGGCGAGTGTGCGGTAAACCTCCGCGTTAGGTTTACATAATACAGATAGCAGCTCGGAAAAACGCCTTACGCAGCATGCGAAGAACCATGTCAGCCAAACACTCTCGCCGCCGATACCGTTCATGCCGTCGTTCCAGTCGCCGGTGCCGAAATACAGAAGCCCGTGAGGACCCTTTCCGCGCGATATACAGCAGTCTATAGCGCGCCGTGCATGGTCTGTAACGCTTTCCGAGCAGGCAGACAGCATGGGGGCTTCATATCTGTCGCTATCGAAGGCTTCAAGCGGCTTTGAGTTTACATAATATTCAGATATATCGCAGATCGTGTAATCTCCGGTCTTTTCCGTGTACTCGCACAGAGCCCACACGAGCCATAAAAGGTCGTCGGAGCAGTGTGTGCGCACACCCTTGTCGCCGCCGGAGCTGCGGTGCCACCAATGCATGACATCGCCCTCGAGATACTGGTGCTTGCAGCAGTCGAGTATCTGCATTTTAGCAATCGAGGGATCTATCAGTATGAGGTTTACCGCGTCCTGAAGCTGATCGCGGAAGCCGATCGCACCGCCGCTCTGATACATGGAGCACCGCCCCATTATTCTGCAGGCAAGCGTCTGATAAACCGCCCAGCCGCTCATATAGCGGTCGCTGCTGCCGGTGCCGGACAGCGTGAGTGCACCGGACACTCTCAGCCAATGCTTCTTTGCGGCCTCAAGCGCGGAAAAAGCCTCATCAGGTTGACATAATTTAATAAGCTCGTCCTCCGGGCAGCAGCCGCACGCCAGCACCGTGACAGGCCGGAGCTCGTATTGCGCCGCGAATACGGGATAGCTCAAAAACTCTGTGCGTGAGTCAAATTCACCGTGGATATAAGAAAAAAGATCGCAGGTCCAGCCAAGTGAGGGTGCCGAGCACATTGCGGAAAGCTTCAGCCCCTCCATGGGTGAGCGACTGCTGGAGGCGGTGAATATCGAGTTAACATAATCAACAGATACGGCGGTATAGTCATTATCGTTATCCGAGAGCAGCAGTTCGCTTTTCCATTCGAGATGACCGGCCTGATGGCCGAAAAACTCGATTATCATAATGCGTGCATCCGTATCGGGCGGGATGAACGCCGTGCACCGTGTGCCGCTGCTGCCGAAGCTTTTTTCCCACACCGCAAAGCCGAAGCCGAACCTCACCCGGCATGCCGTGCCATCGTTTGCCGCGAAAAGACTGTAACGCCCGCTGCCGGTGACATACTCAAGGCTCTCCGGTCCATTTACGGCCGAGGGATCGTTTACCCATGGTGTAAGACGCATTTCACGAGCATTCTTGTACCACATATTTCCCATACCGGTGTCCGCTGCCATATAACCGAGGCTGCCGTTTGTGAGAATATTGCTCCACACCCTGGCCGGCAGCCCTCGGTTTACATAAAACACGAAGCTGCCGTCGCGGTCATACTCGAATTTCGACTGATAATTGCGGCTGCGCCCGCCAGCTTCCGGAAGCCGTGGGGCGGAGGTAAATGTGCGTTCTTCGGCCTCCTCACCGACGGTGTACGCCGCGGCGGAGCTTATCACCGGCAGAGCCTCCGTGGGCAGTATTCTCACACCGCCGTGAACGCCGATCAGTGCTTCAAGACCGTGGGCCGAGAGTATATCCCGCACCCTGCCGTATACCGGTCTGCGGTACTCGCCGCCCTCGTCGGTTATAAAAACGAGATCGGCGTATACGCCGCAGCTTCTTATGAGGCAGAACTGCCGCGTTACCGCCTCAACATCCTCATTGCCCGAGCAGCATATTATCGGCATATCGCCCGAGATACCGTACCTCCACAGCGCACTTTTGGCGGGGAAGGGCTTTGATGCACTTATAAACCTCAGCCTTGAGAGCATTTGCATTGCACCGTCAACATCCCTCGCACTCATCCTCGTTATGCCGGCGCAGGCGGATACCATCGCACCGTATTCGGCAGGACCGATGGCCAGCATGTGCTGTGCGCCGGAGTAAGCCTCCTCCGGTGTCGAGCCGATGCAGACGGCAAAGCGCAGCTTTGTTTGTTCGCCGCGCCTGAGCGATATACTGACCGATGCGCGCACGAAAGGATCCGATAGGAAGCCGTCGTCGGCGATCCTGCCGGCGCGCGCGGTCATGGTCTTATCGCAGCTGAGGCACAGCCATGCTTCCTTTTGCCTGCCGCGCGGCAGACGGTGCAGCATGAGACAGTTGCCGTCGGTCCTTGCCTCCATGCCGAGCCGCCAGTATGCAGGATGGTTTACATAATCGCAAGTGTCGGCTAACACGGGCTCAAAGGAAAGCTCTATTACGGCATCCTTGATATCGCTTTTTGCAAACAGCTCGACGAGGCGTAGCTCACCGTTATCCGCACCGGAAACGGCTATGCCGCTGCGTGCGGTGAAGTCATCGTACACGCATGAAAATGTGCACGATATTTCCGAAAACTCCCACATAAACGGAGCTTTGCTCTCCGGCTCGGGCAGCAGAGAGAGCCTTTCCCCTCCGCGGTGCATGCTCAGCGAAATGCCGTGCCCGCCGCCGAGCTGCTTGAACGGTGCGCGGTACACGAGCATTTCGGAGCAGCTTGAGGAGCTTATACCGCTTTCGGTTAACATAATATTATAAATGCCGTTTGACAGCACCGTGCAGTCAGGCTGAACGAAGCTCACCTCCGAGCCGCGCTTTTCCCATTGCAGGCTCTCGCCCTTGTGCGGCTTTTCACTCTCGCTTTCGCTCAAGGTCAAAACCGCAGAGCTCAGCGGTACTCTTTCCTCGAGCAGACTGCGGTATGCCGACATTTCCGGCTGCCGCATGAAATGACCCTGTATGAATGAGTCTGCGGTAAGATTCGTAATGGCAAGCATGCTCATGCCGAGGTGGTGAGCCATGTAGCAGCGAACCCTTTCACCGTCGGAGCTGCGGCAGCGCGAGGGCGTGAAGTCGATCGCTTCAATAAAGCCGAAGCGCGAGCGGAGGTTCTCCTTTTCCATACGCCTTAGGTCGGCAATGGCGCTCCTGGGCTCGACAATGAGTGCAAGAAACGCGGCGTAAGGCGCTATGACCAGCTCACTGTCCTGACCGCGCTTGAGCGCGAGATGCGCACAGCCGTGAGCCTTGTAGCGATAATTCAGAGCCGGATCGAGCGAGAAAAATGCGCTCTCGGAAATACCCCATAGTCCGGTGTGACTGCGCCGCTGCTTTTGAACGAAAAGACAATACTTTGCCGTTTCATACAGCAGACTGTCCGGTGAGAGAGGCAGAAACAGCTCAGGCATGAGGTATTCAAACATTGTGCCCGTCCAGCTTGCCATACCGCGGTAGCCTGCCATGCCGAGCTCAACACGGGCGAGCCTGCGCCAGTGGCGGCGCGGAACATCACCCTTGGCTATCGCAATGTAGCTCGTAAGGCGCGCCTCGCTTGCCATGAGGTCATAAAGCCCGGGTGATGCGGAGCCTTTTTCGAGGTCTATGCCTATGTGGAAAAGTCCGCGCTGCTCGTTATAGAATGTGGAAAAATCCATGGGCGTCATCAGCAGCTGCACACGCTCTGACAGCCTGTGTAGTCCAATGTCGGAGAGACCGTTTTTGAGCACCGTGAGGCCGGCATACAGATTGCCGCAGTCCACGGTTGACAGATATTTCGGCTCAAGCGGACGCAGCGTGCGCGTGTCGTACCAGTTGCAGAGATGCCCTGAGTATTTCGGCATTTTCTCGAGTGTTTCGAGCATATTTCCGACAAAGCGCTCAAGCTCTCCTTCGCCAATGAATCCAAGCCTGTGCGCACACAGCGCCGAAGCGAGCGCAAGCCCGATATTCGTCGGCGAGGTGCGGTGGGCAATGCCAACGGGGGGCTGCTGCTGAAAATTGTCCGGCGGCAGGAAATTGTCCTGCTCGGTACACATGGCGGCAAAATAGCCCCATATTTCCCGGGCACAGCCGATAAGATACTGCCGGTCGGAGGAAGAAAGCTCACGCTCGGGCCTGGAGGGCAGTGCAAGTGCTGCCGCCGCAACAGGTGCCAGCAGCCACATGAGCCCCACGGCCTTCGCAAATATGCCGGGAGCAAGCGAAATCAGCGCCAGTCCGGCTGCGGGAGCAGACCACATGCTTTTATAGCAGGCTGCCGGATCGTGCTTTTTCCTTTCACCCTGCGCAGCCGTTTCCCATTCGAGCAGATTTTTACCGCTTATCAGCATACGCCACAGAGCGGTCAGCGCCGCCGAAACGCATATCCACGCCTCATACGGCAAAAACCACAGCCTGAATACCGTCTGCACCACGGCTCTGCCGATGCCGGACAAAACACGGCTGTGGTACCGTGCCGACAGCACCTCCGGCTTCTGCGACGCAAGCTCGGCAAGCGCTATCAGAAGTCCGGAGGCGAGTGATATCAGCGCCGCCCATGCAGCCACCGTGAGTCCGGCTGCCCTGAGCACGAGTCCCGCGAATATCGCGGCGAAGGTCGCAGGAGCTATGAGACTGCGGCGCAGTGAGTCAAACAGCTTCCACCGCTCTATATCGGGAAGCTGCGAGGCTGCGCCGAATATCCAGGCAGCATTCTGCCAGTCGCCGCGTATCCAGCGATGACTGCGCCGGCAGTAGGCCGGCAGGGAGGAGGGGAAATCATCGGAAAACTCGACATCGCTCATGTACCCGCCTCGCATGTAAGCCCCCTCAAGGGCATCGTGCGAGAGCACACGCCCGTCGGGGATGTGCGCCCGCGTTATCGCCAGCAGCACGCCGGCATCCATTATGCCTTTGCCGGAAAAGCCGCCGCGGTCAAACAGATCCATGTTGACCTCACCGCACAGCAAGCTGTAGGGCTCGGTGCCGCCTGCACCGGCAAATATGCGCGAAAAATCCGTCGCTGCGGCGGAATGCAGCGAGACGCACATGCGCGGATGTATAAGCCCGTGACCGGATATAACGCTCACGGTTTCGGGATCAAGCACCGGAGTGTTCAGGGGATGCAGCATAGCGCCGATGAGCTCGGCGATCGAGCCGGGAGAGGGTACGGTGTCGCTGTCGAGCGTTACTATAAACCTTGTTCCGCCGAGAGCCTGCCGGGCGCCGGAGCGGACGGTGAGACTGCTCTCCTCTCCGCATAAAAGCTCCGCGAGCGCAAGCAGCGCACCACGCTTGCGTTCCCTTCCGGAGTATTTGCCCCGCCCCGCATCCTCGGTTCTGGCGCGGGTGAAAAGGTAAAAGCCGCCGGAATACTTTGCGTTGAGCTCATCAACGGCGGCTGTGGCGGCTGCTATTATTTCTTCGTCATCCGGCGACTCCGGAGTGTCTGCCTCGGGGAGATCGGCAAGAATGCCGAATGCCAGATTTTTTCCGCAGCTCCGATTTGCAAGGTAGTATTCCTCAAGCCTTTCGGCAGCCTTGCGCACGCCGCCGCTGCCGAGCAGCGCCGAGATCACACAGACCGTCTTTCCGTCGTCGGGGACGCCCCCGGAAACATCCAGTCTCGGCAGCCGGCGTGGAGATACCGTTAACAGCAGAAGATAATCCAGCATTGCTTTTGTAAGCTCCGATAGCGGTAAAAGCAGCAGCATCGCGGCAGCCGCACTGCGGGATAAAAACCCGCAAAGAAGCGATAAAAACATGGTCAGCAGCACGTTTGCCGCAATGTAATATGCCGCCGGTACGCGCGCATCTCCGGCTTTGAAAAGATGACTGCCTATATGCCGTGCGGCGCCCTCCAATTTTCGGCATTCCGAGAGTATGCCGCGTGCCGCCGCGTCCTCGGCCAAGCCGCTTTTCTTCGCAAGCACGGCGAGTCTTCTGCGGTACCGCGCACGGCTTTGCTCATCCATGCGCGGATAAACGCCGGCAGGGTCTGCCATGAATATCTTCTCTACCGTGTCCGAGCGCTCAAGAATGCTCTGCCATTGAAGCCCCGACATAAGCCGCAGTGAGGTAAATACTGCCGAAAATTTATCCGTCAGCTCGTCGGGGACAGAGCTTCGGCGCAGCTCTGAGCACAGCCCGGCAAGCTCACGCACAAGCTCCGCGCGAATGACGGCGGGAAACAGGCACAGCTCGTCGTGCGGGAGCACCTCAATGCTCTGCGCTCCGCGCAGATACTCGACTATCGAAGCCTCACCTATACTCAGCCCGCAGGCGCGGAGCATATCTCCCGACATGCAGGAGAGTATAATGCCGTCATCACAGGCACGCAGCTTGCCGCAGCGGTCAAGCCCGCCGAGCGCACTTTTTGCCTCGCGCACCGCGATATACCGGTTGTCCAGCAGCCATTGACATGCCGCCGGTATGCCTGTTTTGGAGCCAAACCGGCTCTCTATGAGCCGGTACACGGAATTTACCTCCGAAATGCTCCTTTTCAGAGCCGATTTTATATCACTGCACGGCCGAAGACCGACAGGTCTGCACAGCCGTGCGCAGCTTGCCGCCCGGTCAAAAAGCGTGCCGTTATTTTTACTGTCCATAAGGCTCTCCTTAGCTTGTGTTGGTGCAATAAGTTTTACCACAAAAGTAAGTATATATTCGCACCGCTGTGACAAGAAAAAATGCTTGACAGGCATGGCGGACAATGCTATACTCTGTAAAGTAATTTGCGTTTACAGGAGGTGCGCCGTGAAAAACAGTGCGGTCATGCGTTCGATGCTGTTTGATTTTTACGGCGAATTGCTTACGGATAAGCAGCGCGAGTACTTTGACCTCCGCTATAATGAGGATCTGTCCCTCGGTGAGATCGCCGAGCAGTGCGGAATATCGAGGCAGGGCGTTTGGGATATAATCCGCCGCGCCGAGGCTGCAATGACCGAGGTGGAGGAGAAAACTGGACTTATAAAGCGTTTTCTCGAGCGCAATGCCCAGATAGACGAGCTGGAATGCGAGCTTAAAGCCATCGGAGTTTCCGACGACGGTATTTTTAAAAAGCTCGAGGGACTAAAAATATAGGAGGCAGATAGCATGGCATTTGAATCGTTATCCGACAAGCTGTCCGCTGCCTTTAAGAAGCTGCGCGGCAAGGGCAGACTGACTGCGGCTGATGTCAAGGAGGCAATGAAGGAAGTGCGCATGGCGCTTCTGGAGGCTGATGTCAGCTATAAGGTCGTCAAGGAGTTTACGAAAAGCGTGACCGAGCGTGCCTCGGGTGCGGATGTGCTCGAAGCGCTTTCTCCGGCACAGCAGGTCATAAAGATAGTCAATGAAGAGCTTGTGAAGCTCATGGGCAGCGAAAACCAGCGCCTTACCATCGGCTCAAAATCGCCGAGCGTCGTCATGCTTGTCGGACTTCAGGGCGCGGGTAAAACGACAAACGGCGCAAAGCTGGCCGCCTATATGCGTAAGCAGGGCAAACGCCCGCTGCTGGCAGCCTGCGACATTTACCGTCCCGCAGCCATAAAGCAGCTCGAAACGGTCGGCAGGCAGCTTGACATTCCCGTTTTCCAGATGGGCACCACCGATCCCGTTGATATTGCCAAGGCTGCGATAGAGCATGCAAAAAAGCATGGCAACGACCTTGTTTTTCTCGATACTGCCGGCAGACTTCATATTGACGAGCAGCTTATGCAGGAGCTTAAGAATATCCGCGATGCGGTCGAGCCGAGCGAGATACTGCTCGTTGTCGATGCGATGACCGGTCAGGATGCCGTAAATGCGGCAAACGCCTTTAACGATGCTCTCGGCGTCACGGGCGTTATGCTCACAAAGCTTGACGGCGACGCACGAGGCGGTGCGGCGCTTTCGATAAAGGCAAGCACCGGCAAGCCGATAAAGTTTATCGGCGTCGGCGAAAAGCTCGACCAGATCGAGCCGTTTTATCCGGACCGTATGGCGTCCCGCATCCTCGGCATGGGCGATGTGCTTACGCTTATCGAAAAAGCCGAGCAGAGCTTTGACGAGAAAAAGGCTCTCGAGATGGCGGAGAAGATGAAGGCAAACCGCTTCTCGCTGTCGGATTATCTCGACCAGATGCGCTCACTCAAGGGTATGGGCGACATAAACGATCTGGCGGGCATGATACCTGGGCTCGATGCAAAGGCGCTCAAGGGCGCAAAATTTGACGAGAAGGGGCATGCACGCATAGAGGCGATAATCCTTTCCATGACACAGGCAGAACGCGATGATCCGTCCGTCCTCAATGCCTCGCGCAAGAAGCGCATTGCCGCCGGCAGCGGCACCTCGGTCGTCGATGTAAACCGCCTGCTCAAGCAGTTTGATGCGATGCAGGGCATGATGAAGCAGCTTTCCGGCAAGAACATGAAGAAGCTCCAGAAAAAGCTCGGCGGTATGGGCGGCGGCTTCCCCGGACTGGGCGGCTTCAGACTTTAAATATTGTTTACCGGCGCGCAGGCGCTTGTAATATAAAGAAAAATTATGGAGGTGAAAGATAAATGGTAAAGATCAGACTTCGCAGAATGGGTGCAAAGAAGGCACCGTTCTACCGCATCGTCGTTGCGGACTCCCGCAGCCCCCGCGATGGCCGATTCATCGAGGAACTCGGCACTTATGACCCCATGGCAGAAGGTGAGCAGAAGATCAAGGTCGATATGGAGCGTGCAAAGTATTGGATAGCAAACGGTGCACAGCCCACCGAGACCGTACGCGGCCTGCTTTCCAAAGTCGAGGCCTAACAAGGAGTAACTACCGGCATGAAAGAACTTTTGACCTATATCGTACAGAGCCTCGTCGATAAGCCTGACGAAGTATCTGTGACCGAGCGCGTTCACGGCGGCGAGACCGTATATGAGGTACGCGTAGCTGACGGGGACATGGGCAAGGTCATTGGCCGGCAGGGCAGGATCGTAAAAGAGATCCGTATACTCATGCGGGCTGTAGCCCAGAGACAGGGCAAAAAGGTCTCAGTCGATATAATGGACTGATAAAAAGCAGAACGGATATTTCCGTTCTGCTTTTTCATGCGTTTGTGCGTTTACTTGAGCTTCGAGGTCAGGAGGTCTTTTATTTCCTTGATATAGCCGATGTAATAAAAGCTATACCTGACGCATGGAAGCGGCTTCATTGCCGGCTGCGTCCGTTTTTTCGTTTTCTTTTGCTTGTTAAATGCTTTGATTTATGGTAGATTATATACTGATATGCTATGGAGGTTTTTGCATGGAGAAGCAGCAGTACATTGAAGCGGGAAGGATAGTCAATACCCACGGCATCCGCGGCGAGGTCAAGATTCAGGCATGGCTTGACAGCCCGGAGTTTCTTAGCCGCTTCGGGACGATTTACATAGACGGAAAGCCCGTTAAAATGCTCTCGGCGAGAGCGCATAAGGGCTTTGTGATAGCGGCGCTGGAGGGCATTGACGACATAAACGCCGCCATGAGCCTGAAGAATAAAATCGCTTACATCGACAGAGCGGACGCAAAGCTCGGCAGGGACGAGTACTTTCTGTGCGATATAATCGGCGCGCGTGTTGTAAGCGAGGGCGGAGAGCCTATCGGCATACTGGAGGACATTTTCGAAACGCCGGCTTCGCAGATATATGTCGTTAAGGGCGAGACTGAGCATCTTATCCCTGCGGTGGACGAGTTCGTTATTAAGGTCGATGCCGAAAATGCGGTCGTGACTGTGAGACTGATAGAAGGAATGTAAAAAAGTTATGTCAACCATGCGAATAGATATAATGACGCTGTTTCCGGATACGATGAATGCAATAATGCATGAGAGCATCCTCGGAAGAGCGGCAAAAAAGGGCATAATCGAGATAAATTGTGTACAAATTCGGGATTATACCGAAAACAAACAGTGTCAGGTGGACGATTATCCGTATGGCGGAGGCTGGGGCTGCGTTATGATGGCACAGCCGCTCAAATCCTGCCTTGATGATATTATGTCAACCGCAAACGGCAGACACAGCCGGGTTATCTATATGTCTCCTCAGGGTAAGCCCTATGACCAGGCGGCAGCGCGCAGGCTCCGCGACGACTATGATCATCTTGTGCTCGTGTGCGGGCACTACGAGGGCATTGACGAGCGATTTATCGAGCAGTGCGTGGATGAGGAAATATCGCTGGGAGACTTCGTGCTCACGGGCGGAGAGCTGGCCGCAATGGCGGTCGCCGATTCGGTTTGCAGGCTTGTTCCGGGAGTGCTTTCCGATGAGGAGTGCTTTACCGGTGAAAGTCACTGGGACGGTTTGCTCGAGTACCCGCAGTATACCCGGCCCGAGGTCTGGGAGGGCAGGGAGGTCCCGAGAGTGCTGCTCGGCGGCGACCACGCGGCGGTGGCACGCTGGCGGCGCAAAAAAAGCCTTGAGCGCACGATGGATAAGCGCCCCGATATGTACGCAAAGCTTGAGCTTACCTGCAAGGAGGATATGGAGCTTGCCGGGGAGATAAGCAAGGAGCGCAGCCGCATGAAGCTGACAAAGCCCGTGGAGTGCCGCGCAGCAAGCGCCGGCGACCTTGAGAGCATCATGCTCATCGTGCGCCAGGCGAGAAATTATCTTAAAAAACACCGCGTTGACCAATGGCAGGGCGAATACCCCTCCCGTGAGGACTTTCTGCCGGATATCAAAGACGGAAGCTGCCGTGTTTTGACCTACGGCGGCGCGGTCGCGGGATTTTTCTGCCTGACGGAAGTGCCGGAGCCGGATTATGAGAATATAACCGACGGCCGCTGGCGCGGAGAGGGCAGATACTGCACGCTGCACAGGGCGGCCGTGGCCGCGGAGTTTCGCGGCACCGGACTGAGCCTTATGCTCGTCGAAGAAGCCGTGAAGCTCGCGGCGGAGAAGAACGCGGAGTGCATCCGCACCGACACCCACCGCAGGAACAAGCCCATGCAGAGACTCCTGAAAAGCGCCGGCTTCGATTACCGGGGAAATATGCTGTGCTCATCCGAGCCGGGACACGATCCGGCGCGGCAGTGCTTCGAGAAAAGGCTGTGAGCGGGAACCGATATGGAACTTACGAATATAAACGACATAAAGCCGCTTCTGCAGCGGCACGGATTTCGCTTCTCAAAATCGCTGGGTCAGAACTTTCTCGTCGCCTCATGGGTGCCGGAGGATATAGCGGACTCGGCGGACATAGATGCCGGCACCGGCGTTCTCGAGATAGGTCCCGGCATAGGCTGCCTGACGGAGCAGCTCTCAATGCGGGCACGCAGGGTGGTGTCGATAGAGGTTGACGACGGACTCAAGGGCGTGCTCAAGGAGACGCTCGCGGGCAGGGAAAATGTCGAGATCGTGTTCGGTGATGCACTCAAGCAGGAGCTTGCCGCGCTCGTTAACGAAAAAATGCCCGGTATGCGTCATGTGGTGTGCGCAAATCTTCCGTACAATGTGACGACGCCCGTAATATCAAAGCTGCTCGAATGCGGCGAGTTTGAAACGATAACGGTCATGATCCAGCGCGAGGTCGCACGCAGAATATGCGCCGCCGCCGGCACTGCGGATTACGGAGCGTTCACGGTGCTCGTAAACTGGTACGCACAGCCGGAGATGCTGTTTGATGTGCCGCCGGGCTGCTTTATCCCGCAGCCGAAGGTGACCTCAAGCGTTATCCGCCTGAAGCGCCGCGATACGCCGCCCGTGCAGGTGAAAAACGAGGTCTTGTTTTTCCGCATAGTGCGCGCGGCATTTGCCCAGCGGCGCAAAACACTGGTCAACGCGCTGAGTGCCGGATTTGGAGAGATATCCAAGGAAAGTATTGAAAAATGTGTGGTTGACAGCGGCTTTGACGCAAAAATCCGCGGAGAGATGCTGTCACTTGGTGATTTTGCAAAAATAGCAGATGCTTTTCCCGCGGTTTCGGAATAATTTTTGTGAGCAAAATGCATTGATTAAGAACTATCGGTGATGTTAGTCTTAATTGAGGTGTTATTGGTAATAATTTTTATGAAAATACGGAGGTAAGAATCATGAAACTGACCGATAATGTCCACATTCTCAAGTGGGTCGATGAAATGGCTGCACTTACAAAGCCCGACGAGATCATATGGATCGACGGCTCCGAGGAGCAGCTCGAAAAGCTGCGCCATGAGGCCATGGGCACCGGAGAGCTCATAAAGCTCAACGAAGAAAAACTCCCCGGCTGCTATCTGCACCGCTCGGATGTCAACGACGTTGCGCGCGTTGAAGATCGCACCTTTATATGCTCAAAGCGTGAGGAGGACGCAGGTCCGACCAACAACTGGATGGAGCCTCAGGAGATGTACAGGAAGCTGTACGAGATATACGACGGCTCCATGAAGGGACGCACGATGTATGTCATTCCTTACTCCATGGGCGTTGTGGGCTCCGACTTTGCCAAGTACGGCATCGAGCTCACCGACAGCATTTATGTCGTCGTCTCCATGGCGATAATGACCCGTATCGGCACTCAGGTCCTCGATGCCATCGGCGGCAGCGCCGATTACATCAAAGGTCTGCACTCCAAGGCCGAGCTCGATCCCGAGAAAAGATACATCGTTCACTTCCCCGAGGACAACACCATCATGTCCGTTAACTCCGGTTATGGCGGCAATGTTCTGCTGGGCAAAAAGTGCTTTGCACTGCGCATAGCATCCACCCTCGGCAGAAAAGAGGACTGGATGGCGGAGCATATGCTCATCCTCGGCGTGCAGAATCCGCAGGGCGAGATCCGCTATGTCTGCGGCGCATTCCCGTCTGCCTGCGGCAAGACAAATCTCGCAATGCTCATCCCGCCTCAGGCTTACCGCGAAAAGGGCTGGAAGTGCTGGACCGTCGGCGATGACATCGCATGGCTGCGCATCGGTCCCGACGGCAGACTGTGGGCGGTAAACCCCGAAAACGGCTTCTTCGGCGTCGCACCCGGCACCAGCATGAAGTCCAATCCCAATGCGCTTGAGGCTACAAGGAAAAACACCATATTCACCAATGTTGTACACAATCTTGACGACAATACCGTCTGGTGGGAGGGCATGGATAAGAATCCCCCGAAGAACGCCGAGAACTGGAAGGGCGAGAAGTGGGACTGCACCGACGGCAGCAAGGGCGCTCACCCGAACTCCCGCTTCACCGCACCGGCAATAAACTGCCCCTGCATCAGTCCTGAGTTTGAGAGCAAGACCGGCGTTCCCATCTCCGCAATAATCTTCGGCGGACGCCGCGCAAAGACCGCCCCCCTGGTCTACCAGTCCAGAGATTGGGATCACGGCGTTTTCGTCGGCTCGATCATGGCGAGCGAGACCACCGCGGCGGCGACCGGCAAGGTCGGCGTTGTAAGGCGTGACCCCATGGCAATGCGCCCGTTCTGCGGCTACAATATGGGTGACTACTGGCAGCACTGGCTCGACATGGGCAAAAAGCTCTCCAACCCGCCCAAGATATTCAATGTCAACTGGTTCCGCACCGATGACGAAGGCAACTTCCAGTGGCCCGGCTTCGGCGACAATCTGCGCGTGGTAGAGTGGATACTCGGCCGCTGCTTCGGCGAGAAGGACGCGGTGGAGACCGAGCTCGGCTACGAGCCGCGTCCCGAGGATATAAACCTTGAGGGCGTTGATGTCACCGTTGATACCGTTAAGGATATCCTCAGCGTTGATAAGGAGCTGTGGCGTGAGGAGTGCAAGGGCATCCGCGAGTACTACTCCCAGTTCGGCGATAAGCTGCCCAAGAAGCTCGATGAGGAGCTCAACGATCTCGAAGCAAGACTTAAGTAAGTAAAAACAGCGCACGGCCTTGACCGTGCGCGTTCATAGAAAGGATGATAACTCAATGAGCAAGAAGTATGTTTATTTGTTCTCCGAAGGCAATGCAAAAATGCGTGAGCTTCTCGGCGGCAAGGGCGCAAACCTGGCGGAAATGACCAATATCGGTCTGCCCGTGCCTCAGGGCTTCACCATCACCACCGAGGCGTGCACGCAGTATTATGAAGACGGTCAGAAGATAAATGATGAGATCATGGCCGAGATCATGGAATATATCGTCAAGATGGAAGGCATCACCGGCAAAAAGTTCGGCGATCTTGAGAATCCTCTTCTCGTATCTGTCCGCTCCGGCGCACGCGCATCCATGCCGGGCATGATGGACACCATCCTCAACCTCGGTCTTAACGAGGATGTCGTAGAGGTCATGGCGAAGAAGTCCAACAATCCCCGCTGGGCATGGGACTGCTACCGCCGCTTCATTCAGATGTATTCCGATGTTGTCATGGAGGTCGGCAAAAAGTATTTCGAGCAGCTCATTGACGAAATGAAGGAAGCCCGCGGCGTAACTCAGGATGTTGAGCTCACCGCCGACGACCTCAAGGAGCTTGCAGGCAAGTTCAAGGCAGAATATAAGGAAAAGATCGGCGTGGACTTCCCGACCGATCCCAAGGAGCAGCTCATGGGCGCTATCAAGGCAGTCTTCCGCAGCTGGGATAACCCCCGTGCGAATGTTTACCGCCGCGATAACGACATCCCCTACAGCTGGGGCACCGCCGTCAATGTTCAGATGATGGCATTCGGCAACATGGGCGACGACTGCGGCACCGGCGTTGCGTTCACCCGCGACCCTGCCACCGGCGAGAAGAAGCTCATGGGCGAGTTCCTTACCAATGCACAGGGCGAGGATGTCGTTGCAGGCGTCCGCACCCCGATGCCCATCGCTCAGATGGCGGAGAAGTTCCCCGAGGCGTTTGCACAGTTCAGGAATGTCTGCCAGACCCTTGAAAATCACTACAGAGATATGCAGGACATGGAGTTCACCGTCGAAAACGGCAAGCTTTACATGCTCCAGACCCGTAACGGCAAGCGCACCGCACAGGCTGCACTCAAGATCGCCTGCGACCTCGTTGACGAGGGCATGATAAGCGAAAAAGAAGCCGTTGCGATGATCGACCCCAGAAATCTCGACACTCTGCTGCATCCGCAGTTCGACGCCGCCGCTCTCAAGGCCGCGACTCCGATGGGCAAGGGACTGGGCGCATCTCCCGGCGCAGCCTGCGGCAAGGTCGTATTCACTGCAGAGGACGCAAAGGCGTGGAAAGAGCGCGGAGAGAAGGTCGTGCTCGTCCGCCTCGAAACCTCTCCCGAGGATATTGAGGGCATGAAGGCCGCACAGGGCATACTTACCGTTCGCGGCGGCATGACAAGCCATGCGGCGGTCGTTGCCCGCGGCATGGGCAAGTGCTGTGTCTCCGGCTGCGGCGAGATTAATATGGACGAGGAAAATAAGAAATTCGAGCTCGCGGGCAAGACCTTCCACGAGGGCGACTTCATTTCTCTCGACGGCTCCACCGGCAAGATCTATGATGGCATCATCCCCACCGTTGATGCCTCCATAGCCGGCGAGTTCGGCCGCATCATGGCGTGGGCCGACAAGTACCGCCGTCTGCAGGTCCGCACCAATGCCGATACCCCGCACGATGCGGCAAAGGCACGCGAGCTCGGTGCACAGGGCATCGGTCTTACCCGTACCGAGCATATGTTCTTCGACAGCGACCGTATCGCGGCATTCCGCGAGATGATCTGCGCCGACACTCTCGAGGAGCGCGTTGCGGCTCTTGCAAAGCTCGAGCCCATGCAGAAGGCGGACTTCGAGGGCATCTACGAGGCAATGGAAGGCTGCCCCGTGACCATTCGCTTCCTCGATCCTCCCCTCCACGAGTTCGTTCCCACCGAGGAAGCCGACATCGAGGCTCTGGCAAAGGCTCAGCACAAGTCCGTTGAGGCTATCAAGGCTCTCATCGCGTCCCTGCACGAGTTTAACCCCATGATGGGGCACCGCGGCTGCCGTCTGGCTGTCACCTATCCCGAGATAGCGGCAATGCAGACCCGTGCCGTTATAAGCGCAGCGATAAATGTTCAGAAGCGTCATCCCGAGTGGAACATGGTTCCCGAGATCATGATCCCGCTGGTGGGCGAGGTCAAGGAGCTCAAGTATGTCAAGGATGTCGTCGTTAAGAATGCCGACGAGCTCATCGCCGCAAGCGGTCTTGACATGAAGTATCTCGTCGGTACCATGATCGAGATCCCCAGAGCGGCTCTCACCGCCGATGAGATCGCTAAAGAGGCAGAGTTCTTCTCCTTCGGTACCAATGACCTGACCCAGATGACCTTCGGCTTCAGCCGCGACGACGCAGGCAAGTTCCTCGGCGCTTACT
>CAVGWF010000010.1:0-40717 GCA_963632825.1 Escherichia coli | reverse complement strand
ACATGACGCAGGCAGAGCTCAGGGAGCTGCGCGGGCAGATAGCCTATTACAAGGCACACCGCAGAACGCTCCAGTACGGCAGGTTTTACCGCTTTGACGAGCACAAGGACAACAAGGTGCACTGGCAGGTATCGTCAAAGGACGGAAGGGAGCACATAGTCGGGCATTTTCAGAAGCTGTGCACAGCCTCCGAGGGCTACGACTCCCTCTCGGTGCGTGGGCTTGAGCCCAAGGCGAGATACCACCTTGTCTGCAAAAAGCAGAGCCTGTTTATAAAGCGCCTCGGCGGTCTTGTTAAGCATGTAACGCCCGTGGAGCTTCACCCCGACGGCGTTATACTGCGCACGGCGAACAAGCTATTCACCATGCCCGACGGCGCGGAGGACTTTACGGCCTCCGGTGCCGCGCTCATGTCCGGCATAGGGCTCAATAACCAGTTCCTCGGGACGGGCTACAACAATAAGCTCCACATGTTCGGCGACTTCGGCAGCGCCCTGTACACGATAAAAAAGGAGAAATGATGTGAAAAAACCGTGAGGCTTTGAGCCTCACGGTTTTTGGGTTACAGATGATTTTTCAGAATATCGAGAAGAGCTTTCATCGTGCCAATAGATTCGATGTAGGCACGGCGCACGCCGTCTATGTCTCTGAGGTCGGTGTTCGGCGGAACATTTGAAAACTGGTAGCCCGTGTTGAGCGCTGCCGCCGCCTCGCCGTTTTTGAGCACAAGAGCGCAGACCATGCCGCCTGCGGTTTTTTCAAGCTCCGAGCACAGCGCGCGCAGCTCCGACGTTACGAGGGCTGCCGCCTCGCGTCCATCGGAGGTGAGAGTTTTAAAGCGCTCCGCGAACACCGCAGGGTCGGAAACATCGCCCTTCGGGGGAGATTCCTGATAGCGGTCGGTGATGCTGATATCGAGGTTTGCGTCGCATATACCGGCGCAGCGTATGACGATGCCTCTGAAAACGGTAACGGTCTTGTTCATCCAGTTGTCGTTATCCGGCCCCGAGCGTTCCTCGACAAGATGGTCGAGCATGACATTTGCGACCGAAAAGCGAATACCGGCATGCTCGCCCTCAAAGAAGTTCGTTATATCGCCGCCTTCCCAGCACTGGTTTATGAGCTCCGCGCCTTTTATATATGCCGTATTTATCGGCATGGCCGGCGCCGCCGTTCCCGGACCGAAGGCGCTCATGAGCTCGGCGTGGAAAAAGTCGCCGAGATTGAGGTTCAAAAGTGCGTTTTTCTTTGCGTTTATAACGGTACAGACGATCACGATCACGATGACACCCGCGAAAAACAGCCCCGCAAACAGCCACAGCTCGTGCTTTATAAAAGCCACCGCCGCTCCCGCCGCGACGAGAATAAGACCGATAATCTGTCCTGCGCGTTCAAGCGTCTGATATCTGCCTAACGCCTTTGACAGCTCGGCATCGCTCATTTTCCTGAGATTGCTCATATCAGTCGTGCCTCATATAGCAGTCGTACTCGCTGCCCCAGTAGAGCGTATTGCCGTCACCGGCGACGGCTATATCATAGGCGACATCGTCAAACTGCTCGGACACGGCGGAGTAAGCGTCGTCGCCGATATGCTGTATGCTGCCGCTGTCGATAAGCGAGGTGCTGCCGTCGCTGTCCTCATAGAGGACCCATTTGCCGTCCATGCCGATCTGCAGGCAGCTTGCGGCGTTCTCGTCGCCGTCGAGATACCACATACCGGCAAGCTCCTTCACATCGTCGTCGATATCGTCATCGTCATCGGCTTCCTTTGTGAACACGCCGAGGCTGTACACATTCAGGCTGCCGTCGTTTGCAAACCAGCAGTGATACGCTATGCCGTCGTACTCGTTGTAGAAGTAGTCGGCGCTGTACTCGGGCGAAACCTGGATAAAGCCGCCGGCTGTGATGGACTCATCGCCTGCATAGATGGTAAAGCGCAGCTCCTGCCCGTCGTTGCTGAGCTCTATCTCGAGCTCACGGTGATCAGAGTCCTCCCAGTCGCCGCTGTACATGCCCTTGTCGGCCATATACGCCGAGTCCTTGACCATGCCCTCAAATGCGTCTGGAGTGCCGCCGGAGATGTCGTCGTCATTGCCGCTGACGCCGTCTCCGCAGGCGGCAAGGCTAAGGCACATAAGCAACGTCAGCACGAGCACAGCAATATTTCCGAGTTTTTTCATTGTGTCGCCTCCCTGTAAAATATATGCATGATAATTATATATTGTCTCAGGCATATTTGCAAGCAAATATGACAAAAAAGTCCTCCAACAGGAGGACTTTTTTGTCATTACTCATGAATTTCGCCGTTATTGATGTCAGACAGCGCTCTTTCGACCATGCCGGCGTGGGCAAGCTCGCCGAGACGCGCAAGCGACAGGCAGCATTTTAATAAGCATTTTGAAATTTTCATGTCCAAACCTCACGGAATGAATATGTTATCCTCACCGATATCGGCAAGCGTCGGAGTGCCGCACATGGTCATGGTATCGCGAAGCTGCGAGACTATCCTGTCCATGTACACCCTGAAGCCTTCCTCACCCTCGGCATATATAAACGGAACGACCGGACGGCCTATCAGAACGCCGTCGGCGCCCAGAGCGATGGCCTTGAAAACATCAACGCCGCTTCTTATGCCGCCGTCGACGAATACCGTTACCTTGCCCTTTACCGCCTTTGCGATGGCGGGGAGAACCTCGGCCGTGGAGGGGCAGCAGCCCTGCACTCTGCCGCCGTGATTGGAAACAACGATGGCATCCGCTCCGGCCTCAACGGCCTTTTCGGCACCCTTTACGGTCATTATGCCCTTTATGATAAACGGCATTCTGGCATAGGAGATGATCTCGCGCATTTCCTCAACCGACTTTGAGCCCGCGTTGGGGTTCATGGCCTTTAGGAAGGGAAGACCCGCGCCGTCAACATCCATTGCGGCGGCGAATATGCCGAGCTCGTTGAGAATATCAAGTTTTTCAAAGACAAACTCCTTGTTCCACGGCTTTATAGTCGGTATTCCCATGCCGCCTATGGCAGCCATATCCTTTGCCGCGTTCTGCATGACGGCGGGATCGACGCCGTCGCCGGTGAGGGCACAGATGCCGTAGTCTGCGGCGGCGTTGATAAGAATGTGATTGTATGTAATATCATTGTGCTTATCGCCGTAGTGCATGCTCAGAGCGCCGAGCGGGGCGATAAAGACGGGAGCGGAGAACCTTTTGCCGAACAGCTCAAACGAGGTGTCAACGCTGGTGTTGGGGCAGAGAGTATCCATGTTCACGAATATTTCCTGCCACTTGTCATAGTTCCTTGCCGCCGTATTTCCCGGGACCTTGCTGCCGGGACCGGGCATTATGTTGCCGCAGGCTCTGCCGTTGCATACGGGGCAGGCCTTGCAGTACGGGCCCACCTCTCCGGCTGCCTTTTTGAGAATTTCATTGTAATCCATGATGTTAACCTCCTATGGTATTTCTATATTATCATTATCGGAATTATCAGACGCCGGTAAGGTCAAAATCCGGTATCATGTCATCCGTGGCCGATGCGGTATCCTGCCAGAACCCAAACTCAATGCCGCGCGCGAGCATATAGTCGATGAGCCGTTCGTTTTCCTCCCGAGAAACGGTGCGCTGAAGCTCCGGGAAGCGCTCGGTGCCAGGCATGGGCGTAAACTGCGCCATAAGCGAGAATAAAACCGCTTTACCGGGGAAATTATCCGCAACAAAATCTATTACCGCGCGGCTGTTAGCCTCGGCACCCGGCAGAATGAGGTGCCGTATGATAACGCCGCTTTGCAGCATCCCGTCACCATCGAGCACGGCATCACCGGTCTGCCGGTACATTTCGGCTATCGCCGCCTTTGCGGTCTCTGGATAATCAGGCGCCGCGGAGTAGCGCTTTGCAAGACGAGCATCCATATATTTAAGATCGGGCATGTATATCTGCACGAGCCCCTCAAGCCGCCTTATCATGTCGGCACTGTCATAGCCCGAGCTGTTCCACGCAACGGGAATGCCGAGCCTTGCGGCTTTGAGAGCTTTTATAACGGCATCGGCGCAGTGCGACGGAGTTACGAGATTTATATTGTGAACACCCTTATCCTGAAGCTCAAGAAAAATTTCCGACAGTCTCTCAACGGTAACGACCTTACCGATCCTGCCCCGGCTTATATCGTGATTCTGGCAGAATACGCACCTGAGATTGCAGCCGGAGAAAAACACGGTGCCGCTGCCGTTTTCGCCGCTTATGCACGGCTCCTCTCCGAAATGCGGCGCCGCACGCGCAATGCGCGGCAGGAGCGGTGATGAGCACACACCGGCGGGCGTATATTCGCTTCTTTCGGCACCGCAGTGCCGCGGACAGGCGTTACAGATCATTTTTTGCCTCACTAAGCTTTCATGAGATGTGCAGATTGTCTATTTATACTGTGTTTGAGCCCGCTGCCGGAACATCAAACTGTCAAAAATGCAACAAAACTTAAAAACTCAAAAAAAGTTCATCATTTTCGAGAAAAATGTGCTAATATATAACCGTAATACAGATATTTGATAACGAAACGGGATAAGCTAATGCTGAACATAGTACTTCTTGAGCCGGAGATACCGCATAACACCGGCGCGATCGCCAGAACCTGCGCTGCAACGGGCGCGCATCTTCATCTCATAAAGCCTCTCGGCTTTGACATTTCCGATAAAGCGGTCAAGCGCTGCGGACTGGACTACTGGCGTCTGGTCGATATCACCGTGTATGAAGACCTCGATGAGTATCTTGCCAAAAACGGCGACGAAAACCTATGGCTTGCTACAACGAAAGCGCCGCGGGCGTATTTTGAAGCCGACCTCTCGACCGAGAATGTCAGCATAATGCTCGGCAAGGAGACTGCGGGACTGCCCGAGGAGCTTCGGAACAGATACCGTGACAGATGCATAAGAATACCCATGGTGAGCCGGGCGCGCAGCCTTAACCTCTCAAACTCAGCCGCGATACTCGCGTATGAGACACTTCGCCAGCAGGGCTTTCCGGGGCTCAAAAACACGGGCTCCATGGCGAAATAATATCAGTTATTAAGTAAATTTTCAATACCGTGCCGGAATTTTCCGACGGAAAGGAGCCACATTATGAATTACAACAAAAAAAGCGTGCTCGATGCTGCCGTACAGGGCAAAAAGGTGCTGCTGAGGTGCGATTTCAATGTCCCTCAGAACAAGGAAACCGGTGAGATAACAAGCGATAAGCGCATAGTCGCCGCCATTCCCACGATAAAGTATCTGCTTGAACACGGCGCCGCCGTTATTGCCTGCTCCCATCTCGGCAAGCCCAAGGGAGAATGGAAGGAAAAGCTCACCCTTGCACCCGTTGCAAAGCGGCTTTCCGAGCTTCTCGGCATGGAGGTCATCTTTGCAAAGGATATAATCGGCGAGGATGCAAAAGCGAAGGCAGCAGCTCTCAAGCCCGGTCAGATAATGCTGCTTGAGAATCTGCGCTTTGACATTCGTGAGGAGAAAAACGGCGATGACTTTGCCAAGGCTCTCAGCGAAATGGCAGACCTTTATGTCTCCGATGCATTCGGCACCGTCCACCGCGCTCACGCCTCCACCGCAGGCGTTGCAAAGTATCTGCCCGCCTATGCCGGCCTGCTCGTTGAAAAGGAGCTGTCCGTAATGGGCAAGGCTCTCGATAACCCCGTGCGTCCGTTCGTCGCGGTGCTCGGCGGCGCAAAGGTTTCCGATAAGATCGGCGTTATAAACAACCTTCTTGACAAGGCGGACACCGTTATCATCGGCGGCGGCATGGCTTATACCTTCATAAAGGCTATGGGGCACGGGATCGGAAACTCCCTGCTTGAGGCGGATAAGCTCGACTATGCCCGCAATATGATCGCAAAGGCAGAGGAAAAGGGAGTCCGGCTCCTGCTGCCGATCGACACCGCCATAGGCAATGAGTTCAAAGCCGACTGCGAGAAGAAGATCGTAGCCATCGACGGTATCCCCGAGGGCTGGATGGGACTCGATATCGGGCCCAAGACAGTCGAGCTGTTCTCCGAGGCTATAAAGAGTGCCAAGACCGTCGTCTGGAACGGTCCCATGGGCGTGTTTGAGTTTGAGGCGTTTGCCGAGGGCACCAGGGCCGTGGCAAAGGCTCTCGCCGAATCGGGCGCAGTAAGCATTGTCGGAGGCGGCGACAGTGCCGCTGCCGTCGAGCAGCTCGGCTTTGCCGATAAGATGACCCATATTTCCACAGGCGGCGGCGCTTCGCTTGAATTTCTCGAGGGTCTGGAGCTGCCGGGCGTGGCTTGCCTTCAGGACAAATAATCCAAATCCGGAGGAGTAATCATGAATACAAAATACAGGAAAACAGTAATAGCCGGCAACTGGAAGATGAATATGCTCGTAAGCGACATAAAGCCGTTTATGGACGAGATAAAGCCGCTGCTGCCCAAAACAAAGGCATGCGAGACCGTACTGTGCGTTCCCGCAGTGAACATTGCGGCAATGCTCAAGGCCGGCAGGGATGCAAAGATCGCCGTCGGTGCACAGGATGTTTCCAAGCACGAAAAGGGTGCATACACGGGCGAGGTCTCGGCAAGCCAGCTTGCCGATGCCGGCGTTAAGTACTGCATCGTCGGTCACTCCGAGCGCCGCCAGTATCACGGCGAGGACGATCTGCTCGTAAACGCAAAGACCCGCGCACTGATAGAGCACGGCATAAGCCCCATCATCTGCGTGGGCGAGAGTCTTGAGCAGCGAGAAATGGGACTGACGATGGCGCATATAAATTATCAGGTGCGCGCGGCCCTCAACGGCGTTGACGCAGCCGAGCTGCGCCGCTGCATTATCGCCTACGAGCCCATATGGGCAATAGGCACGGGCAGGACCGCTACCAGTGAGCAGGCACAGGAGGTCTGCCATGAGATCCGCACCATCATCCGCGAAATGTACGGCGCGCGTCCCGCAAGAAATGTCAGTATTCTCTACGGCGGCAGCATGAATGCCAAAAACGCAGCCGAGCTTCTGGCTCAGCCCGATGTTGACGGCGGACTTATAGGCGGTGCCTCGCTCAAGCCTGCCGATTTTGCGGCTATAGTCAATGCTGCGGGGGCTGAAAATGAGTAAGTGCGTTCTTGTTATAATGGATGGCTTCGGCATAGCTCCGGCAGGCGCCGGCAATGCCATAAGCCTTGCGCAGACGCCGCAGCTCGACCGCATATTTTCCTCAAACCCAGGAACAAGGCTTTCGGCGTCCGGACTTGACGTCGGTCTGCCGGAGGGACAGATGGGCAACAGCGAGGTCGGTCACACCAATATAGGTGCGGGCAGAGTCGTTTTTCAGGATCTTCCGCGCATAACCAACGCCATAGCCGACGGCAGCTTTTTTGAAAACGAAGCCTACGCTAAGGCAATGGATGATGCAAAGGCAAGCGGAAGGGCACTGCATATTCTCGGACTGCTGTCAGACGGCGGCGTTCACAGCCACATAAACCACATCTTCGCCGCCCTTGATATGGCAAAGCGGCGCGGAGTGCAGAATGTTTTCGTCCACTGCTTTCTTGACGGACGCGACGTTCCGCCCAGAAGCGCAAAGGTATACGTGAGGCAGCTTCTCGATAAGTGCGGAGAGCTCGGCAATGCAAGTATAGCCACCCTCCAGGGCAGGTTTTACGGCATGGACCGCGATAAGCGCTGGGACAGAGTAGAGCTTGCTTATAACGCCATGGTCTGCGGCGAGGGCGCGTATGAGCCGGATGCAGTCAAGGCGGTGGAGGACAGCTACGAGGCGGGCGCTTCCGATGAATTTGTAAAGCCCGTTGTCGTCAATAAAAGCGGCATGATAGGGCAGGGAGACAGCGTTATATTCATGAACTTCCGTCCCGACCGCGCAAGAGAAATAACATGGGCGCTCAACCTGCCCGGCTTTGACGGGTTTGCCCGAAAAAAGACCGTTTACCCTCTCAGCTTTGTCTGCACCGCGCAGTACGATGAGGCGCTTACGCTGCCCATAGCCTACCCGCCCGAAAAGCTTGAAAATACAATAGGGCAGATCGTTTCGGAAAAGGGTCTCAGGCAGTTCCGTGTTGCCGAAACGGAAAAATATGCGCATGTTACATTCTTCTTCAACGGCGGCGTTGAAAAGCCGTGCGAGGGTGAGGACAGATGCCTCGTCCCGTCGCCGAAGCAGTTTCCGACCTATGACCTCATCCCGCAGATGAGCGCCGAGGAGGTCGCGGATAAATGCATAGAGGCGATAAAGAGCGATGAGTACGAGATGATAGTCTGCAATTTTGCAAACTGCGACATGGTCGGACACACCGGCGTTCTCGAGGCGGCAATAAAGGCAGTCGAGACCGTTGACGGATGTATGGGCAGAGTTTACGATGCTGCGGCATCCATGCCGGACACGGTGCTGTGCATAACCGCTGACCACGGGAATGCCGACTGTATGATAAACCCCGACGGAAAAATAAATACCGCACATACTACCAATCCGGTACCGTTTGTGGTATGCTGTGACAAAGCAAGGCTCCGCGACGGCGGACGCCTTTCCGACATTGCGCCCACCATGCTCGATATAATGGGCATCGAAAAGCCCGCGCAGATGAGCGGGACAACGCTGATAATCAAATAAGAAGGAGATAACGAAATGAAACAGTACTTTGAGATCGTTGATGTAATGGCCAGAGAAATCCTTGACTCACGCGGCAACCCCACCGTCGAGGTCGAGGTCACTCTCGATGACGGTACCGTAGGCCGTGCGGCGGTCCCCTCCGGCGCATCCACCGGTATGTACGAGGCGTGCGAGCTCCGCGACGGCGACAAGAGCCGTTACGGCGGCAAGGGTGTCAGCAAGGCTGTCGAGAATGTCAACGGCGAGATAGCCGAGGCCATGGTCGGACTCAATGTCCTTGACCAGCCCAGCATCGACAAGATGCTCATCGAGATCGACGGAACTCCCAATAAGTCCCGCCTCGGTGCAAATGCCATTCTCGGCGTGTCCCTCGCCTGCGCACGCGCGGCAGCGGAAGCTACCGGTCAGAGCCTTTATAATTATATAGGCGGAGTAAACGCCAAGACCCTGCCCGTTCCCATGATGAACGTCCTCAATGGCGGCGCTCACGCGACCGGCTCGAATGTAGACATTCAGGAGTTTATGATAATGCCTGTCAGCGCCGCAAGCTGGAAGGAAGCTCTGCGCATGTGCGCCGAGGTGTTCCATGCGCTCAAGAAGGTCGTTCCCGCATCCGGCGTGGGCGATGAGGGCGGCTATGCTCCCAACCTTGATTCCGATGAGGACGCTCTCAAGGCACTCGTTGCGGCAATGGAGAAGGCCGGCTACAAGCCCGGCGAGGACTTCAGAATCGCCATCGACGGCGCAGTATCCGACTGGTACAACGAGGATGACAAGTGCTACCACCTGCCCAAGCGCGGCACCGTTATGACCAGCGAGCAGATGGTCGATATGTGGGAGGGCTTTGTAGATAAGTACCCCATCATCTCCATAGAGGACGGCATGGGCGAGAATGACTGGGAGGGCTGGCAGCTCATGACCAAGCGTCTCGGCCACAGGATCCAGATCGTCGGTGACGACCTGTTTGTCACCAACACCGAGCGCATCAAAAAGGGCATCGCTCTGGGCGCGGCAAACTCGGTTCTTATTAAGGTTAACCAGATCGGCACACTGACCGAGACCCTCGACGCTATCCAGATGGCTCACCGTGCAGGCTGGACCGCCGTCGTCTCCCACCGCTCCGGCGAGACCGAGGATACCACCATTGCCGACATTTCCGTTGCCGTAAACGCAGGTCAGATAAAGACCGGCGCACCCAGCCGCACCGACCGCGTCTGCAAGTACAACCAGCTGCTCCGCATCGAGGATGAGCTGTTTGATGTTGCTGCCTATCCCGGCATGGACGCATTCTTCTCCATAAAGTAATCTCGGCATAATACCGAAAGCACTTGGAGCTTTTCCGAGTGCTTTTTTTCTTGCAAGCGGGCGCTGCGTCTGCTAAAATGTCCTCATAAATCGCAAAGGAGCGTTTAACATGAAAGACATAGAAAAGATATGCCGGCTCGCTCTGGTTCAGGCGGAGCCATGCATGTTCGATAAAAAAGCGTCGGTAGAAAAGACGATAAAATACATTGAGGAGGCTTCGGAGAGAAAGCCCGACCTCATAGTTTTTCCGGAGCTTTTCATCCCCGGCTATCCCATCGGCATGAACTTCGGCTTCAGCATGGGCAAGCGCACCGAGGCCGGCAGGGAGGACTGGAAACGCTATTACGATGCTTCGATACTCGTCGGCGACGAGGACTTCACGGCCCTTGCCGGGGCAGCCGTGCGCGCCGGAGCATATGTCAGCATCGGCTTTTCCGAGCGCGACGCGGTCAGCGGAACGCTTTATAACAGCAATGTCATTTTCGAGCCCGACGGAAAATACAAGGTGCACCGCAAGCTCAAGCCAACGGGCGCCGAGCGCGTCGTATGGGGCGACGCAAACCGCGGCTATTTCCCGGTGACCGAAACGCCGTGGGGACCCATAGGCAGCCTCATCTGCTGGGAAAGCTACATGCCTCTCGCGCGCGTTGCGCTTTATCAGAAGGGTATAACGATATACATCTCACCCAACACGAACGACAATCCCGAGTGGCAGGCGACGATACAGCATATCGCCATCGAGGGCAAGTGCTACTTCATAAACTCCGATATGATCGTCAGAAAGTCCTCATATCCGGCAGACCTCAATGAAAAGGACGCCGTCGAGCGCCAGCCGGATATGGTCTGCCGCGGCGGAAGCTGCATCATCGACCCCTATGGGCATTATCTGACCCAGCCGGTTTGGGACGAGGAGACGGTTATATATGCAGAGCTTGACATGACCCTGCCGGCCGCCTGCAAAATGGAGCACGATGCCGTAGGGCACTACGCGCGCCCCGATGTTCTGGAGCTCATAGTACACGAAAAATAAATGTGATAAAGCCTGCCGCACGAAAGGCAGGCTTTACTTTTTCTCTTTAGGTTTACATAACATTGCAACGATTATGCCGAAGAACACTGCTGCACACATGCCCGCCGCCGATGCGGTGAAGCCGCCTGTAAACGCACCCAGGACGCCCGTTTCGGCTACGGCTTTCTCAACGCCCTTGGCAAGCGTCGAGCCAAAGCCCGTGAGCGGTACAGTCGCACCGGCATCCGCCCAGTCAACGAGAGGAGAGTACAGTCCCACTGCCTCGAGTATGAGCCCTGAAACGACATACACCGTGAGTATGCGCGCGGGAGTGAGCTTTGTTTTGTCTATGAGAAGCTGCCCGACGGTGCATAGAACGCCGCCGACGGCAAATACCTTCAGATACTGTATAAGCATGTCCATATCATTTAAACCTCAATTCGGTATGACCTTTTCTATCGCTATGGCGTGACATATCCCCGGTATGCTCTCGCCCTGCTGGGTGCTCGTCGGAGACAAAAGCGCGCCGGTCGGAGCAAACAGCACCCTGCTCCATTTTCCCTCGGAAAAGCCGCGCATGATGAATGAAGAAAACACCGATGCCGCGCAGCCGCAGCCGGAGCCGCCGGCGTGGACATCCTGCCTCTGCCTGTCGAATATGAGAACGCCGCAGTCGGTGTAAAAGCTTCCGAGCTTGACGCCGTCGTGCCGGAAAAGCTCCTCGACCGTGTCGTGCCCTATGGCGCCGAGATCGCCGGTGGCTATCATGTCGTAATACGATGGGTCTCTGCCGGTGTCCTCAAAGTGAGCTCTCAGCGTTTCATATGCCGCAGGAGCCATGGCGCTGCCCATGTTATTTGCATCCGTTATGCCGGCGTCAACTATCCTTCCGGGGGTGAGACAGGTTATAAAGGGACCCGAGCCGCTGCTCTGCATTATCACGGCTCCGGCGCCGGTAACGGTCCACTGCGCCGTCGGAGTGCGCTGACCACCGTATTCAAGAGGGAAGCGGTACTGCCGCTCCGATGAGCAGAAGTGCGAGCTCGTGGCGGCGCATACCCTTTCCGCAAAGCCTCCGTCTATTGCCATTGCGCCCAGCGTCATTGCCTCGCCCATGGTAGAGCACGCTCCGTACAGCCCGAAGTACGGGACATTTACATCCCTCAGAGCAAATGCCGAGCCCACGCACTGGTTCAGCAGATCGCCGGAGAATATAAGGTCGAGCTCCTGCGGCACGGTGCCGTTTTTGCCGCAGCACATTTCAAAGCATTTCCGCAGCATGGCGCTCTCGGCTTTTTCCCACGAGCTCTCCCCAAAGTAGGCATCGCTGCTTATATAGTCAAAATAGTGCTTCAGCGGACCCTCGCCCTCCTTCTGCCCGACAACGGCAGCGCCTGCGGTTATCGTCGGGGGACAGAAAAGCCTGAGAGTCTGCTTTCCAATATGCTTTGTCATTTATATCACCGGTGATAGCATCCCCGAAAAAAGCAAAATAATACGGCGGGAGCAAGCCCGCCGCAGTGTTGTTCATTCGCCTTTATATTTTCTTCTTGTCGCCATGCCGCCGCGTATATGCCGCTCGGCCTTATTAATATCCAGCAGCTCCCGCACCTGATGATACAGCGCGGGACTGACCGTTTTCAGCCTCTCGGTGAGATCCTTGTGTACAGTGCTTTTGGAAATGTTGAACTGTTTCGCGGCGGCTCTCACCGTGGCTTTATTCTCTATGATGTAAACGGCGAGATCACAGGCGCGCTCCTCAATATTTGTGTACACTTAACCACTCCCCAAACTCACATGGTCAATTTATATGTCCGGCGGATATCGCTTATGCCTTGGAAGAACGAAGTGCACTAAAGGCAGTGGTGAAAACTGTATAAAATGACGGCGCTTATGTACTTGCACCAAATTTGCTGAAATAGTATAATTACTGTGATTATAGCCGCACGGTGCGGCAAAAGGGTGGAAAATTCTAAGGAGGAACATTATGAAGAAACGCATTATCAGCCTGCTGATGGTAGTGCTGCTGTTTGTGTCGCTCGTGCCCACCGGGGCGCTGGCGCAGTCGCGCGCCTTGAGTGATGTGACTGTCACATTCACATCGCAGCCGACCGATGTCACCGTCAGAGTCGGCGACACCGCAACATTCACGGCGACCGCAAAAGCCGACGCGACTTTATCCAAGGATGTGAAGTATGTCTGGGTAAATTCAACGGATGTAGATTCAGGCTCCGACCTGACGGCGGCTAAGATACTAAAGCTTTTAGCCAATGCGGTAGGTAATGAGCAGGAGCTCAAGCTCACGAGCGTCACTGCCGACGATAACGGCAATAAGTATAAATGCATTGCGTATTGCGGCGCGCTTGTAGGACTGAGCAAGAGCTTCGGCTATGCCGTAAGCAATGAGGTAACTCTCACCGTTCTGGCAAAGGAGCCGTGCAAGGAGCACACGCTCACTAAGATAGAAGCCAAGGCAGCTACCTGCGCCGCAGCGGGCAATAGCGAGTATTATTACTGCTCGGTGTGCCAGAACTATTATCTCGACTCTGCGGCGACTCAGCCGACAACGCTTGCCGACTGCACCATAGCCAAGCTCACCACTCACGGCGATATTCAGAAGGTTGAGGCCAGGGCTGCCACCTGCGCCGAAAAGGGCTGCAATGAGCACTGGGAATGCTCCGTGTGCGGCAAGTATTTCTCCGATGAGACCGGCTCTGCCGAGCTCGACGCATCGGAAGTCGAGATAGCAAAGAATGCTTCAAACCACACCGATCTTCGGCATTCTGACCGCGTCGAGCCCACCTGCTCGGCAAAGGGAACAGAAGAATACTGGTACTGCGCCGACTGCAATACATATTTCTCCGACGCTGAGGGCAAGACCGAGGTCAAGCAGTCCAAGCTTGAAATTGATAAGGACAAGACTAAGCACGCTTCTCTTGAGTATACAAAGGCCTCTCCCGCAACCTGCGAGGATAAGGGAAATATCCCTTATTACTACTGCGCCGACTGCAATACATATTTCTCCGACGCTGAGGGCAAGACCGAGATAAAAAAGAGCGATATCGAGCTCAAAGCGCTTGGTCACAATTACAATTGGGCGGCATTTTCAGATACTTCAGATGAAGGCGTTGTGGAGTATCACGCCGAGAAGTGCTCCCGCTGCGGAAAGCTCACAAGCACCGGCAACCATGATGGCGGTGAGGCGACCTGCATCGCAAAGGCGGTGTGCACCGAATGCGGCTTTGAATATGGTAATATAAATCCGGAAAACCATGTGAATACCGAGCGTCAGATAATAGTCGCGCCTACTCTCGAAAAGGACGGCACCTGCGATGTCTACTGCAATGATTGTCAGCAGTACATCGAGCGCAATGTGCCCCTCAAATATAAGGATGCCTGCGAGCATGAGATAGTCAAGGTTGAGGAGGTGCCCGCACAGTGCGAGACCACCGGCATTTCCGGCACGAAGGAGCACTATAAGTGCACAAAGTGCGGCACTCTGTTTTCCGATGCAGCCGGAACCAGCGAGATAAGCGACGCATCCACGCTCACCATAGAACCGCTCAATCACTATCTTGCCGAGATAGGCGGTCAGCAGATACCGAATACAACGCTTCAGACCAAGGCGTATGACAGCAAAGGTCACTGGAGCGTATGCAAATACTGCGGTTACAAATATACCGAAACATACAATTCGCACACCTTCCTGACTACTACCCCGACCTGCCACAGCGGCAAGAGCTGTAACATCTGCGGCTATGACGACGGTACGCGCGATATGACTAATCACGACGGCGGCACCGAGGTACGCGGAGAGAAAAAGCCGAGCGGGACCGAACCCGGCTACACCGGAGATACCTACTGCCTCGGCTGCGGAACCGTCATCACAAAGGGACACGCATATTATAATGCCTGCCCCGGCGGCTGCGAAAAGACCCTCAGGCTTGTACCCGGAACGCCCGCGACCTGCACAAAGGACGGTACCAAAGACTACTATGAATGCACCGTGTGCGGCAATAGATATATTGATAAAAACGCCTCGGTGATGGTGAACTCCGAGAACATAGTAGATGAAGCGGGTCACGACCTGCATCCGGGCAAGGATGCCCTGAAAAACTTCGACCTTGAGACCCTTGCAAAACTGGCGGGACTCAATGCCGGACAGATCGCGGAAATGATCAAAAACAAGACATTTGACCTTGATCATGTCCTTGCACTTATTCATGTAAAAGACATTGACCATTGCTATGACGACACATACCACTGGCTCGGCTGCCAGCGCTGCGGCAAAACGCTCGAGGACCTCAAGGACGAGCTTGAAGCAGGCGGTTTCGTTATAAACTCCAAGTGGTATGAGCTGAGCAAGAAGACCGCTCACACCGGCGGCACGGCTACCTGCGTTGCAAAGGCAGTGTGCGACGAGTGCGGCGAGGAATACGGCTCGCTCGGCAAGCACAGATACGATGCCGTCGTAACTCCAGCCACCTGCACCAAGGACGGCTATACTACTCATACCTGCTCCGGCTGCAAGGGCAGCTACACCGATACGCCCACCGCAAAGACCGGTCACAGGATCGTTCGCGGTCAGTGCACCGTCTGCAAGGGCTACTTCAAGAACCCGTTCTATGATGTGCGCAGCGACGCTTACTACTACACGCCGGTCCTTTGGGCGTTTAACTATAAGCCGCAGATAACCTCCGGCATATCCGATGATATGTTCGGACCGGCAGATGCCTGCACCCGCGGTCAGGTCGTCACCTTCCTGTGGAGAGCGGCAGGCCGCCCCGAACCCACGAATCAGTCAATGCAGTTTACCGATGTAGAAAGCTCCGCTTATTATTACAAGGCGGTGCTTTGGGCAATAGAAAACGGAATTACGGTCGGCATGGGCAACAACCAGTTTGCACCCGAACTGACCGTTACCCGCGCGCAGTTTGTCACCTTCCTCTGGCGCTATTACAATAAGCCCTCACCCTCGAACCTCTCAGGCAGCTTCAGCGATGTAGAAAGCTCCGCTTATTATTACAAGGCGGTGCTCTGGGCGGCTGAAAAGGGCATCACTCAGGGTACCGGCGGCGGATGCTTCAGCCCCGATGAACCGTGCCAGCGCTGCCAGGTCGTAACATTCCTGTACAGAGCAGTAACCGGAGACACAACGATTTAACGGTAAATACCCGAAAAATACACGGCTTTATGAGCCGTGTATTTTTTTTATACATATTACTTGGAGAAAATTTATATAAATATGAAAATATATTTACAAAACACTGTTGTTAATATGCACAAAAACAGACCTTATCACTATACAATATGGCGAAAAAGTACAAATAAATTGAAGTTTTATGCATGGAGTGATAAAATAATAACATCTAAGCTGTGACAGCGGTCACAGCGAAATGAAACGGGGGAACATAATGAGAGACCTGAAGCATCTGATCTACTTTGAAAGCCTCCTTCAGGAGGCAAACAACGCGCTTGTAAAGCAGGCGTGTTCCGAGGGTAAGCTCGCGCTTGCGTACAATTGCTCATATATACCCGAGCCGCTGCTCGACATCGAGGGCTGCTTCGGCGTTCGGCTGAGAGCTCCGGGCTGTACCAATCCCGACCTTGCTACATATTACATGACGAACCGCTCCTGCCCATATTCAAAGAGCATTCTGGAGCGCGCGTTCGAGGGCGGCTATAACTTTATCTCCGCTCTTATCGGTCAGGAATGCTGTACCACCATGAACCGCATGGAGCAGTATTTTGAGTATTGCAGGCTCATCCCGAACGAAAAGTTCTTTACTGCCTGCATAGATATGCCCATCAAAAAGGGCGACTGGTATGCAGGCTACTTCCGCCGCCAGATCGAGAAGAAGATAATCGCCCCCATGCAGGAGACCTACGGCGTAGATTACTCCGAGGAAAAGCTCATGGACGCCATCGAGCGCCATAATGAGGTATGCAGACTTATTACCGAGATCGGCAGCTTCCGCAAGCTGGATGAGCCGACGATAACGGGCTATGAGTTCCACATAATCCAGCTCGTAACGCTTGTATGCCCGAAATATCTCATCGTTGACAAGCTGCGCGAAACTCTTGAGGAGCTTAAGACCCGCAAGCCCGACGATAAGCCGCAGTATAGGGCGAAGGTCATGCTCGTCGGAAGCGAGATAGACGATCCGGAGTTTACGAAGCTCGTTGAGATGTGCGGTGCGCGCGTCGTTGCCGACCGTTACTGCTTCGGCTCGCTGCCCGGCAGGGAGGAGATAACCGTAAAGGAGGGTCAGCATCCGCTGGATGCACTGGCGGAGCATTATATGCTCATAAACGAGTGCCCGCGCGCGATGGGCACCGAAAATATCATTGCCCGCAAGCAGTATATGTACGACATCGCCAAGGAATATAAGGCTGACGGTATCATTCTCCAGAACATGAAGTTCTGCGAGTACTGGGGCTATGAGAGAGCCATAGCGGCAAAGTGGCTCTCCGAGGGACTGAATGTTCCGTCGGCAATACCCACCTGCCAGATAGAGCGCGACTATGCCAATGCCGCGACCGGTCAGCTCCGCACGCGATTTCAGGCGTTTGTAGAATCGCTTGAGATAAAGAAGCTCCAGTCGAAATAAGGAGGGGAAAGCTATGTGGAAAAGAAAAGTCAGCATCAAAGAGCAGTACGGCACCCTTGAGCACTTTCTCAAGGGCGATGAGCCCTGCCATTACATAGGTCAGAGATATATAGAGGGTACAAACTTCTATGCCCGCCGTGAGTGGCGCGGAGTTAAGGATACGGCATTTGCGTTTTACAAGTGGCTGTGCACATGGGTAAAGATGGCGATATTCGTTATGCACGATCCCGTGCGCATCGCAAAGGCATTCTGGAAATACCGCTGGCTGTCGGCATATCTGGCGGCTCCGATGATGGTCGATAAGTGGATAGAGGGCGACCGCGGCGAGGCGCTGAGGGCTGATCTGTACGCGCTCGACTGCATGATCTCCGACTCCACCGATACACTGTGGAAGAGCCTGCGCGCAGACCGTAAGCTCGGAAAAACAAAGTGGACGGATGTCACCGTTGCATTTGACTACACCCTGCCCAAGCACATAATTTTCGGCTTCCCCGGACATTATGCCATAAACATGCAGCAGCACGCGGCGTTCATGCTGCCGCTCATGCGCAAGCAGCTCGGCTGCTACTATGTCGATCAGGCGGTAGCCTGCGGCATACCGGGGGATATGTGTACCCTGCCTCTGGTTGAGGTCGGCGTCGCCGTTGACGGTGAGTATCCGGACATCGGCAACTGCTGGCTGACCACCAATAACCCCTGCGATGCCAACATGATGGACAACACCGCAATGTGGCGCGCACTGTCAGGCGACGGCAGGAAAGCCGTTCATCCGTTCACCTCTCCGCTCATGTACGACGACCCGACCACCAAGGAACTCGGTGTGCACGAGGTCTACTCGGCTATTGAATTCCTCGAGGAGCAGTTCGGAGTGCCGTTTAACTGGGATGCGTTCATTGAGCACATAGAGGATACCAACGAATTTAACCGCGGCTCGCTCAACCGCTGGGATATTTACGCCAAAAGCGATAACGGCGCGCTCAATTCCGTCGTTCAGGGCTTGTTCCGCATCTACTTCTATCAGCAGGGAGGCACGAAGTACTTCAAGAAGGCAAACCGCAAGATAAACAGGGTATTTGAAAAATGTGCCCGCAAAAACATCCATCCGTTCCCGCTTGCGCGTCACCGTGCGCTGGCGTGGTCCTGCGGTTCGACCTACTATGCCCACGGTGTGCAGTGGCTGTATAACTGCTGGGGCATCATGACCGTTATCAACATGGACTCGCTGACGGGTCACAACATTGTCGATACCACCGACCGCGACACCATGATGAGCGACATTGCCGACTGGCACGCCAGAACTCCCATGCGCACTCATACCGTCGGCGGAAACCGCCACCTCATGCAGATGTGGGAGACTGCGGAGAAATTCAACTGCGACACCATCATCATGTATGACGACATAGGCTGCAAGGGTATGGCGGGCGCTCAGGGCTTGCTTGAGGAGGAATTTCATAAGCACCGCGACCGCTTCAATATCATCTGGATGCCGCACTCGCTCATGGACTGCCGCATAGTCCCCACGAACGAGGCGCGCAAGACCGTGAACCAGTATATGCAGAGCGTTATGCATGAGGAGCCCATTGACCCGACTCTCGTCGATTTTGACGACGAAATGGGCTGGTAAGAAAGGAGCAGCGATATGAAAGCTATTGCTAAGATAATGGGTATGAGCGCAGCCGCGCTTGCGGCCCTGTTTGCCGTTTACTATTTTAATCTTGACATGAGGCTCATGCGCAGCGTTATAGTGCCGTTTTTGGATAAGCACTATGACAGTGTAAAGCGCGAGCATCTGATCTGAGGAGGCATGAGGATGAGCTATACAAATCATAATATTCTCCCGCGCGCCCTTTCCTATGAGGAGAAGGAAAACCGCAAAAAGGGCATATATGACAGCTTTGCAAATTATCTCGTCTATTGTCCGAAGTGCAAATATGTCGTGAAAACGAATATGTACATCCAGCGCGCTGAGGCTTATATTGACGAGCTGCACGAGCGCGGCACGGTGTGCCCGAAGTGCGGTGGCAGCGAGTGGACGCTCGGCTATCCGCTCGGAACGCTTACGGGCTTCGTAAAATTTTCGTAGAGGAATAGCTTCTCTGCGATAAATCAGAAAATATCCCCTGATGCAGGAAAAGTGAACTGCATCAGGGGATATCGTTATGTCAAAAAGACTGATCCGCCAGACCTTTTGACGAGTGGAGGCTTCTCCGCTCCATACATTCATGTGCCGAAAACGGGGACCGTATTGACGAATTTGTTGCAGTAGCGCGAGAGCACCGCCGCTACCATAGCTCTGCTTGCCGTGCCCTTGGGGTCGAGCGTCGTATTGGTAGCGCCGTTTACGAGTCCCGCACCTATAGCCCACTGGAAGGGCTGCGTCATTCCGCGGGAGATATCAAGAACATCAGAGTAGCCTAAGATATTCGTGTTGTCGTACAGCGAAACATCGTCTCCGGCATAACCCTTGGCATAACGGAACAGGAATGTCACAAGCTGCTCACGGGTGATAGAGCAGCCGTAGCCGAACTGAGTTGCAGACATGCCGTTTACTATTCCGAAGTAGCTGCCCCAGCGTATCGCCTCGTAAGCGTAGCTCGAAGCAGGCACATCAGTGAAGCTGCTTCCGCTGCCGGGAACGGCAGACGAGCCTGACAAACGCCACAAAACGGTTATGAACATCTCGCGTGTCATGGGCAGGTCGGGTGAGAAGGTGGTATCCGATGTACCGTTAAACAGTCCTGCGGAAACGCAGTAGCGCACATTGTCGTAGAACCAGTCGCCGGGATGTACATCCTCAAACGGGGATACCCAATTGTAGAAGGCGCTGTTCGTTGTCGGAGCAAACAGAGCTATTAAGCTGTGCTCATCACTGATGCTGACGAATGTATAGCTGCCGCCGTCGAGAGTGACCTTGCTGCCGTCAACGAGAGTGTTTTTTGTGTAATACCCGCTCGCGGAGCTTACACTGAAGCTGAGATTTTCGCCCTTTGCGGCCTTTGTGCTGCCCGGACTTATCGTGCCGCCGTCCGACTGGATGATATTTATCGGAATGTTATACACGGGCTCGTCATTATCGTCATATGCATCGTCGCCGGGGTACGGGTCGGTGCCCTGACCGAGCTTCCATTTTGCGGTGAGCGTGGCTGCCGTATTAACATCGACCTTGCTGCCGGCAGGGTAATTCGTGCTTGACTTACCGTCGTTCCAGCCGAGCAGGATATACCCGTCCTTGTAGACAAACGGGAGCGACACCGTTCCGCCGTCGTCCTCAAAAATGCCCTTCATAAGCGAGCCGTCGTTGAGGTCGAGCGTTGCATTGCCTATCTTAACGGTGCCGTTATTGATTATCGCTGCGCCGCCCGTTGTGCGTATTCTTGCATTGGAGGCGACATTGAGAGTTCCGCGGGTTTCGATCGTTATGGTGCTTCCCGCCGGTATCTTATGCGGATTTCCGCTGTCAAGCGTGGAGTTGACTATAAACTCACCGTCGCGCAGAGTGAGGTTGTATGCGTCGCTGCCGCCGTTTTCGACATCGCCTGAGAAGAAGGTAAGGCTCTGGGTGCCGAAAAATTCGCTTCCGCAGCTCAGATCAGCATCCTTGTCGGCGTATATAAACAGCTTGTACGCGCTGCCGTCCCATACCGATATGCTGCCGCCCTCTTTCACTATAAACATCCCTATGAGCTGCTGCATGCTGAACACCTTAACGGGAGACTTTATGACAAGCGAGTAGTCGCCGGTGAGTATCCTTACATTTTCGTCAAGCGTAATTGCCTCGTTTTTGCTCAGAACGACATTTGTCGCAAGCGTCACATCGCCGCCGTTTTCGGAGTCGTTTGCAGCGTTCACCGCTTTAACGAGCGAGTTATATTCCTGCCCGTTGAAGTATGCCTGAACAGTTTTATAATCCTTTTCACCCATGGTGTTGGATGCCGAGATCAGAACCGGGAAGAAGGTAACGCCCATCTTGGCGTATTCCTCGGTGTTGCCGATGGCCCAATAGCAGTAGTTGGTCTCGGGATGAGCGTCGACAAAGAGCTTGAGCGCGCTGAGCGCGTTGCGGGTGGAGGTACCCTCGACGCTGACGCTCTCGTGAAGAATGCACGCCGCGCTCGTTCCGTTAAAGTACTGTACATTGCTCACGACCGGCGTTGAGGCGGTTCCGTATGCCTGCTGGCAGGTGCCGTACAGGTAATAGCAGTATTTCATGGTGGTGCCGAATGCATATCCGGCGATTGCACCGTACTGACCGGAGTTGACTACCGCACCGTAGCTGGTGCAGTTGATTATGCTGCCCATGTTTGCTCCGCCGACAAGACCTCCCGCGTTGTTGCTCAGTGCCGTTACCTCGCAGCTCGACCAGCAGTTTGCGATGGTCGAGAAGTTGAAGTCGCCGACTATGCCGCCGGCATTCGTGCCGGCGCGCACCACGCCGCAGATGCCGAGGTTCTTGATGAGCGCGCCGTCGCCGGTGTGACCGAACAGCCCCTGATCATCGTCCGAGGTGTTTATGTACAGGTATTTCACCGTGTAGCCCTGACCGTCGAATATACCCTTGAACGGCTCGTTTACATTGCCTATCGGGGCCCATGATCTGGAGGTGCCGGAGGAGTACTTGAGGCTCATGTCAATATCGCGCGTCATGAAGAAGGTTATGTTTTTCGTCTTGAAGCCGTCGTTTACATAGTCTCTGAGCGCTTCGAGGTCATCAAGACCGTTTATGCTGTAGAATGCGCCCTCAACACCGTCGGTGCGGGTACTGTACAGAGCGCTCATGGACGAGGTCGCGGTGTAATCGCCGCTGTAGTCATCGTTCTTGGTGTCGGCTCCGGTATTGGGATCCATAAGGCGCGGGTAATGTCCGGGATTATTGCCGTCACCTGCGGCTATCATGACATTGGAATTATACCATCCGGAGTACTGCGCGTTGTTCTGCAGCAGCACCCATGCGTTGAGTGCGTCGAGCAGACTCGTCGTGGTGACGTCATCTATGACGGCGGCGCGCTCGAGCGTGCAGAAATAGTCGTCGTTTTCAAAGCCGTAGACGAATGTCATAATGTCGGCCGTGCCGCTCTTGCTGAGGCTGTTATAGCCCGCACTCGCGGAATCCTTGAGGAAGTAGCAGTTCTCGACCGTCGATTTGCCCATGTCATCGCCGAATATGCCGCCGCCAACGCAGGTCTCGCCGCCGTAGCACAAAACGGAGCCGTAGGAAACGCAGTTTCTTATTACGGTGTTGTCTATTCTGCCGGCGATGCCGCCCGTTTCGGACTCTGACTGTATGCTCACCGCCGCCCAGCAATTTTCGATAACGCCGTTATCTATCTTGCCGACTATGCCGCCGCAGTTAAATTCGCCGACCATGGCACCTGCAACGCCGAGATTCTTGATGGTCGCGCCGCGGGCTCTGCCGAACAGACCGAGGTTATCGCCCTTCTCGTTTGTCATGAAAAGACCGTACACCGTGTAGCCGCAGCCGTCGAAAATGCCGCGGAACATGTATGTCAATGTAGTGGGATCGAGCGTGCTGAAATCCTTTCCTATAGGCTGCCAGCCGTCGCCGGAGTTGCCGAGCGCCTTTGTGGATATATCAACATCGTCCTTGAGGTAGAAGGTAACACCGTCGGTGTCCTTGCCGCCATTTACATATTCCGCGAGCATTTTGAGCTCTTTTCCGCTTGATATGCTGTAGTGTCCGCCCTTGACGGCCTCCTCGCCGGACTCATAGAGCACCGTCATTGTCGAGGTCTCGGAATATATAACGCCGTAGGGATTTTTGGTGCTGTCAACATCGGCACGGGGCTCGTCGACATACTTTACGCCCGAGCCGTCGCCGGGGAAGAGCTGCGTCGGGTGATCGCCCTGTATGCGGGCTATGCCCGCCGCACTTGAGTCGTACTTCCAGAAGCGGAAGCTGCCGTTTGTCGCAAGATATGTGACCCAATGGTTCAGAACATTGAGGAGCATGATGCCGGATGCGCTTCCGACCGTCACCGAGCGCTCAAGCCTGAACCCGGCGGTGCTGTTTGTGAATGACACAACCGCCGTCTGGGTCGCACCGCTGTCGCCGCAGGCGGACTTGGCGTTGGCGGGGTAGTAGCAATACTTTACATTTACCGCCGAGGTCGTCGCACCGACTATGCCGCCGGCCTTTGAGTCTGCGGTGACCTCCTTGAAGGATACGCAGTTGATTATGTTTCCCGCATCAGCCTTGCCTACGATGCCGCCCACTCTGTCCGAGGCGTTTATCTCGCCCGAAAACCAGCAGTTTATAACACTGCCGCTCATGAGACAGGCAACTATTCCGCCGGTATCGTCCTTCGCGGTTATAACGCCGGTGGCCGCAACATTCTTTATCTCGGCATCCTGCCCGTCAACATATCCGAACAGTCCCTGAGTACTTCCGGCGTTTATATAGTTGTCCGAAAGCAGATAGCCCTGACCGTCGAAAATGCCCTTAAACGGGGTCTTGTCGCTGCTTCCTATGGGCGTCCATGTCTGCTCGGCGGTCATCGCCGAAACGGGGGTCATATTTATATCCGCCGTGAGGAAAAAGGTCATTCCCTCGGTGGCGTAGCCGTTATTTACATAGTCGCGGAAGCAGACGAGCTCATCGCCGTCGGATATGCTGTAAAACGCGCCGGCCTCGCCGTTTTTGCCGGATTCGTACAATGCGGTCATACTCGCCGTTGCGGTGTAAATGCTGTCGGCCGGCGCAATGTATCCGGGATACTCCATGCTCGGATATCTTCCGTCGACACGGCCGACGCTCTGCGACGAGGTGTCATACACCCATGTGCGGCAGCTTCCGAGACTGCTGTTCTTTTTTATCCACTCATTGAGCAGAGCTATGAGATCGTCGGTCTTTTCGGTTCCGACGGTGAGCGCCTTCTCGGTGAGCACCTCGGTGCTGCTGCTTGCAAAGCGGTAAACGCTCGCGGAGCTGCCGAGCTCAGTGCTGCCAACCGACTTATCCGCACCGTAATAGACATAGTAGCAGAAACTGATCTTTCCGCCTGAGGACACCGTTCCCGCTATCGCGCCGGTGTCGGTGCTGCCCTCTATGTAGCCGTAGCTGAGGCAATTTTCGATCTTTCCTCCGTTTACCTCGGCGGCAATGCCGCCGATAATGCCGCTGCCGGTAATGTCGACGGCCGACCAGCAGTTAAAGACGGAAGCGTCGTTGATCCGGTATACCATGCCGCCGAGTCCGCTGCCGCCGCTTATCTCGCCCTCAACGCCGAGGTTCTTTATGACCGCGCCGCCATCGGCATAGCCGAAAAGGGCAAAGCCGTCGCCTGCCGAGGCGCTTAAGAGATTCAAAACGGCATAACCGCAGCCGTCGAAAACGCCCTTGAAGGCGTTGAGCGCGCTGCCGCCTATGGGCGTCCACAAGGTATCCTTATCGAGCTTGATATCGCTTGTGAGATAGAATGTCGCACCGGCAGTGCTTTTGCCGGAGTTAACATACTTTTCAAAGCTTATAAGCTCGTCTGCGGACGAAATGCTGTAGCTTTCTCCGGAAGCGGCATCCGCGCCGGAGTCGTAAAGCTGCGTTACCGTCATTTCAGGCGTATAGCCGCAGGCATCCTCCGCAGCCGCCTCGGCTGCCGGTATGTAAGCAAGACCGAGGAGCATTACCGCAGCAAGCACAAGGCTTATTGTTTTTTTGAGTGCAGTGTTCATCTTTTTACCTCCGAAAAGGGCGTAATAACAAATTAATACATTTTTAATTAATTATAATAATAACACAATTGCCCCCTTCGGTCAAATAAAACCCCAATGCAAAAATGCAATGTGCATATGTGCATAACCGCACTCGACACAATAATGTTGAAAACGGCAAGAAAATGTGATATAAAAGCAATGTAAATTTAAAAAGTCCGCTCATACGGCGGACAAAAAGGAATATGAAATGTCAAAAATAAAGTATAGGCTTGCCCTCGGCGCGGCGGTACTGCTGGTGCTCGGCGGTGTCATTTACATATACCTTGCTCATTATGCCCCATACAGACCGGAAGCTCAGCAGGAGGTCAGCGTGTGGTATGTAAACGATGATGCGATGTGGGCAGGGTTCGAGGCACTGTGTGCGGAGTATAACGAGGGTGACGGAGCAGAATACGGCATAACCGTTGTGACGCGCAGCTTTGACAGCAGCAAGGAGCTGTATGACGAGGTATGTGCAGCCGCGCAGGACGGCTCGCAGCTTCCGGATATGCTTGCCTGCGACACCGATTTTGCGGCATATCTCGAGTCGGAGTCTCTGCTTGCGGATATGGACGCATATTTCGGAAAGTGGGAGACCTCCGATTATAATGAAACGATGCTCACCGCAGCTACCGGCAAAAACGGGCTCACGGCGGTACCGATCGCGGCGGAGACGAATGTTTTCGTCCTAAACACCGAGATGTTTTCCGATGCCGGAGCGATATCGAGCTTTGAAAAGCTGTGCTCGGTCGCGGTGGAGTACTATAAGCGGAACACGAGCAGCTTCTTCTCAATATCCGATTATTCCATGTTTTTCCGCAGCAGTGTCGCCCAGCTCGGCGACGAATTTGACGGTGTGAGCCCCTACGATACGGATAACGAAAACTGCAAATATGTCTATAAGCTGCTGGCGGAAACGGCATACGACCGCGGGGTAATCTCCACAAACGGCAAAGCGGCGCAGCTTCTTGCCGGCGGTGAGCTTGCCGCGGCGATAGTCTCGAGCGCGGACATTATGCAGTATGCCTCGGAGCTTGACGATGAAAGGTTTGTGTTTGCTGATTTTCCCTATATGAAGGACGGCAAGCCGGTTTACACTGAAAGAGTACTGGGCATGACGATACTGGCATCAGACGAGAGCCGCGAGAGATCGTCTCAGATGTTCCTGCGCTGGTTCTGCTCGGCAAAGGTCAACAGCCGTTTTGTAGGCGATAACGGATATCTGGCAGCCATCGGCACCCAGAGCAGCACATCGGAGCACCCGGTGTATGAACGGCTGATGGAAGCCATAGATAAAATGCAGTCGGATGTGCAGCGCAAGGAGTATGCCGCAAGTGCGGAATACTCGGTAAACAGCAGGAACTTTGATAATGTTTTGAACACAATAATGGATTCACTAAATTAAAATACAGAGGTGTATGAACAATGGAAGGCTTCAGAGTGCTTGAGATCAAAAAAAGCGTTTTCGAAAACAACGACAGGGAAGCGGATAAGCTCAGACAGGAGCTTAAAAAGGAGAAAACATTCCTTTTAAACCTCATGTCATCCCCCGGCTCCGGCAAGACTACCACCCTCAAAGCGACCATCGCCGCCCTCAGAAATGAGATGCGCATCGGCGTAATGGAGGCTGACATAGACTCGGATGTCGATGCTCATACCATAGCGGAGACGGGAGCAAAGGTCATCCAGCTGCACACCGGCGGAATGTGCCATCTCGACGCGGGCATGACAAAACAGGGACTTGAGGGACTCGGCACGGAGAACATAGATTTTGCCATCCTTGAGAATGTCGGCAACCTTGTGTGCCCTGCGGAGTTTGACACGGGCGCCGTCAAAAACGCCATGATCCTATCTGTCCCCGAGGGACATGACAAGCCCCTTAAATACCCGCTGATGTTCTCAATATGCGATGTACTGCTCGTAAACAAAATAGACGTTATGCCGTACTTCGACTTTGACCTTGATAAGTGCCGCGAGTATGTCAAAAAGCTCAATCCCGATATAACCATAATCCCCATATCCGCAAGGACGGGCGAGGGCATCGACCAGTGGGCAGACTGGCTGCGCACTCAGGTTGCCGAATGGAATAAGTAATAAAAAAAGACAGCTTGAAAAGCTGTCTTTTTCTGATCATGTGGGCTCGTAGGCCTTTCCGGTCTCGTTTCCGTCGGCATCGTAGTCGATGCATTCCATTAGCTGCGGATCAACATGGCTCTGACGCTTTATCGTCATTCCGACACCCTGATTGTTAAATACCCAGATGTAGTTGTTCCAGACCGTCGGGTCTTTTTTCTTGAATACCGTTGTCTCATTTATGCGGCAGAACTTTGCTCTGCCCTCTGCGGTGTCAAGAAGATCACCCTGTCCGGAATAATACAGCTCATCGCTGTATTTATAACCGTCCTGCTCCTCGATCTCTTTTTTCAGATCAATGCGTTCGTCGTCTGTCATTTATACTCCTCCGTACAGGTTTTTGCTAATTGTATCACGATATTTTATTTCATGCAAGCAAAGGATATTTAATAACTATTTATCCTGATTTTTGTTGACCGGAGTAAAAAAAGTTGGTAAAATAAATATATTGCAATTTAGGCGCGGTGCGGCCGCGCTGTATATACGAGGTGGTTTGCTTGTATAAAACTATAATCGTCGAGGACGATCTTATGGTATGCTCGATACTCGAAAAACAGCTTGGAAAGTTTGCCCAACTAAAGCTCTCCGGCAATTTCAGAAGATGCACCGACGCTCTCGAATACCTGACCGAGCACCCCGACGGGGCGGATCTTGTCGTGCTCGATTATTTCATGCCCGGTATGAACGGCATAGAGTTTCTCGAGCAGCTCAGAAAAACCAATATCGATATTCAGGTCATTATGATAACCTCAGCCGACGATTATTCGGTCATCCGTGCCGCAATGTGCTACGGCATATGCGATTACATTCTCAAGCCCTTCAATTCGCTGCGGCTTGAGAAGGCTATAGCACGCTTTGACACGGTTATGAAGCTCGTGCGCGGTACCAGAGTTTGGACTCAGGATAAGGTTGACCTTCTGCTGACTCCGCACCGCAATTACAACACCGATCAGCATTCCGACGGGGTGCCGAACCCGGGAAAGATCAACAAAACGACATTGGAGAATGTACGCTCGTTCATGCGCGGGCATGCGGGCAGAAAAATGCCGCTTGTCGAGATCAGCGAGGGACTCGGACTTTCCACGGTCACCTCGCGCAGATATTTAAAATATATGCACGGCGCCGGCGAGGTTTCAATAACGCTTGACTGCAAGACCGGCGGCCGGCCGTCGGAGATATTCGAGTATAAGGAGCGGAGCAATGACGAAGCTTGAGAGCGCCTATGCGCGCTGCGGTATGGACTATGCCGGAACCATGGACCGCTGTGCCGGAGATGAAGGAATGCTCATGGACCTTCTTTCCATGTTCCTTGCCGACGACAGCTTTGAAAGGCTCATGTCCGCGCTTGACGAAAATGACGCCGAAAAGGGCTTCCGTGCGGCTCACTCGCTCAAGGGAAGCTCCGGAATGCTCGGAATGACGGGACTGCACCGCGTTTTGCGGGATATGACGGAGCTCCTGCGCGCGGGAGACACGGTCTCCGCCGCAGACTGCCGTGAAGCAGCCGAGCGGGAGTACGCCATTGCCGCGGAAATGATAGGCTCGCTATGATTGCTCTCGGAACGGCGGCATTTCTGCTCATGCTGCTTGGAGATATAAACGATGCGGTTTTCGGCAGAAAGCTTCTGCGTATGTGCTTTCCGACAGGGCTTATCATGCTCGCCGCCGCAACCGGAGCGAGAATAACGCTCAGGGGCGCAGATGCGGCATGGAGTATCCTGTCGGCGGCGTTTCTGCTGCTTTTGCTGTATGCGCTGTTCGGCTCGTTTCCGGTCAGGGAGGCATATGCCGTGCAGAATGCCGGACGGCAGGTGTGTGACAGCGGGTTTTACGCCGTGTGCCGTCACCCCGGAGTGCCGTTCTTTGCGGGGCTTTATATAAGCCTGCACTTTGCCGCTGCACTGCCGCTTGCCGATGCGCTCATATACACGGGGCTCGACCTGCTGCTGGCTCTTGCCGAGGATGTGTGGATATTCCCGAAAACCATCGGAGGCTACGGCGAGTACAAAAAGCGTGTGCCGTTTATTATCCCCCGTGCGGCCGGCATTAAAGAAATATTCAAGAGATAAAGTATTCGGACGGAAGATATGACCTTTCAACAGAAACTGAGGAAATTCAGCAGGCAGCAGCTCTGGCGGGAGTATTGCGGCTATCTTGATCTCAACATAAAGGAATACATGTATATCCAGCGCAGACTCATGCAGGAGCAGATAAACTCCTGGTGTGAGTGTGGGCTGGGCAAAAGCATCTTCAAGGGATCGGCGCCGGAGAGCATCGAGGATTTTATCCGGCGGATGCCGTTGACCGGCTACGAGGACTATGCCGATGTCCTGTTCAGGCGCGATCCCGCAGTATTGCCGGCTGCACCCGTGATCTGGATAGAAACAACATGGGAGGGCGGTCTGCGTCCGATAAAGATCGCACCCTACACGCGCAGCATGCTGGATTCGTATAAGCATAACATAATCGCAATGGCAATGCTCGTGTCGGGAAAGGGTAAGGGCGATTTCAACATCCGCCCCGGACACCGCTTCCTTTACGGAGGTGCCCCTCTGCCGTATGAAACGGGGCTTATACCGAGCCTTATGAACGAGGAAATGCGCTTTGAGTGGCTGCCGGACAGCGATGAGTATTCCGACCTGTCGTTCAGCCAGCGCATGAAAAAGGGCTTTAAAATGGCGTTTAACGGCGGGATAGACTACTTTTTCGCCATGGGCAGCGTGGCAAATTACATAACCGAAAACTTTGACAGGCAAATATCCTCCGGCGGCGGGGGAGGCAGAGTGCAGATATCGCCGGTAATCGCAGCACGGTATTTGAAGGCAAAATATAACTGCCGCAAGGAGCACCGTAAGATAAAGCCGGTCGATCTTTTCAGGATAACCGGCTTTGCCTGCACCGGCACCGACGGTAAGTGCTACCGCGACAGGCTCGCGGAGGCGTGGGGTGTTGCGCCCGTTGAGGTCGCCGCCGGAACGGAGTCCACCTGCGTCGGGTGCGATACATGGGAGCAGCGCGGGATGGTGCTGTTTCCGGACTCGTGCTTTTATGAGTTCATACCGGAGAGCGAAATGCTCCGAAGCCTTGACGACCCTGCCTACACCCCCTTGACCTGCCTTATGGACGAGGTCGTGACAGGGGCAAGGTACGAGCTTGTCATAAGCGTTCTTCACGGCGGCGCGTTCATGCGCTACCGCATCGGAGATGTTTACAGATGCACCGAGGTGGACAAGCAGAGCGGAGTGCCGAGATTTACATATGTCGACCGCATACCAACGGTCATAGACATAGCGGGCTTTACCCGCATAACGGAGAAATCCATAAACGAGGTCATCCGCCTGTCCAAGCTCGGCATCGGCGATTGGGTAGCGGCAAAGGAATATGACGGGCAGAACACGCCGTTTCTGCACATCTATCTTGAGGTAACGCCCGAGGCGCGCGCAAACGATGTAGTCACAAGGCAGGTGCTCACAGAGCATTTGTCGGTGTATTTCAGGTATTTTGACAGCGACTATAAGGATCTTAAAAAGCTTCTTAACATTGAACCGCTTCAGATAAGCGTTCTGCCGTACGGCACCGTCGAGTCGTTTGAAAAAATGCACGGAGAAAAGCTCCGCCGCATAAATCCCGACCCGCTGCGGCTTAAAAGCATGCTCGGAGGGATAAATTCGGACGAAGCGGAGGAGGCGAGAGTATGAATGTATCCTTCATATATGTAAATATTGCTGCATTTTTGTGCTTTTCGCTCATGTTCGTGGCGTTCTGCGCCGCCGAGCGCAGCCGCGAGATGCGGGCATGGCTCGTGCTGCTCGGCGATATGGCGCTGTGGACCGGAGGCTCCGTGTTCATGCGTCTTAATGTGTATCCGAGCTATGAGTTCTGGTACTATGTCTCACTGCTGGCACTGTTTTCGATAGCGTTTCTTGTATATAATTATGTCTATCAGTTTGCAAATGTAAAAAACAGTCTTGAACGCATAATCTGGTTTGTCGGAACGCTCGTAATACTCGTCGTTTCGGCAACCGGCTTTTTCCTTGCCCCGCCAACACTGTCGGTCAGCGGCAGCGGCATGGCGGTGTATACCTATTCGATGGACTGGAGAATAGCTGTTCCTACGGTGTTTTTCATGCTCATCGTCGGCTCAATCATAAGGCTTTTCCGAAGGATAGTTGCGGCAAAGGGGAAAAAAGCCCCCGGCGTCTCCGAGCTTATAATAGGCTGCTTTCTCATGGCCATCGGCAACATAGTGCAGATACTCCCGGGAAATACCTTCCCGTGGGATACGCTGTTCGGCCTTGCATTTGCGATAATGTTCATCCGATCGCTGTATAAGCGCCGGATGTTCAATATGACGCCCGTTATTTCCAGCAGCATACTCATGCTCGTATCAACGGTCATGTGCGTCGGAGTTGCCGCGCTGTTTTTCAAAAAGACAGACGCGCTGTTCGAGAAGATCGGCGGACACCTCGGCGACCCGGATGTTGAGGCGTTTCTGTTTCTTGCCATCGTGCTGTTTGGACTTATAGCCGGCTTCCGCAAGCTGCTCATGTCCATATTCTCGGACGAGGAGCGCCAGAGCAGCAGAATAAAGCAGTATAGTGACAGTGTTTCAAAAACTCTTGATATTGACAGTATTTTGAGGCAGACCGTCAAGGTCATAAAAAACGAAATACATGTTAACCAGCTTTACATATGCCTTCTTGATAACGGCAGGTATGTCCCGGCGTGCAGTGCCATGCCGCTGAGACCCGCAGGCTTTACCATAGCCGCGGATCATCCCTGCGTGCGCTACTTTGAGGAAAACGGCTCGGACAACAGCCATATCGTTCTTAAGGAATTTGAAACGGATCCGCTGTATAAATCCGTGTGGGGCTCCGAGCGGGAGCTGTTTGCAGAGCACGGCATATCGTGCATAAGCGCACTCAAGGACGGCGGCAGCGTTGTAGGTCTGCTGCTGCTTGCCGAAAAGGAGCGCGGCGTGAGCTATACCTATGCCGACTTTTCGTTCCTCAGCACGGTTTCGTCCATAGCCTCGATAGCCATAAAGAATGCGGCGCTGTATAAGCAGGTCGCCGAGCGAGAGCATCTTTTCTCAAGCATGACGGCGTTTATACCAAATGTCATCCTCATAAAACCCAAGGGCGAGAGCCGCTTCTGCTTTGTCAGCGCCAACACCGAGCGCGTGCTCGGACTTCGCAGCAGCTATTTCACCCAGCGTTCGGCGCGGCAGGCGCTCGCCGAGTGTATGGATGAGGAGAACACCGCCAAGGTCATAGCCGCGCTTAAGGGAGCCGAAGGTCAAAGCGAAGGCTATGCAGCAGACATTCCGTTTAAAACCGGCGACGGCAGGGACATAACCCTCAGATGCGCGTTTTCACCCATAGTGTCCGACGGTGTCGTTTCGCACTATGTGTGCGTCGCCACGGATATAACAAGAGACATCGAAGCTCAGGTGCTTCTGCGAAATTCCGTGGAGCTTGCGCAGGATTCAAGCCGCGCAAAGGGTGAATTTCTGTCGCACATGTCGCACGAGATACGCACACCCATGAACTCCATTGCGGGGCTTACATACCTTGCACGCGAAATGGTCGGCGAGGGACGCGACGACGAGCTGCGCGATTACCTTAATCAGATCGACCAGTCGTCGCAGTATCTTCTCAGCCTGCTCAATAACATCATGGACATGAGCAAGATAGAAAGCAGCAAGTATGAGATCAGCTCAAAGCCGTTCTCGCTCACCGATGTGATCGACGAGGTCTACTCGGTGTTCAGCTCAACCATGAGCTCAAAGGGCATCGTATTCAGACTCAGCACTTCCGGCATAAAATACGCCAATGTTCTTGGCGATGAGCTCTCTCTGCGCAAAATTCTTAACAATCTTCTGTCCAACGCAAATAAATTCACCAGAACGGGAGGCAGTGTGAGTCTCGAGGCATATCAGAAAATGCTCTCGGATAAGGCTGTCGTTTTGCACATTGAGGTATCCGACACCGGCATAGGCATAAGCGAGGAGTTTATAGCGCACCTGTTCGAGCCGTACACCCAGGAAATGAGCGGGAACGGCGGCAGGGCGGCCGGAAGCGGACTCGGAATGGCTATCTGCAAGAGCATGGTAGACCTTCAGGGCGGCACCATATCCGTCCAGAGCCGTCTCGGCGAAGGAACGACATTCACCGTCGAGATACCGTATGCCCTGAGCGCAGCGCCGGAGCGTGGGAGCAGTGAGGCAGACTGCGGTTCCATAAAGGGCAGAAGGATAATGGTGGTTGACGATGTGATGATAAACACCGTCATAACCTGCCGCCTGCTTGAGCGGCACGGCGCCGTGGTCGACTGCGCCGAAAACGGCAGGGAAGCGGTGGAGCTTTTCAGGTCAAAGAGCGATTATTACTATGACTGCATACTGATGGATATCCAGATGCCGGAAATGAACGGCATTGACGCCGCATCCGAGATCCGCGCCTCCGGTAAGCGGTATTCGCCGATAGTGCCGATAGTTGCCATGACGGCGGATGCGTTTATAAGCGAGCAGGGCGGAAGCCTCAGCGACTTCAGCGGCTATATCCTGAAGCCCGTTAAGCCTGACGAGCTGTATGCAAAGCTCGTTGAGATTTTTGATAAATAACGAGGTCGGCGATTTGAATAAGGTGTTTATAAAGGGACAGGCGACTGCGGCAAAAATATGGAGCAGCAGATATTATCTTCCCGTGCTTGTGCTCATGGCTGCAATAGCGGCGTTTACGGAAACGGCGCTGGAGTGCATGTATGTCTATGTTGCCATATGCGTTTTTATGCTGCTGCTGTGCGACGATATCCTTTCGGTGCTCGCGCCGATACTGTTCACTCTGCAGATCTCGGTGGAGTACTACAGGGACTATTCCGTGCTCACACAGTACATGTGGTATGCGATAGTGCCGTTTGCGATAGCCATGGCGTTCAACATCATCCATTACCGCCGGCCGCTTGTCAAAGGAAAATTTCTGTATCCTCTTGCCGCGGTTTCGGCGGCGCTCCTCCTCGGCGGCATCGGCACGGTGAGCGCGAAGGACTATTTTTCGGCGACCGGGCTTTACTATGCTGTCGGACTCGGCGCAGGGCAGCTTGCGTTTTACCTGCTGTTTTCCTCACGCCTTGAAAACAGGAGGGATTACGACCGCACCGTGCGCATAGCGCAGGTGGTGTATGCGGCGGGGCTTGTTTTCGTTTTCGTTATTCTCGGCTTTTATGCGCGGAATTTTGCAAAATTCCTTGAAAAGGGCGGAGTGCTGTTCTTTAAGCCCCGCAATTATGTGACCAGCGTGTTCCTCATGAGCATCCCCATGGTGTGCATACTGGCAAAGCGGAGCAATGCTTATCTCATTGGAGCAGCGCTCATGTATGCCGCAATGCTGCTTTCCGGCTCGCGCAGCGGACTGCTGTTCGGAACGGTGATAATGCTCGTGTGCGCGGTGTACCTCTACATTACGAATAAAAAAAGCCGCAGGCTCTATAACCTGCTGTTCGGCGCTGCCGTGATAGTCGGCGGAGCCGCAGCGGCGGTGCTCATTCCCAGGCTGTATTCCGCGCGCTTTGCAAGCGCAAATGTCGGAGACAGAACGCGGGTAGAGTTTATCCGGCGCGGAGTATCCAACTTTCTTGGGCATCCGCTGTTCGGCATAGGCGTCGGCAGCACGAAGGACCTGTCCATCTTCAAGGCCAATGTTCCCGGAGGTCTGGTATTCTACCATAATATCGTTATTCAGATCATAAGCTCCACCGGACTTGCCGGAGCCGCCGCTTACGGCTGGCAGTTTATACTGAGAGTGAAAACGCTCCTTGAAAACAGAAAAAGCGAGTTTATTGCATTCGGCTTTTCTTACCTCGGCATACTCATGATGAGCTTCACAAACCCCGGAATATTCTGCCCCTTCCCCGAGGCGGGGCTGCTTACACTGTTCTTTGCACTGACGGAGAAGGAGAGTAAAACTCAAAATATAACGGAGGAAGAAAAATGAAAAGAGTACTCAGCGTTGTGCTGGTGCTGATGATGCTCGTGTCGCTTGTGCCTATGGCAGCGCTTGCGGCAGAGGATTATGACACCGTCACAGGCACCGTCATGTTCAACGCCGGACATGATGATTCCGAGACCGACCATCCGTGCCCGTTTACCTACAGCGACGGATACTTCACGGATACGGCGTACAGCTACCGTCAGGATCTTGCGACCGTCACCATGGCTATGTGCCTTGCCGCGGGCAATGTCGCCGATCCCGCACGCTACCGGGAGGGACCTGCAAACCTCATCAGCTTTTTTGAGCAGTGCGGCTTTGAGGACTTCGAGGCAAACCCCGATTTCACCACCCGTCCCGGGCGCAACACCTTCGGCGTCGGCATAGCCAATAAGGAGATCACCGTAAACGGCGAAAAGTACACCGTTATCGGCATCGGGCTTCGCGGCTGCGGCTACTACGCCGAGTGGGCAGGCGACCTGAATGTCGGACTTGAAGGCGACCATACCGGCTTTGCCATCTGCCGCGACACCGCCTTTGCATTTTTGCAGCAGTACCTTGCAAACCACCCCGAGATAAGCGGCAGGATAAAGATCTGGTGCACCGGCTACAGCCGCGGTGCAGCGGGCGCCAATATGCTCGGCGGCAAGCTTGACGACATGATGATGTCCGGCGAGCGCCTCGGCAAAAATGTCACCCTGTCCGCTGAGGATGTCTATGTTTACACCTTTGAGGCGCCGATGGGAGCCGATGCATCGAAGGTCGGCGGCAAGGTGTACAACAATATCCACAATATAATAAACTACAATGACCTCGTGGTGCGCGTACCGCCCGAGTGCATGGGCTTTGCCAGATACGGCGTTGACCATGTTATGCCCTCGGCAAAGCTCGACGCAGACTATGATGAGCTCAAGGCGAATATGCTCGCGGTTTTCAATACCTTTGAAAATGCGGGCGAGTACCGCATTGACGACTTCAAATATGTCACCGTCACACCGGCAGCTACTGCGGATAAGATAATAGAGAGCATCAAGGGCAATGTCATGACGCAGGGCGAGTTCCTTGATATATTCGTCGAAAAGCTCTTTACCAAGGTGTTCACCACCCGTGCGGAGGTATACGCGGCACAGGACGACATACAGGAGCTTGTTCTGCCGCTCATCGGCACATATCCCGAGCAGTGGGATACCGTTAAGCAGAGCCTCGCCGAGAATGCAAGAGATAACCTTGCAAGGATAATGGCAGCTCTCATGAAGGGCGAGGACTCGGCGGTCGAGGTCATTGCCGACATAATTCTCGATACCATGCGCGATGCCGGAATAACCGAGTACAATGCCGGACAGGTGCGCGAGATGATCCGCCCGCTGGTCAGGGTCCTCCTCAAGCTCACCGCGGCATGCCCGAACGAGCTTGCAACGCTGCTGTACAATATCGTCGGCATAATGAGCGCGCACTACGGCGAGCTCGGAATGTCGTGGATGCTGAGCATCCCCGCCGATTACATGACCGATAAGCAGAATGCCTCGGAGCCCGAGGGCGGGCTGCCCTTTGTCGATGTGCCCGACGGCGTATGGTACTATGACGATCTCAGCTATGCCTATAATAATGACCTCATAAAGGGCACGGGCGAGAACACCTTTTCTCCCGACGGCAGCGTCAGCCGCGGTCAGGTCGTAACGGTGCTGTACCGCCTCGCCGGAGAGCCCTCGGTAAAGGGCAAGACCTGCCCGTTCACCGACCTTCAGGGCGATTGGAGCAAGGACGCGATAATCTGGGCATATAACTGCGGCATAGCCAAGGGCTTCAGCGAAAAAAGCTTCGGCGAAAATGTCAATGTCACCCGTGAGCAGCTTGCCTCTTTCCTGTTCAGGTATGCAGATAAGCTCGTTTACTTCGGAAAGACCGACATTCCCGCCGGCTACACCGCCTCCTACAGCGACGCATCATCCGTCAGCGCTTACGCAAGGGACGCGATGCTGTGGGCAAACGGCGCAGGCATAATCACCGGCAATCCCGACGGCACGCTCGACCCGACCGGAAACGCCACCCGCGCGCAGCTTGTGTGCATGATTGCCCGCTTCGACCGCACGGTTCTCAAGTAAACAGTCTCAAAGCTGCACCGCGTCTGTGGTGCAGCTTTTCAATGTGTCATAACTTTTGCACATCGAAAAACCGGAAGTCAGGCTTGCGCCTGACAGCTCCCTTGTGTAAAGGGAACCGAGGGGCGCCGTTTCATTCGGCAAACTCACGGGTTGCGCTGCCTCCCTTGTGTAAAGGGAGGTGGCTTGCCGCATAGCGGCAAGCCGGAGGGATTGTCCGGTGAATAGGGAGCCAATATGCGAGCAAGCTCGCAGCAGATAGCAAATAAGAAGCCGCAGACTTTTTTACAGCCATTGCCTGTCATGACACATAAATGAACACTTTTGATGCAAATGTATAGCATGTAAGTATTTACAAGAAGATTTGTGCACTGTGCACAACGGAATTAACGATTTGTTCTTATAATTCATGCTGATTTTACTTGCATTTTTGCCGACACATGGTAAAATAAAGATGCACAGCGTGTAAGGTGGAGGAGGCTGCTGCCTCCACACGGTGGAGTTGATTTTTTTTACTAAGGAGGAACAATTTATGAATGTAAGAAAGCGTGTAACAGCGTTTGTCATGTGCATCCTTATGATCATGACGCTGCTGCCGTTTAGTGCATTTGCCGACGGCACCGCGGATGTCGTCTACGGCAGATACGATGAAAACGGCGAGTGGCAGCAGGATGCCAATGAAAACGGTGTGCATACGGAAGGCAATATTGTCACCAAAAAGATTGCAACGCCGCTCGGCAACGATGAATATCGAATTGACCTAAGCGTTGCGTATACAACAACGAAGACAGCGGTTCCCGCCGGCTCGGCAGCCACGGTTCTGGTGCTCGACACATCAGGCTCGATGAACTACTGCGCCGAATGCGGCGGTTATAGTGGAGTTTATAATTACTATCATAATAATTACTATCATAATTCAGACTGCAAGTATTATAGCAGATGGAACAACGAAGTAAAGAGTGAACAGAGCCGTATGACCGCCGCAAAGAACGCGGCATACAGCTTCCTTGAAAGCTATAAGGGCGATGTAGAGGGACAGGGCCGCTATGTCGCAGTGGTGTCCTTTGCAAGCAGTGCGTCTATTAAGTGTGATTGGCAGGATGTTTCCACCGCAGCGGGTCTTGCAGCGGTAAAGAGCGCAATAAACGGCCTTTCAGCCTATGACGGCACCAACACCGACGCAGGTCTCACGAAGGCGGCGTCGCTCCTTGGCAGCGATACCGTCAGCGGCGTTCAGGCCAAGAATGCCATCCTGCTCACCGACGGCGTGCCCACCGTTTACGGAGACAACAAATCAGATGACGGCACCAACGGCAGCCCGAGGACAAGCTACTATGCTCAGCAGGCAGCAACAACGCTGAAGGATACCGGCGCAGACCTTTACACGGTCTGCTTTGGTGCCACCAAAGATACCGACAAGGCTTATGTCCCCAGCACAAATAACAGAAGTGATGAAAAAGTCACGGCAAAGGCTTTCCTTGCCACCTACATAGCAAGCTCGGGCAAGGCATACAGCGCGGCCGATACTGCTGAACTTAACAAGGCATTCGATGCAATAACCCAGGAAATAGTCGACGGTATAACCACCGGAATGGTCGTCAACGACTCCGAGACCGATTATGTCAAGATGACGAGCGTTCCCAACGCGTATACCGAAACGGAAAACGGCTATGCGTGGACGCTCTCCGATCCCACCGTCACCACGAGCGGCGATCAGACCACCTACACCTACAGCGTGAGCTATACCGTAAAGCTCGACACCTCTAAGGACGGCTTTGAAGAAGGTAAGTATTATCCCACCAACGGCGTTACCACTCTGAGCTACAAGGATGCCGATGGCGCCGATAAGATCATCGACTTCACCGTTCCCGGCGTGAAGGGCGAGCTTCCTGCATACAGCGTAAGCTACAGCTACGAAGGCACAGTCCCCGATGGCGCGAACGGTCAGCTCCCCGAATCGGCAGATTACAAGAAGGGAACAACCGTTTCCGTGGCAGTTGCTCCCAGCGTAGCGGGCTATGTATTCAGCGGCTGGACTACCTCTGATGCCGAGGTCGCCGACGGTTCGTTTACAATGCCCAATAAGCAGGTAAAATTTGTCGGTACATGGGCAAAGAGAAGCGATCTGACCTACACCGTCAACTACTACCTCAACGGAACGACCACAACCGTGGCTGCGTCCAAGACCGTAGGCGGTCAGACTCTCGACACGGAGGTCACCGAGGCTCCCATCTCCGTTGACGGCTACACCGCAGTTCCGGGACAGAACGGAACCATCACCATCGCCGCCGACGGCAATGTGATCAACTTCTACTACTATGAGAATGTAACCGTCACCGCAAACAGCGATACAGTCACCTACAACGGCAAAGAGCACAGTGTAAGCGGCTTTGACTGCTCCGATGCAGACGCAAGCTTTAACCTCACCGTCGGCGCGACCGGCACCGAGGTCGGCGAGTATGATGCAAAATTTGCAGACGGCACCGTAGGCACCGTTGATGCTTCCGAGACCTACATAATAACCGAAGCAAACGACGGTAAACTCACAATTAATCCTATCGACACCGTGACCGTCACCATCACCGGCAGAACGGATACCGTTAAGTACAACGGTAATGAGAACAGCGTCACCGGCTACACCGTCAGCATAGACAATGACCTGTACAAGGAGTCTGACTTCAGCTTCACCGGCGATGCTACCGCAAAGGGCACCAATGCAGGCACCCACAACATGGGTCTCGAAGATACTCAGTTTGTAAACAACAACAAAAACTTTGAAAATGTTGTGTTTGTAGTTAAGGACGGTTCCCTTACCATCACCAAGGCAGAGGTCAAGTTTGCCGGCGGAAATAAGATAGCCGTGTATGACGGCACCGAGAAGTCCGTCAGCAATATCACTGCTACCGGACTTATCGGCGGTCACACCTACAGCGGACTTACATACATTGCAAAGGGCACCGACGCAGGCTTCTATAAAGGCGAGTTCAGCGGCGATGTTGTCATTAAGGACGCACAGGACAACAATGTTACCGACAACTACACCGTAGAGACCGAGCCCGGTCAGCTCGACATCAACCCCATAAGCGACAAGGTCACCGTAACCATCAAAGGCAAGACGGATAGTGTGAAGTACAACGGTGAAGAGAACACCGTCAGCGACTACGATATAGAAATCAGCAATCCTCTTTACACCACTGCTGACTTCAAGTTCACCGGCACCGCCACCGCGAATGGTACCGATGCAAATACCTA
>CAVGWF010000009.1:0-3103 GCA_963632825.1 Escherichia coli | reverse complement strand
CGGGCAAGACCGAGGGCAGCATGGATGCCGGCAACCTCCTGAAGCCTATGCTGGCTCGCGGCGAGCTGCACTGCATCGGTGCAACGACCCTCGACGAGTACCGCAAGTATATCGAAAAGGATGCAGCCCTCGAGAGAAGGTTCCAGCCCGTTCAGGTCGATGAGCCGACGGTCGAGGACACAATCTCCATCCTGCGCGGACTTAAGGAGCGCTATGAGGTCTACCATGGCGTCCGTATTCACGATAACGCCATCGTAGCCGCAGCAACGCTTTCTAACCGCTATATATCCGACCGTTTCCTGCCGGATAAGGCGATAGACCTTGTGGACGAGGCGTGTGCCCTCATCCGCACGGAGATAGACTCCATGCCCGCGGAGCTCGACGACATGCGCCGCAGGATAATGCAGCTTGAGATAGAGGAAACGGCTCTTAAAAAGGAGACCGATAAGCTCTCGCAGGACCGTCTTGCCAAGCTCACCGAGGAGCTCGCAAACCTCAAGGACGAGTTCAACGAGAAAAAATCCCGCTGGGAGGCCGAAAAGGGCAGTGTTGACGAGGTCAAGAAGATAAAGGCCGAAATCGAGCAGATGAACGCCGATATCGAAAAGGCGCAGCTCAGATACGAGTACGAAACGGCCGCGAAGCTCAAGTACTCCGATCTGCCCGCGCTTGAGAAAAAGCTCGCCGAGGCCGAAAAGAGCAGCGAGGAGCGCAAGGCAAGCGGCATGGTGCACGACACCGTTACCGAGGAGGAGATCGCCGGTATCGTTGCAAAGTGGACCGGCATACCCGTTGCAAAGCTGCTCGAGGGCGAGCGCGAGAAGCTCCTGAACCTTGATAAGGTGCTGCACAAGTCCGTCATCGGTCAGGACGAGGCGGTGCAGAAGGTCACCGAGGCCATATGGCGCTCGCGCGCCGGTATAGGCGACCCGAACAGGCCGATAGGCTCGTTCATGTTCCTCGGACCGACCGGCGTCGGCAAGACCGAGCTTGCAAAGGCTCTGGCGCGGTGCCTGTTTGACGATGAGCACAACATGGTCAGGATAGATATGACCGAATACATGGAGAAATTCTCCGTGTCCAGACTCATCGGCGCTCCTCCGGGATATGTCGGCTATGACGAGGGCGGTCAGCTCACCGAAGCGGTGCGCAGAAAGCCGTATTCGGTCGTGCTGTTCGACGAGATCGAAAAGGCACATCCGGATGTGTTCAATATCCTGCTCCAGATCCTTGACGACGGCAGAGTTACCGATTCTCAGGGACGCACCGTCGATTTCAAGAACACCATCATTATCATGACCTCAAACCTCGGCAGCCAGTATCTGCTTGACGGCATAAATGACGCCGGCGAGATCGAGGAAAGCGCAAGGCAGCAGGTCATGGCTGCGCTGCATCAGCAGTTCAGACCGGAGTTCCTCAACCGGCTTGACGAGATAATCTGCTTCAAGCCTCTGACCAAGACGGAGCTCAACGGCATCATCGACATCCTCACCGCGTCGCTCAGGCAGCGCCTTGAGGACAAGAGCCTTGGGCTTGAGATCACCGACGAGGCAAAGCAGCTCATCATTGAGCGCGGCTTCGACCCCGTGTTCGGTGCACGCCCGTTGAAGCGGTATCTGCAAAGCACCGTTGAAACGCTCATTGCACGCGCGATCCTCGCAGGCGATATGCCGGCAGGTCATGTCATTAAGGTGAGCGTCAGGGACGATGAGCTCTGCTGCGAATAAGGATAATAAGAATTAAAGGCTCCCGCACCACTGACTGGTGTGGGAGCCTTTTTATAATACAGCCTTTGCGGCCGTATCCTGCGTAAAATTCGGGATATTATAGAGCACCAATACCTGCGTGATACCGTTTTCCTCTATGTAGTCCGTTACCGAACCCTTGAAGAAGCGCAGGTCGATCAGATGTGTTTCCTCATAATCGTCGATGACAAACTGAGAAAAGCAGTTGGCGTAGGAGTCCTTCAGGATCAGCAGCCTGCCCTCGCCGCTGCCGGAAACCACAGTGGTGGACTGGTTGGAATTGAGGAAGACGGCGTATTGATCTTTTCCACTCAGGTATTTTCGTTCGTAAATGCTGTCCGTTACATAGCTGCCGCCGTTATAGCTGACGGTATGCGTCAGCGTTTTATAATAGGCGGTAACGGTATCATAGGGAGCGAAGGGATAGTTGACCTTGTTATAGGCAGTACCACGAAAATTATCACACAGGCGTTGGCTCTGCCATGCGGAAAGCGGCTGCACCGTTTTTCCCTGTGCCTGCATCCACGCGGCATAGCAGTAGTAAGCGCCGAGGCTGGTATAGTGGTGATCGGTTTTATAGTAGATGTATTCGTCTTTATGCTCCGATAAGATATCGAACACATTCACGGTATCCAGCCCCCGTGCCTTGACATAGTCCAGAAGAGCCTTTTGGTCAAGGCTCGGGGCATAGGCAGGCAGCCTGCCGGACAGGATCTGCGCCGCAGTCGGAACAAGCATCACCTGCATGGGGATGCTTCTCTCTCCCAAAGCCTCCGACAGCCTTGCAAGGGCTTCGGTATTGGCTGCAAGCTGCTGTTTGTCATAGCTTGTAAAAGCGTCGATGAGATAGCCGCCCTTGCCGAAGTAGACCCCCGAAATTTGAGTCTTTCCGCTGAGCCGCTCGGTCAGGGTCTTGACTGTGATCCAGCCGTCCCGAAGGGGGAACTGATCGGCAAGATATTTTTCAATTTCCGTTCCCATCCCGCCGCTGGGGAAATCGGAAACGGAGATCGCAGTCTTCTGTGTCAGTGTGCGCTTTTCGCTTTCCGAATAGTATTTATCCGGCACGAGGATACCGGAAAGGATACCTGCGGCTAAAAGCAGACAGAAAAATGATGTTATGAGCTTGCTTCGCATTTTGGCGCTGCCTCCTTAAAACCTGAAATACAAAAACGGGTTGTACGAGCCGCTTATGAGAAAGGCGATCGAGAGTGCCGATACTGCCGCTATGCCGCCAAGGTCTGCCGCAGTCATAAGACCCGAGGCGCATTTTCCGTTGAGCCGGTGATAGAGCCTGCTGCCAAGCGGCGTTGCCGCTATGGTGCACAGGATAAGCAGCGGCAGGTATGACAGAAGCT
>CAVGWF010000008.1:0-8967 GCA_963632825.1 Escherichia coli | reverse complement strand
GGTACCGATGCAAATACCTACGCAATGGGTCTCAAAGATACTCAGTTTGAAAACAGCAGCAAGAACTTCACGAATGTTGAGTTTGTAGTCACCGACGGCTCCCTCGTGATCGAGAAGCGCGCTGTGAAGCTCACCTCCGCAAGCGCTGAAAAGACCTACGACGGAAAGCCTCTTACCAACGATACCGTGACCGTAAGCGGCGACGGCTTTGTTAAGAGCGATGCGGTCGTCTGTGATGTCACCGGAACCCAGACCGCTACCGGCTCCAGCGAGAACGAGTTCACCTACAAGGCAAAGGACAATACAGACCTTGCCAACTACGAGATCACAACCGAGTTCGGTATCCTCACCGTAAAGCAGCTCCTTGAGACCGATGAGCACTTCAACTATGTCATCGGCTATCCCGACGGTACCATCCGTCCCGAAGGCAACATCTCCCGCGCCGAGGTCGCAACGATATTCTTCCGTCTGCTGACTGATGATGCGCGCGCAGAGTTTGACTCCACCGAGAACAGCTTCAAGGATGTCGCGGCAGGCTCGTGGTACAACAGGGCCATTTCCACCCTTGCAAATGCGGGAATCCTCCTCGGCGATGAGAACGGAAACTTCAGACCGAATGATTCCATCACCCGCGCCGAGATGGCAACCATCATAGCAAGGTTCGACAAGCTCACCGAGACCGGCAAGACCTTCTCCGACATAAAGGGTCACTGGGCTCAGGAGGCCATTGAAATGGCAGCGACCAAGGGCTGGCTCAACGGCTATCCCGACGGAACATTCCGCCCGGACAACGCTATCACGAGAGCCGAAACCTTCAAGATAATAAACAGCGTGCTTAACCGCAAGGTCAACTCTCAGGATGATCTGCTCGTTGACGAGATGAATGTCTGGAAGGATAATATGAATCCCGAGGCATGGTACTACTACGATGTTCAGGAAGCAACCAACAACCACGAGTGCGAGCGCATCGACATGAGCGAGTACGAGTACTGGACCAAGAAGCTCCCCGATATTGACTGGGCAAGCTACCAGATCTGAGCTTATACCAAAACCCTATCACAAGGCAGTCTATCTGCCTTGTGATTTTTTTATTGCCGTGGTATAATGATATGCAAAACATTGCAGAACTTAGCGGAGGTCGCGGCTTTGGATAAATTTAAGCTTGTGTCGCCATATGCGCCCATGGGTGATCAGCCAGAGGCTATATCACAGCTTGTTTCCGGCATAGAAAACGGACTTGATGAGCAGGTGCTGCTCGGCGTCACCGGCTCGGGCAAGACCTTCACAATGGCAAGCGTTATCGAGAAGATAAACCGTCCTGCCCTTGTTCTGGCGCATAACAAAACTCTCGCGGCTCAGCTCTGCTCGGAGTTCCGCGAGTTTTTTCCGGAGAATGCCGTTGAGTATTTCGTTTCCTATTACGATTACTATCAGCCCGAGGCATATATCCCGCATACCGATACATTCATAGAAAAGGACAGCTCAATAAACGATGAGATCGAGCGTCTGCGCCACAGTGCGACCTCAAGCCTGTTTGAGCGCCGCGATGTGATAGTTGTTGCATCCGTCTCGTGCATTTACGGTCTGGGCGACCCGATAGATTATAAAAACATGGTTATATCGCTCCGACCGGGGCAGACAAGAGATATCGACGAGCTACTGCGCAAGCTCATAGAGATCCGGTATGAGCGCAATGACATTGCCTTTGAGAGAAACAAGTTCCGTGTCCGCGGCGATACGATAGAGATATTCCCCGCATATTCCACCGATAAGGCGATAAGAGTTGAGTTCTTCGGTGATGAGATCGACCGCATAAGCGAGGTAAATGTAGTCACCGGCGCACCGCTGCGGTATCTGAACCACGCCGCCATATATCCGGCAAGCCACTATGTCGTCGGCAGGGATAAAATGGCGCGCGCGATCGACGATATACGCAGGGAATGCGAGGAAAGAGTAAGGTACTTTGAGGATAACGGCAAGCTGCTCGAGGCTCAGCGCATATCCCAGCGCACGAATTATGACATAGAAATGATGCAGGAGCTCGGATATTGCTCCGGCATCGAGAATTACTCCCGTATCATATCGAACAGACCCGCCGGCTCCGCTCCCATGACGCTGCTTGACTATTTCCCTAAGGACTTCCTGCTTTTTGTGGACGAGAGCCATGTAACGCTACCGCAGGTCAGGGCGATGTACCGAGGAGACCACGCTCGAAAGGAGTCGCTCGTTGAGTATGGCTTCCGGCTGCCTTCAGCTTATGATAACCGTCCGCTTAAATTCGAGGAGTTCAGTGAGAGAATAAATCAAGCGGTGTATGTTTCCGCAACTCCGGGCGATTATGAGCGCGAGCGTGCCGGGCAGATAGCCGAGCAAATAATCCGCCCGACCGGACTTCTCGACCCGGAGATCTCCGTGCGCCCCGTGCAGGGCCAGATAGACAATCTCATAAGCGAGATAAATACCCGTATTGAAAAGCATCAGCGCACTCTGGTAACAACGCTGACCAAAAAAATGGCGGAGGATCTTACCGAATATCTCGGTGCGGCGGGCATAAAATGCCGGTATATGCACCATGATGTAGGTGCGATCGAGCGCATGGAGATAATCCGCAGCCTGCGCCTCGGCGATTTTGATGTACTCGTCGGCATAAACCTTCTTCGGGAGGGTCTTGACCTTCCGGAGGTCAGCCTTGTTGCGATCCTTGATGCCGATAAGGAGGGGTTTCTGCGCAGCGAAACGAGCCTTATCCAGACCATCGGCAGAGCGGCGCGAAATGCCGAAGGACTTGTTATAATGTATGCAGACACAGTAACGCGCTCCATGCGCCTTGCCATAGATGAGACCGAACGCCGCCGTGCAAAACAGGCGGCATACAATAAAGAGCACGGTATTGTGCCTAAAACCATAGTCAAGAGCGTGAGAGAGCTTATCGAGATCTCGAAAGAGAGCGAAAAAACTCTCCGCCGTGCCGACGGAGTGAAGCTTACCCGCTCCGAACGCATGGAGCTCATTGATAAGCTTGAAAAGGAAATGAAAGCTGCCGCGAAGATGCTTGAGTTTGAGCTTGCAGCCCAGCTCAGAGATGAGATAGTGCGTCTGCGCGGTGAGGAAAAGAAATGAAACTACTGATACTTGACGGAAACAGCATAGTAAACCGCGCATTTTACGGTATCCGCCGCCTTGATGCGCCTGACGGAACGCCTACGAACGGAATCTACGGCTTCCTTGCAATACTCAGAAAGCTCATAGATGAGCAGAAGCCCAACGGCGTTGCGGTTGCCTTTGACCTTAAGGCACCGACATTCAGGCATTTGAAGTACGACGGCTACAAGGCACAGCGAAAGGGAATGCCGGAGGAGCTTGCGGTGCAGATGCCGCTGCTCAAGCAGGTGCTCGACGCAATGGGTATACTCCGCCTTGAGCTTGAGGGCTACGAGGCTGATGATATTCTCGGCACAGCCGCGAGAATATGTGAGCAGTCGGGATGGGACTGCCGCATCGTTACCGGCGATAAGGACAGCTTCCAGCTGATAAGCGATAAAACGCATATCTGCCATGTCAAAAGCCGCATGGGTCAGACTACCACTACGGAATATACTCCGGAGGTCTTTGCGGAGGAGTATGGCTTTGCTCCGAAGCACATAGTTGACCTGAAGGCCATGATGGGCGATTCCTCGGATAATATACCCGGTGTTCCGGGAATCGGTGAGAAAACCGCAATGGCACTTGTTCAGAAGTATACGGAGGTATCAAAAATATACGAGAAGCTTGATACGCTCGATGTAAAGGAGAGTGTCCGAAAAAAGCTGCGCGAGGGTGAGGACAGTGCGCGTATGTCCTATGAGCTTGCGACCATATGTACCTGCGTGCCGATAGAGTTTAAGCCCGAGGACGCTCTGTGGAATAACGATTATAGGCCGGAGCTGTATGACATACTCAAGCGGCTTGGCTTTAATAAATTCATAGAAAAATGGGGCATTGCCGAGGATGCGGCATCGGAAAAAGAAAGCTTCATTGAGCACCTTCCGGTAGTGGAGAATGCCCCACTTGAAGGCATCTGCGCCGCCGTTTCCGCGGCGGAGCTTGTTGCGGTTGAGGTAAAGGACGGCTTCGACAGCATTGAGCTGTGCGACGGTAAAGCCGTTTACACTGCTCATTGGAGCGCACTCGGTGACGATTATTCCAAGCTCCTCAAGCTCGTTTTCTCCGATGAGACGAAGAAGATCGCCCACGGCGTCAAAGACTTCATGATGCAGCTTACAGAGGAAAAGCTCTCTCTTGACGGCTTTGCTTACGATACCTCCATAGCCTGCTACCTGCTCGATGCCACCGAAGGCGACTACTCGCCTGCACGGATGACCATGCGCTATTGCGGCGCGGAGCTTAACGGCACCGAGGCAATATATGCGCTTAAGGCGGCAACCGAGAAAAAGCTCGCGGAGCTTGATATGACAGAGCTTTTCTATGATATTGAGATGCCTCTGTGCCGTGTGCTTGCGGATATGCAGCAGGCAGGCTTTATGATAGACAAGGCAGCGCTGATGAGCTTCGGCGAGAGCCTGACAGATGACATAGAGCGGCTCAGGCACCGGATATGTGAGCTCGCCGGAGGGGAGTTCAACATCAATTCTCCAAAGCAGCTCGGTGAGGTTCTTTTCGAGCGGCTGATGCTTCCTGCCGGTAAAAAGACAAAAACAGGCTGGAGCACGAACGCAGATGTGCTTGAAAAGCTGCGCGGAAAGCATCCGATAATAGAGATGATACTCGACTACAGAATGCTTACAAAGCTCAAATCCACCTATGCCGACGGACTTTTGAAGCTCATAGACTCAGACGGCAGGATAAGGACGAATTTTCAGATGACCGTTACGGCTACCGGACGGCTTTCGAGCACCGACCCGAACCTGCAGAATATTCCGATACGCAAGGAGCTCGGCAGCCATATCCGCGAGATGTTCATTGCATCCAAGGGCAGCGTGCTCGTCGATGCCGACTACAGTCAGATAGAGCTGCGCCTGCTTGCCCATATATCGGGAGACGAGCATATGCGCGCGGCGTTTATGTCAGGTGAGGATATTCATGCAGTCACGGCGTCACAGGTCTTCAATACGCCCTTAAACGAGGTAACGCCGCTTCAGCGCAGCCGTGCGAAGGCCGTAAACTTCGGCATCGTATACGGCATATCGTCTTGGTCGCTCGCACAGGATATAGGCGTTTTTCCGAATGAGGCAAAAGCGTATATGGATGCGTATCTTGCCAAGTATGACGGTGTGCGCGAGTATATGAAGCGCGTAGTCGAGCAGGCAAAGGCGGACGGATATGTAAAAACCCTGTATAACCGCCGCCGCGAGCTGCCGGAGCTGAAGTCTTCAAACTTCAATATGCGTTCGTTCGGAGAGCGTGTAGCGCTGAATATGCCCATCCAGGGCACGGCAGCGGATATAATCAAGATTGCAATGGTGAATGTATTTGACCGCCTCAAGGCTGAGGGGCTGCGTTCGCGGCTTATTTTGCAGGTGCACGATGAGCTCATCTGCGAATGTCCGGAGGATGAGGCAGAAAGAGTAAAGAACATTCTGTGCGAGGAGATGAGCGGCGCGGTGCAGCTGAGCATACCGCTCACCGTTGACGCAAAAACCGGACACAGCTGGGCGGAGGCGCACTGATGCTGACATATGAACAGGCAGGGAATGTGCTCGACGATCTTGTCGACGAGCTCCCGCAGGAGATATTCAAGTCCCTTAACGGCGGCGTAAGCTTCCTTGAGAATGCAAAGCGCGAGCCAGACGGCCGCTATACGCTTGGAATGTATTTTAACGATTCAATGGGAAGGCATATCGAGCTGTATTACGGCTCGTTTGCAGAGCTTTACGGCGACATGGATGACGAAACCTTCCGCCGCAGACTCAGAAGCACGCTGCACCATGAGCTTACGCACCATATCGAGAACAAAGCCGGCGACCGAAGCCTGGAACGCTGGGACGAGCGGCAGTCCGAGCTGTGCGGATTCGGCGGCATAGATGTCGGCAGCATTCTCTTTGTCTGCGGCGATAACAGCCTCTCGCTTGCGGCAGAGGGCGTTTTCAACTCGTCAAAAGTGGACTACTGTCCCGAAATAACCTGCACCTCGGCAGGCTTGAACGCCGTCGACAGGATAAACCCGCGAGTGAAAAGGTGCTGTGAGGCGCTCGGCATCCCGCTGGCGGAGCGTGTGCCGGCTCAGGTGACGCGGCAGCTTATAGAAAGCTGCGATGTGACCCTGTGTATGACGGCACAGCAGGCGCAGACGCTCTGCGATGAGTATCAGGACATGGAGGAGCGCATAATGTGCCTTGCCGAGGACGATATATTTCCGCCTGCACTGCCGATAGGCTGGAAAAAGTGTATACTGCGGATAGAGGATGAGGTGCTTGCCGTTATAGACGAGCTGCGTGAGGAAATGCTCTGATGGTAAAGATCGTTGACACGGAACCGAGACACATAGATGATATACTCGAGCTTGAGAAAAGGTGCTTTTCCGTGCCGTGGACCCGTGAGCAGCTTGCTTCCCAGCTCCCGGACGATATGCATATTTTTCTTGCCGCCGAGGATGAGCGCGGTTGTGCGATAGGCTATATCGGACTTATGTATGTGCTCGACGAGGGATATATATCGAATGTTGCCGTATCTCCGGAGCACCGGCGGCAGGGGATAGCGGATATGCTCCTGAACGAGCTCAGGCTCCGCGCGCAGGCAAAAAAGCTCAGCTTTCTGACGCTTGAGGTAAGGCAGAGCAATGTTCCTGCGCAGAACCTTTATAAAAAACACGGCTACACGGAGGTAGGGCTGCGAAAAAACTATTACGGCCGGCCGACCGAAAATGCCGTTTTGATGACTCTGTTTCTAAGTGAGGAAGAACAATGAAAATTTTTGCGTTTGAATCGTCGTGCGACGAGACCGCCGTTGCCGTGGTCGAAAACGGGAGGAATGTACTGACCGATCAGATATTTTCTCAGGCGGATCTCCATGCCATATATGGCGGCGTAGTGCCGGAGATAGCCTCGCGCAGCCATGTTGAGGTCATATCCCGCCTTGCCGAACGCGCAGTACAGGCATCCGGTATAGAGAAAAGCGATATTGACGCAGTCGCCGTCACATATGCTCCGGGACTTATCGGCACGGTGCTGGTCGGACTTAACTTTGCAAAGGCCGTTGCAATGAGCCTTGATGTGCCGCTTATACCGGTGCACCACATAAGAGGTCATGTTGCGGCAAATTACATAGCATATCCCGAGCTTGAGCCGCCGTTTCTGTGCCTTGCCATATCCGGCGGCAACACGCTTATAATAGATGTAAGGGATTACACGGATCTGAAGATAATAGGCGCAACGCGCGATGATGCCGCGGGAGAGTGCTTTGACAAAACGGCGCGTGTCCTCGGCCTGCCTTACCCCGGAGGAAAGCCCATTGATCTGCTCTCACAGGGCGGAGACGATAAAAAATACCGCCTGCCGCGCACACATATAGACGGGCAGCCCTATGAAATGAGCTTTTCGGGTCTCAAGACCGCAGTTATCAACATCGTGCACAATGCCGAGCAGAAGGGTGAGGAGCTTGACAGAGCGTCGCTTGCGGCATCCTTTACGGCGGCTGTCAGCGATGCGCTCGTACCTCGTACCATGATGGCGGCAGCCGAGCTCGGCTATAAGAAGATCGCCATAGCCGGAGGCGTTGCCGCAAACTCGCGTATACGCGCGGATTTTAAGGCCTCGGCCGAAAAAGCCGGATGCGAGCTCTTCGTTCCGCCGCTGAAGCTTTGCGGCGATAATGCGGCAATGATAGGCTGTCAGGGCTACTATGAGTATCTTGCCGGCAACACTGCCGGATGGGATCTGAATGCTTACGCAAACATGGAGGTGTGAGTAAGTCAAAATGGGTGTGCACGACGGACACAGAGAGCGGATGAAAAGCCGCTTTGCCGAAGCGGGACTGGACGGCTTCAATGATCATAACGCGTTGGAAATGCTGCTGTTTTATGCCCTGCCGCGAAAGGACACCAATGAGCTTGCTCACAGACTGCTTAAGCATTTCGGCTCTTATTGGGCGGTATTCGAGGCAAGCTATGAGCAGCTTTGCGCCGTAGAGGGGATAGGGGAGAATGCGGCTACCCTGATAAAGCTCGTGCCGGAGGTCGGAAGGCGGTATCTGCAAACGAAAAGCGTTCCCGACAATGTAATAAGTTCAAGCGACGATGCGGGGCGCTACTTCGTGTCTAAATTCCTCTATGAGACAAACGAGGTGTCCTATGCGCTGCTTTTAAGCTCCACAAACAGCATAATCGCCTGTAAGCAGATAAGCCGAGGCATAGTAAATGCAACCGAGATCAGTGTGCGGATGCTTGTTGAGGCGGCGCTCAAATGCAATGCCGTCAGCGTGATAATAGCCCACAACCATCCGGGAGCTCCCGCCATTCCGTCAAGGGAGGATGAGTACAGCACCAAGCTTGTAAAGAAGGCCCTGGCCCTGCTCGATATAAAACTTCTCGACCATATCATAGTCAGCGGCAAAGAGTTTCAATCTCTTAACAAAGCTGGTGTTATGTAAACAATATATTGTTTCTGAATTGCAACAAAATTCGACTTGCGGATTTTGAATTATATGTCAAAACAACAATTTCCGTTGTATTTCAACAAATTTTTCGTGTTGGAAAGTGTGTTGATAATGTTGATAACTATCTGCATAATAATTTTATGAAATAATTATGTAAACAAAATGCCGCCAAAATGTTCCGGCAAAAATACATTGAAAACACTTGGTTTTGCTGCCGGTGCTTAAGATGCACCGATCCTTTGCCGAATTTTATATATACTCGCTGTAATTGCTTTTTTTGTTTGACTTTATTGCTGCCATGTGCTAAAATACGAATCGTCCTTTGCTGGTGTGGCTCAATGGCAGAGCATCTCACTCGTAATGAGAAGGTTGTGAGTT